>CAZCPL010000059.1:0-26553 GCA_964500255.1 uncultured Solibacteraceae bacterium | reverse complement strand
CGATGCGAAGACAGAAAGTTGTTGACGTAAGCGAGTTCGTCCGCCCGCCGTTGCTGCGCGTCGACCGAGAGCGCGGCTTCAGCGAAGTGGTTCGCGCGGCCTTCCTGATAGGCAAGAGAGCCAAAGAAGTCATGCTCAATCGCGCGCAGTTTCTCATGTGGGATCTTTCGCAGATACACACGCAGCACCAGCGCCACCTGCTTCGCCGGATCGAGGCTGCGAAGAAAGAGAACCTTCTCTGGATCGTGGTTTGACCCGATCTGGTAGTTGCCTTCACTCATCCACGTCGTGCGCGTATCCGTTTTCATATCGCCGAATTCCGGAAAGCGGCGGGAGTGCGTTTGCAGCCGGTGCATGGCGAAATCCATGCCCTTTTCCATCTCATTGGCGGAGGCATGCGGGCTGCCCAAGATCACCCAGCCTTCCACCTCACGTGGATCGCCGGAGCCGAATCGCCAAGTTTGCGATTTCCAGAACTCGACTGCGGACCACACCCCATGCCGATCCACTCCGCCGTGGGTCCATCCTTCGGGTAGCGCGAAATTCGCCACGCCGTCTGCGCGATAGGTCTGCTTCGATCCGAACATGCAACCTCCGACGGAAAGACACAAGCCGAACAGCGTGATTCTCTGAGCAAGCGATTTCAGACCACTTGTTGACTTCCACATCTCTCGATCCTCAATGTTACAGGCGCAATCGCATCGCAAGATCGATCAGGCATTGTGCCCGTTACAATGAACAGCGGGAAGATGAAGCAACAGGCCGTCAATCCTTTCGTCCGCCAACGGTACTTCAACCGCGCCTCGCAGGTCAGTTGGCGTGAGTTTGCCGCCCATCGTGACCAGATCACCTCACGTTTAGAAGCAGTAGCGGCGCCAGCCGACGCATTCCGTTCGCTGTGCGTGCTCGGTGCGGGAAATTGCAACGACCTGGATTTGGTGCGCCTCACTTCACACTGGTCGAAGATCCGACTGATGGATATCGACGCGGAGGCGATGCAGGCTGGAGTTGCGCATCAATTTCAGACTGCAACGGAGACCAGCCCCAAACGGCATCAGCCAATTGAAATCACGGCCTGCGATCTGACGGGCGCGATGGAACATTGCCACGAAATCACGCGGACCCCTTCGAGCGAGGCCATCGCCAAGTTGCGCAGAGCGCTCGCACTTCTTCCGGCACTGGCACAAGTGCAGGAACGATTCTCAGCCGTTGCTTCCACCTGCCTGCTCTCGCAGTTGATCGATGTCGTCCAGCACTCCGTCGGGGCCTCCAACCCGGAACTGCCCTCGCTGGCCGAACTCGTCCGGCTCCAGCATTTGCGTACTCTTGCGGAATTGACCGCCCCAGGTGGCACGATGTTGCTCTTTGCGGACTTTGTTTCAAGCGAGACGGTGCCAGAATTGCCGGGTGCCCCGAAAGAGGCGCTCCCGGTATTCATGGAAAAGGTATTGAGAGAGCACGGTTGTTTCACAGGCATGAATCCCTCGAACATCTGCCGACTGCTCAACCAGCCGCCTCTCGCGTCCTACTGGGCGGAACCTCCGACGATGTCGGAACCTTGGCTTTGGAATTTGGGGCCGAGAACCTATCTGGTAACGGCAATCGTCGGGCGACGAAAGCAGATTAGTTCACCGTTGAGCGTTAGTCTCACCGCTTAGACTGACCTGCGGCATTCGCCTTCGCCGCCGTGAGCGCGCGGACAAATACATCCCGAGCGAGAGCGGATCCCTTGCTGAATTCTGATGTTCCTTATACTCATTCGCGATACTGAGGGCAGACTTTCCATCCGGGGCCCGATAGTTGGGATCTTCGTTCGGATTCGCGTCTGCTCGAAGCACCAGCGTTAGGATCTCGATTTCTGAGGGGTGCTCATTGGGATCGTTTGGGCCACTGTTGTATCTCGTAACGCGGGAGATGCGACGGTTGTCGGTCAAATGAGGAAGAGATCTTATGGGTGTGAACGGCCATCGCTGACCGCGGTCCCCACAGATCCGTAGCGGCGCTACTCCGTATTGATATCTGGCGTCGACTCGTACTTCGCGCGCAAAACCCATCGCAGAGGTGATTGCCATGTCAATAGCGTGATGAAGTTCGCTACCATATTTGATTCATGATCATCGCCGATCTCGCCCAAATCGCCGGTCGCACCTACCCCGCTCGCCGCCGCACACAGAATCTCGTCGGCGGAGCCAGCCCCGTCCAAGCCACGGCTTTCTCTGCAGGAAACGTCACACTCGAACCCAATGGCGGCCAAGTCCCCTGGCACAATCAGCAACAGGAAGAGGTCTACTTTATCGTCGAAGGCACTGGAGAAATGTGCCTCGGCGAAGAGCGCACCACCGTCACCACCGGACAGGCCGTGTATATCCCCAGCGGCGTCTTCCACCAACTCACCAACATCGGCGATATACCGCTGCGCATGATCTATATCTACGGACCCGCGGGCGATGTCGCCCATTGGCGCCAGGAACTCGACGGTACGCTTCCCAAGGCCGGCATCGACGTTCCTGCCCTACCTGCCGGCGCACGTCCGCAAACCACCTAGGAGACTTACACAACTTGACAGTTCATTCCGTCGGCATCATCATGAACGGCGTCACTGGACGCATGGGCTTAAACCAGCATCTGCGCCGTTCGATCGGCGCTCTCATCAAACAGGGCGGCCTCAAGATCAGTGACAGCGAGATCATCCTGCCACACGTCCTGTTGATCGGACGCAATACCGCCAAACTCGAATCGATCAGTAGGGAATTTGGCGGGTTGCCTTACACCACCGACCTCGACTCGGCCCTCGCCGACCCCAAGTACTCGATCTACTTCGACGCCCAGACCACCGACCGCCGCGTCGCCTCCGTCGACAAGGCGATCAAGGCGGGCAAACATGTCTACTGCGAGAAACCCACGGCCGAAACCTTCGACGCCGCTATGGGACTCTACAATCGCGCCAAGGCCGCTGGCGTCAAGCACGGCGTGGTGCAAGACAAGCTGTGGCTTCCCGGCATGTTGAAGTTGCAAACACTGCGCGATCTCGGCTTCTTCGGCAAGATCCTTTCGGTGCGCGGCGAATTCGGATACTGGGTCTTCGAGGGCGACACAGTCCCCGCGCAGCGCCCTTCCTGGAACTATCGCAAAGAGGACGGCGGCGGCATCATCATCGACATGCTTTGCCACTGGCGTTATGTGCTCGACAATCTGTTTGGCGGAGTGAAATCCGTGTCGTGCATGGGGGCGATCCATGTGCCGGAACGCATCGACGAGAACGGCAAGAAGTACGCCTGCACCGCCGACGATTCCGCCTACGCGACGTTCGAATTAGAGGGCGGTATTATTGCCCACTTCAATTCCTCGTGGACGGTTCGCGTCCGCCGTGATGACCTTCTGACACTGCAAGTGGATGGCACCAAGGGATCTGCGGTTGCCGGTTTGCGCCACTGCTACATCCAGCACTATGGATCGACGCCGCGCCCGGTGTGGAATCCGGACGTCGAGAGCCCGTTGAACTACTTCGATGGCTGGCAGAAGGTTCCGGAACAGGAGACGTTCGACAACGCATTCAAGCGCCAGTGGGAAATGTTTCTGCGGCATATCGTCAAAGACGAGCCGTTTCGGTGGGGCCTGCGCGAAGCCGCCAAGGGCGTGCAACTCGCGGAAAAAGGGCTGGAATCCTGGCAGAAGCGCTGCTGGGTGGACATCCCGCCAGTCGACGAATAAGCCACAAGGTATCGGCCCGGCGGTAAGATCCCAGGATCTCCGCCGGGCGCATGTCAACTTTTTTCAACTCTCGCACGTCTACACTGTAGTAGCGAAACGCATGAAGCCTCTCTTCCTTTTCTTACTCGCCGCCTTCGCGGCATATGGACAAGCGTCGGCTGCAGCCGATCTGTTTGAAAAAGCACCGCCGGATGTCGATCGGGCTCTGCGCGGCCGCATCCAGGAGTTCTACCGACACCACATCGATGGCACCTACCGCAAAGCCGAAAAGTTGGTTGCGGAAGAGAGCCAGGATTACTTCTACCAGATCCAAAAGCAGCGCTACGACAGCTGCGACCTGATCAAAATAGCCTACACGGAAAGCTTTACGAGATCGACGGTGACCATGGCATGCAAGGGCAAGTGGAACATCAACGGCAATGAACTGGCCGTCTCGATGCCGCTGAGCTCATCGTGGAAGCGCGACAACGGCGGCGATTGGTTTTGGCATCACTTACAGCCGCAGAAGATGCCCACGCCTTTCGGTGAGATGGACCATAGAGCCGCTTTGGGCGGCAAACCCGACGGCGCTGGCGGATTGCGGATTCCCACCGACATGAAGGCTGCGGGCGAGCTTCTGATGAAGCAGGTGACTGTGAACAAGCAGGACATCACGCTGTCAAGCTATGAAAAGTCGCAAGACGAAATTGTCATCACCAACGGTTCTGGCGGCTCGGTGAAGTTGTCTTTCGAGTACGAAGCGGTTGTGCCCGGCTTTAAAGCCGAACTGAGCAGGAAAGAGATCGGGCAAGGCGAGAAGGCGATATTGAAGTTGACGATGGATCCGAAGGATCGAGTAGCCAAACCAGCGCTGATGGCGCGTATTCTGGTGGAACCCCTGCTGCAGCAGTTTCAGGTGAAGGTCACGTTTTCGATTCCGCCTGAACTTGAAAAGGAACTCCCCAAGATTCTTCAGCAGCAGAAGAAGAAGTAGCGGCCAGTGAATTGCACGGGTTCGTAAAGGAGACCTTGCTCTTATGCGAACCCGTTTTCCAATCGTCCTGCTGGCCTGCGTCACACTGGCAACAGCGCAGGATAACGCCGCGAAGAAACCCAGACCCAAGCCCAACGAACAGGCCCAACGCGGGCGGAAGCTGTTTCTAGAATCCCCAAAAGGCAAACCCTGTGGCACATGCCACACCATGGACGGTATCGGTGCGTCAGTTGGCCCGGATCTCACCAAGATGGCGACCTACGCCATGCCGCGAGGTGTTGTGGTGGCAATGCGGATGTCGATGGCCGAGACGGTCCAGATGGTAAAGCCGGTCAGTGGTCCGGGGTTTCCAGGCGTGCTGCAACAGAAAGAAGCAGAGAACATCGAGATTTGGGATCTGAGTATGACGCCTCCCACGCTTCGAACCTTCAAGGCCGCGGCGATCCAGTCCATGAAGCGCGATGAGCGGTGGAAGCATCCGCCGTCGATGGCTGGCTACGATGGCAACGAATTGGCGGATATCGTGGCGTTTCTGAAATGGGCGGCCACGGGTTCTTCCAAGACCGTCACCGTGGAAGAAGTCGAGACCACCCAATAGAGCTATTGCCCGGCTTTTGCGATCTCGTCGAGCACAATACGGGTCACGGCGTCGATGAAGGGACGGCCGTTCATCATCAGATTGTCGCGAGTCATGTAGTCGAGTTCGATGTCAGGGATGACACCGAGGTTTTCAATCACCGGAGCTGTGGGCAATCCAGGCGCGCTCGCCGGAGTGGTGCGGATGACCAGGCTATTCGTGACGCTCGACGTCGCCTCGGAATAGAAGCCCACGGTCCAGCCCGAAATCGAACCGCCCCAGCCGCCGGTGCGCATACCGACGATCGGACCGCGCTTGTTGTCCTGCATCATGGCTGGAAAGATGTCGCCGAACGACACCGATAATTCGTCCGCCAGAAACACGATCGGCTTGTCATAGGCGACAAGCTGATTGTTGTTGTCCCGTAGCGCAGGCCATTGGTCCGACGGCGCGGGAAAGGTCGGTGACACCGCCAGAAAACAGGCAGGCAGAGCGCCGGTCATCGCGCGGTTCGCCGTTGCGGATTCCTGCACAGCCTTTAACTGGAAATCCCAGACATCGATCACCCATTGCTCGGCATTGGCAGCTTTCGCCTGCCGCACGATCGACTCGTAGCTATTGATGAGCGACTGAGTCGGGCGCAAATATTCCGTGAAGAAAGTGAACTCTCGCGGGATCAACCGCTGCGCATAGTCGAGCCCGATGCAACCGCCCCCAGTGTTGCGCGAGACGTCTACGATCAGGGCGTCTGTGTTTGCCTTCATGAAGGCGACTTCGGTACTGAACTCATTGACGGCGGCAACAGAACTTGCGGGGGCAAAGTTGGGGATGCGGATGAGCCCAATCCTCTTCCCTTCGGAAGCGTAGGTTCCGGTGAGAAAGTTATCGGTGTTCGCGAGTCCACGTCGAGTCACGAAACCAGGCGGGGGACCGTAGTAGGGCAAGCGTCCACCCCACCCGAGTATGTAGTTCCGCGAAATCGATTCGCCGCTGTCGTCCAAGTGTTTGCGCGACTCGCGCATCTCGATTTCTCTGGCATCGAGTGCCCAAGTCTTATAGTCACGGATCGCCTTCTGGTAGTCAGCATCTTCCGTCGACGATACCGCGCCGGTCGGATTCACGCCAAACACCGGCGTGGGAACGGGAGAGACAGAACGGAGCGGCACCCCGACTTTGGTCCAAGTGAGCTTGAAGGTTTCCTCCTCACCCGTGGAGGCACGCTTGATCACGGCATCGGTTTCATCGGGCAGATCGACGGCTTTGGCATAGGTGACTTGCGAGCGGAAGCTCAACGCATCGGCCGCAAACCTACGGGTGCCGCGTAGGGTTCCGACACCGCGCTGCTTTGCAAGTTCGGTGATGATCTCTTCGACAGGCTGTCCGCCGATCGAAACCAGTTCATCGCCCACGACGAACGGGAATCGAGCTAAGGGATAGCGGATACGATTGATCGATTCGATCAGAACCTTGCCGTCATAGAGGTCGGTGAAGAGCCCAAGATCGGCGGAAAAACTGCTGGGGATACGGAAGCTGGAATGCCCGTCCTGCAGCCGTGCGACGAACTCCGCGCAGATCTGATAGTACTCCAGGTCGTCTTTGGCTGCCCGGATGCGGTCGGCCCAGGGCTTAACATTCAAGGTGTCCACGCCGAGGGCTTCGGCCTTCCAGTTGGCAGGGCCGTAGCGCTTCGCGTAAAGCGCAGCGAGGGTTTGAAAATCGGTGAGGCGCTGATCGGCCGTCATCTGAGCCACTGCTGGTAAGGAAAGAGATACGAGCAGCGTGGTCAGCGTCAATATTTTACGCATGTTTAAACAACTCCTTCGGGCAATGTGGGCAAAGTAAATGCTCCCTCACAGTATAAAGCGTAAAAAAGTGGAATGAAGAACAAGAAACTTGCGACTGGACGGCGGACTCAGTACTTCCAAGCGAGCGCCGCGAGCGCAAGTGCGGAAAGCGTGGCTGCGGCAATTTGGGTTCCGAAATGGCGGCCTCCCAATACGAAGGCGATGCCGGTCTTGAAGATGAGATTCGACAAGGACGCGATGAGGATGGACTGCCAGGCGATGTTCGCGGAAACCCGTCCCGCATTGACCATCTGGGTGGTGGAAAGCGTGATGGCGTCGACGTCGGTGAGTCCACCGGCAATGGAAAGTCCTAGCACGCCACTATCGCCGAGCAGATCCTTGGCAGCGGCGTTGGCGACGAGTACCAAGGCGTATCCACAGGCGAAAACCAGCGCGATTCGCATCTCTGCGGGATTGGTTTTCGCGGACTCCTCGCTGGTGCTGTTTCGCGCGGTTCGATAGTGCCAGATCGCGAAACTGACCAAGGCAAGAAACGGCAGTGCCAGTCTCGGCAAGACCTGCATGGCGATCTGCGGGGCCGTCGTCAGAACCTCGGTAGCGAGGCGCAAATAGACAGTGGCACCGGCGACCAGGATCACGACAAGTGCCGCTTGGCCGCCCTTGCGGGAATACGAGGCCGTGGTCGCTGTACTGGAAATCAGTCCGCCAAGAATGCCGGAAACGAGCAGGCTCTTGTCCGGCGATACGAATCGATAGGCAAGATATCCGGCTAGGTTGATGCCGACGATGAGCACCACCATCCACCAGATTTGGCGTGGATTCAGGACGTCATAGGGTCCGAAAGTGCGGTCGGGTAGGACGGGCAAAATCACCAGGCTGATGAGCGCAAACTGCAGGATCGCTTTGATATCCCGTTCGCCGAGCTTTTCTACAACGCCATGCAGTTCCACTTTGAATTCCAGCAGAACGGCAATTGTTGTGGCTGCGGCGACGGCGATGAGCGTGTGTTCCCCGTCGGCTAGCAGCGCGCCGATCGCATACATGGCAAGCAAAGCGGCTTCGGTCACCAGCGAGTTGCGCGCGTTGACCCAGTGACCGATGGCGATGAGCAAGGATGCGGCAATGAATCCAGCGGCGGCGAGCCAAGGGGAAAAGAGCGCGCTGAGAAATCCAAGGATCGTGATGAGTGGAAAAGTGCGCAGGCCCGCGAAGGTGGAATCCGAATGCTGGCGCTGGAGGCCGACGAGCAGTCCGAGTCCGAGGGCTATGGCAAATTTATCCATTCACTGCTGGTTCGAGCATGTGAAGCGCCACTTCCACAGTCGGTGGGTGAAGCAGCGTGTTGTGGATGAGGCATTTTGCAATGGCCCGCTTGATGCCTTCGCGATGGCGGTCTTCGATCGCGGGGATTTCCACGTCTATCCGGAAGGAGGCGAGACGGGCAGGTTGTTGGGCTTTTTCCGCGCTCACCTTGATGGAAAGGGCATCGGTCGGCAACGAGCGACTTTTGAGATATTGCAGCGCGTAATAGGCAGCACAGGTTCCGAGGGAAGCGAGCATGAGTTCCGGCGGAGTCATACCCGTGTCGTCGCCTCCGTTTTCCTGCGGCTGATCGCAGATGAGCTTGTGTCCACGCGCTTCGGCTTCGAACTGGACGCCGGTTCCGATGGGTTTGACTGTGAGTTCCATTGTGATTACCGATGCTGCCTCAGGCCGATTGGTGACAAAGGCAGCCACACATCCGATTATAGAAAAGACGCGCCGTGGCGACGGCTCGCAGAGACTCTACTTTGTCTTGGCGTGGGCAGGCGGAGGGCCCATGATCGTCACAACGACAAACCTACGCGTCTCGGACATATTGCGCATCGAGTGGACAATTCCCGAAGGTGCAAACACCAGCGCACCGGGACCCACTAGATCTTTGTGTTCGCCCACAACAGCCTCGCCTTCGCCCGCCAAGACGAGGTAGACTTTGTCCTGTTCCTCATGCACGTGTGCGGAATGGTCCTGCCCTGGCTCGAAGCAATTCAACCCTGCAAATAGATAGTGGCCGCCCGCAATCATAATCTTAGACATCTTCTCCGCATGGAACTCGGCGAGGGACACCGCACTCTGGATGATCATAACGTTAGAATAGTGGGTTCCCACCGCCATGGCAAAAGAGTTCTCCCTTCAACCTCGTCCCGTAAAGCGCTTTGAGACGAAGTTCCGTCGAATTGTGACGGACTTCCCCGCACCTGAATCCGTTGCGATCCTCGAAAAGCTCCTGCAATATGAGCCTCGCGCGATGGCCGGGCAGCCTCCCGTTGTTTGGGATCGCGCGAGCGGTTTTCAGGTTTACGACAAGTCCGGCAACTGCTGGATCGATTGGTCCAGCGGTGTGCTCGTGACCAATGCGGGACACAGCCATCCGCGTGTAGTGGAGGCGATCGTCAAACAGGCAACCACAGGCATCCTGCACAACTACTGCTTTCCGCAGGAACGCCGCGCCGAGTTGGTGGAAAGGATCGCCGGCTTGCTGCCAGAGCCTTTGAAAAAGGTCTTCTTGCTCACCACCGGATCGGAGACGATCGAGTGCGCGATCAAGCTCTGCCGTTCGCATGGTGTAAAGGTCGGCGGCCGCAGCAAGAACCTCATCGTCTCGTTCGAGAAATCCTTTCACGGGCGTACGCTCGGCTCACAGCAAGCGGGCGGAACTCCGGCGTTGAAGGAATGGATCGTCAATCTCGACAAGGGCTTTGTCCAGGTTCCCTTCCCTGACGGCTATCGGACTCCCGATCTCTCGTTCGATAACTTCTTGCGCTGTCTGCAAGAGGCTGGCGTGGAAGCGCAGAATGTAGCTGGCCTTGTGATGGAAACCTTCCCTGGCGCGACAGCGGGGCTTGCTCCGGTTGAATTCGTGCAGAATCTTCGGGCCTGGTGCGCGGGACGCAAGATCCTGTTCGTTGCCGATGAAGTGCAAGCAGGCTTCGGACGCAGCGGCAAGATGTGGGGCTTTGAGCACTACGGCATCGTGCCCGATCTCGCGGCGTTTGGCAAGGGCATTGCCGACGGAATGCCCATTGCGGCGATCGCCGGCGCGGCCGCGGTGATGGATTTGCATCCGCCCGGCAGCATGAGTTCGACGCATACGGGCAATCCAGTTTGCTGCGCCGCGGCGCTGGCCTCGATCGATGTGATCGTTGAGGAAAAGCTGGCGGATAACGCTGCTCGCCTGGGCAAGATTCTGCTCGATCGGTTGCGCGCGATGCAACCGCGGTTCCCTTTCTTTGGACGCGTGGACGGTATCGGACTCGTGGCCGCCATCAATGTCGTGAAGCCTGGCACAAAGGATCCGGATGGGGATCTCGCTTGGGAGATTATCCGGGGATGCGTGGAGAGAGGCCTGCTGTTGTTCGCTCCTGTTGGCTTTGGTGGCGGCTCGGTGAAGATTTGTCCTCCGCTGTGCATCACAGAAGAGGCGTTGCTCGAAGGCTTGTCCGTGCTGGAAGAGTCTCTGGTTGAAGCATCGAATCCAGTTAAGGCGATGGCCTAATGGTTTCGATCGGCATCATTGGCGGCGGCATGATCGTGCACGATCAGATACTGCCTTCGCTTTATCAATTGCAGCGCCGCGGGATTGTGGATCGGATCCTGATCTGTGCTCGGCATGAGTCTACTTTGGAAACGCTGCGCGCGAATCCTAAGATTCATGGAGCGTTTCCGGGGCATTCTTTCGAAGCCATGCCCGGTGCTTACGCGCAAGTATTGGCGCAGTTGCCCGCGCGCAGCATCGTCATTGTCGCTTTGCCGGATCAGATCCACTTCGAAGTCACGATGGACGTGCTGCGGGCGGGGCATCATGTTGTCTGCGTGAAGCCTCTAGTGCTGAAGACCGCGGATTCGCTGACGATCGAACACGAGGCTCGGTCGCGCGAGTTGCTGGTCGCGGTTGAGTATCATAAGCGGTTCGACGATCGTTCGCTGATGGCTCGCAAACGCTATCGCGAGGGATTGTTCGGCGACTTCAAACTGGGCAACGCCTGGCTGCACGAAAAGTGGGACTATCGCGATTCGAACTTTCAGACCTGGTTCACTTGCGAGAACTCCGATGCGTTCACCTACATCGGCTGCCACTATGTCGATCTCGTGCACTTCGTGACGGGCTTGAAGCCAGCGTCGGTGAGTGTTTACGGCATCAAAGATACGTTTCCCAACGGCAACGTCGGATACCTCTGGGCCGACGCTCGTGTCATTTGGGAAAACGGCGCATGCCTCAATGTGCAGAATGCGCTTGGGTATCCGCGGAACGGGCCGGGATCGAACGCCCAGGGCATCGTGATGTACTGTTCCGGCAAGGGCGAGGGCGCAATGATCCGGCACTCGGATCAATATCGCGGACTCGAGTACTGCTACCACGATCGCTACGAAGAGCCGAGTCCGGATTACTTTCAATACGTGGATCTTGGCGGGCCGGGATTGACGCCGGTGGGCTACGGCTATCGGTCTGTCGATCAGTTGGTGGATGCCTGCTTGTCTGTGGATGCCGCGACGAATCGCGCGGCTCGCATCGCGGAGATCGAAGCAGCGGGAATTGTCGCGACGCCGGCGAATTCCAGATACAACGAACTGGTAGTGGAAGCAGGGCGCTTGTCGCTGTTGAATGGCGGGAGAGAAGCCGTGATCGACTACACATCCAATAGCGTCCACTTGCGATGACCGACGAAGAGATTGTTGGCTATCTCGATGACAACGGCTATCCGCCTCACATTGTAGAAGGTGGGGGCGCAGGCTTGCTGCGGCGCTGGAAGCAGTTTGTGGAAGAGGTGGAAAGCGGCTATCGCCACAACCTGCATAACTACCGCAACGATCTGGATATCCGGGGTTTGATCCGGCTGTTTGGATTGGAAGCGGAGATCTCCGGTGAGGATGCGCGCTTCGAAGAGATGCTCGTCGATCGCGAACGCCGCGTTTGGGAGAGCGGAACAGACGCGCCGTTCTGGGATTTTGGCTATCCGCGCAACGCGGGATGGGCATTGCGCAAAGATCTGGAACAGGAAGGTTTGCTGGATTGAAATACTTGCGTGATAGACTCTTTTGCGAGAGCAGGGAGTGAAAGGACCAGATCACATGGGAATTTTCGATGCAGTGACGGGAATGGCCGCTAACGCGGCAGAAGCGATCAAAGAGGCAGGTAGCGCCGCGATCGATAAGGCGGGCGATCTCGCCGAGGCCGCTGGCGATAAGATTGGCGACATGAAGGACGCTGTTGTGGACGCGGGCTCGAGTGCGGTGGACAAGGCCAAGGACGTTGCTTCCGCTGCCGCCGATAAGGTTGGCGATGCCAAGGACGCCGTTGTTGAAAAAGCGGGCGACGCCACGGATGCTGTGAAGTCCGCAGTCGCTGGCGACTCCAAATAGATAGACTGATGGGAGTCCTGCGATATCGGTTGCGGGACTCCTGTTCTGTTTCAGTTTGCGCTTGGCTCGGCCAGCTTCACTGACGCCACACCTAGCACCCGCTTGGCTTTCTTCTCCTGCACGAACAGCACCGCCTTCAACCGATCCAACTTCCAATCCGGCTGCAGCGTGACCTTCGCCAGTGCCTTGTAGCCCTTGTCATCCGCCTTCATTTCGGATACCTGCACGAGGGTCCGAACGACGCCCACGTGCGATAGCTTGCGGCCCGTGTTCTCGCCTGCCTTCACATCCGTCTTCATCCCGGACTCGGTGATCGCCAACCAGACCTGCGGCGTATCTTCGACATTCAGCAGTGGCAGCGAATCCACAGAAAGTGCAAAAACAGCCACATTTTTCTTGCCGATCTCTTTCAACGCGATCTGGACGTTGGCCGGAATGAGATCCGTCGAAGCCGCGCGCTTGATCTCACGCCGCGCAAGCCCCTCGTCCGATCCGATCAGTTCCACGCGGCCATTGATCACCATCTGCGGCGTGTAGACGCCGCGCTGTTTGAAGAGCCGGCCGTACTCGCCCTGCCGCAGGCTGTATTGACGATCCGAGTAAGGATCCTTCCAGCCGAGTTGATTCCAGTAGTCGACGTGCTCGCTGAGAACGACAACATTCTCGCCTTCGAGACGAGCCAAAACTTCATCGGCAGGCGGACAGCTTGAGCAGCCCTGCGAGGTGAAGAGTTCCACCAGCACAGGGACCTTGACAGGGTCGGCCGCCAGCAACGGCAGCGCGATTGCAATGATCGATAGTACACGAAAAGTCATGAACAAACCTCTTGATGGATCGGAGAAAAGACTGTACTTTATATTTTAAAGTACTTCACACAAAAATGCACACCATGTCGCGGCTCGCCGCCATCTCTTTCATCTACATCTGCACCGCCATCGACTGGTTGATTCTAGGCGCGACACTCGATCATCGTACCAACGCAGCCGACGGCACACTTCGCGGCAAAGTCACAACGATATGGGGGTCGCCGCAGGAACAGCATCCCCCCTCTGCCTTCTGGACCATTGAAGAACCTCAAACACTCATGACGATTGAGAATGGACTAAACGTGCAGAGAACCCGCATGGCGAAAGTCGATCGCCCGCTGCCGCTCGAAGGATCGAAGGTGAGCGTCGACCTCGATCTGAGCCATCGGCAGAAAGGCCTGCGTTGGTACAGCACCTACAAAGTCGGGTTCGATGGCGTGTATCGGTTTAAGAACGACACGGGAAAAACGCAGCAAATCACCTTCGTGCTGCCGTTTCCCTCGGCACAGGCGATGTACAGCGATCTGGTGATGACGGTGGATGGGAAGAAGCTGGAAATCAAAAATGTCGAGGGAACCGCACGGGCCAGTGCAGCGGTCGCGGAGGGGGCAACGGTCAGCCTGAATGCAGGATACAAATCGCAAGGGCTCGATCGGTGGCGTTACAATTTCGGTGCTGGCGAGGCCGTCGCACAGGCGCGCGATTTTTCGCTCGAAATGAAGACCAATTTCAAGGATATCGACTTCGCCGAAAACACGTTATCGCCAACGGCGAAGAAAGAGACGTCCAGCGGTTGGGAACTCGCTTGGAACTACGGCACACTCGTGTCGGGATACCAGATCGCGATGGTGATGCCGGAGAAACTGCAGCCGGGTCCGCTGGTGGGCGCGATCAGCTACTTCGCGCCGGTGTCGCTGTTCTTTTTCTTCTTCATCCTGATGATGCTCACGACGCTTCGGGAGATCGATCTGCATCCGATGAACTACTTCTTTCTGGCCGCGGCCTTCTTTGCGTTCCATCTGTCGATGGCTTACTTGTGCGATCACGTCTCGATTCATCTGGCTTTCGCGATCAGCGCGGTAGTCTCGGTGTTTCTGGTAGTGAGCTATTTGCGATTGGTGGTCGGACTACGCTTCGCGGCACTCGAAGCCGGCGGGGCGCAGATGCTGTATCTGGTGCTGTTTTCTTACGCGTTCTTCTTTAAAGGACTGACAGGCCTCACGGTCACCATCGGATCCATTCTCACTTTGTTTGTGGTGATGCAGGCCACTGCTCGAATCAACTGGAGTGAAACATTCTCTCTCCGCCGCGACCATCGAAGCGATCGAAGCACCCCCCCGATCCTGCCCATCCTGAACCAATAGTTCGCGATCTTGCGACCGGGTGTCCGTTTCCGGACACCCATCTTTTCGTAAGGCCCTCAAAACAGGGGGTTCGGAAGTGGAGGTTGACATGCTTCCAGCAACTCCATGTTGTCCGAATTTCGATTCGCCCTGCGCACATTGGTCAAGACTCCCGTCATCACGGGCATCGCGGTGCTCTCGCTTGCCTTAGGCATTGGAGCCAACACGGCGATGTTCTCGCTCTTTAACGAAATCCTCATGAAGAAGCTGCCGGTGGATGCGGCCGATGAGATCGTCAATTTGACCGACAAAGGTCCGAAAAGCGGCAGCAATTCGAACAACCAATCCGGCCCGAGTTCCTACACATTCAGCTATCCGATGATGCGCGATCTGGAAAAGCTGCAGGGCAAAGTTTTCTCGGCTGTTGGCGCACATCGTTACTTCGGCGGCAATGTCTCGTTTCGCGGGCAGACCACTTCCAGCATCGGCATGTTCGTCTCTGGCAATTTCTTTGCGACCTATCGCGTGCAGCCGGCGCAAGGCAAATTGATTGCGCCATCGGACGACGAAAAGCCTGGCGGACATCCGGTGGTGGTGCTGGGGCATGGATACTGGCAGCGCAAGCTTGGCGGCAACCCCGATGTTCTGAATGGCGCGATGACGATCAATGGAAGACAGATGACCATCATCGGCGTGGTTGGACAAGACTTTAAAGGCGTCACGCTTGGTTCGGTTCCGGATTTCTACGTTCCGATGACGATGCGCGAGCCGCTGAGTCCTGGTTGGAAAGGCATCGACAACCGCAGGAACTATTGGCTCTACATCGCTGCGCGATTGATGCCAGGCATGTCTGTCGAACAGGCTCAGACCGCGGCGAACACAACCTACCGAGGCATCATCCAAGAGGTGGAAGTTCCGTTGCAACAGAGCGGCAGCAAGACGTACATGGAACGGTTCCGCAACAAGGCGCTGCTGCTCGAATCGGGGGCATTAGGATACGGCAGCATGCGCCGCGATGGGAAAACACCGCTGGTTCTGTTGCTTGGAATCACTGGATTCGTGCTGTTGATCGCTTGTGCAAACATCGCAAACCTGTTGCTGGCTCGCGCGGCCAATCGTGCACGAGAGATCGCGATCCGGCTTTCGATCGGTGCCAGCCGCTGGCAGTTGGTACGGCAGTTGCTGGCCGAATCGTTGCTGCTGGGCCTGATGGGAGGCGCCTGTGGACTCATTGTCGCGCGCTGGACACTCTATCTATTGGTCTCGATGATGCCAGGTGAGGCGAACGGCTTTATCACCGAATCGATCGATCCGATTGTGTTGCTGTTCGCGCTCAGCGTTTCTATCTTTACTGGGTTCCTGTTTGGCATCTTCCCGGCGCTGCATAGCACGAATCCCAATCTCGCCGGGACATTGAAAGAGCAGGCCGGGCAAGTGTCAGGAACAGGATCCGCGGCTCGATTCCGCCAGGTTCTCGTCATCGCACAGATATCCCTTTCGCTGTTGCTACTGATCTCCGCGGGCCTGTTCGTGAAGAGCCTGGTGAATGTGACCCGTGTGGATCTTGGCATCAAGAGCGACAAGGTGGTGGCCTTTGCGATCTCGCCCGAGCTGAACGGCCACAGTTTTGAGCGCTGCCAGAAATTGTTCGCAAATCTCGAGGACTCGCTGGCGGCGATTCCGGGCGTGACAAGCGCCGGTGTTTCGTTAGTTCCCATGATTTCCGGCAACAACTGGGGCACGGGCGTTGGCGTCGACGGATTCGAAACATCGCCAGATACGGACACAAACTCGATGTTCAATGAAGTGGGTGCGAACTTCTTTCAGACACTTGGCATTCGCTTGTTAGCTGGCAGGCCCTTCAACAAGGCCGACACGATGGATTCGCAAAAAGTTGCGATCGTGAACGAGGCGTTTGTGCGCAAGTTCGGGTTGAAAAACCCCGCCAACGCGATCGGCAAACAGATGTCGCAGGATGACAACGCCAAGAAGCGGGACATCGTGATCGTCGGCGTGGTGCAGGATACCAAGTACAGCGAAGTGAAAGAGGCGGTGCCGCCCCTGTTCTTGCGTCCCTATCGCCAGGACAAGACGTTCGGTTCCGCTGCCGTTTATGTAAGGACATCGCTGGACACAAACCAGCTCCTGGCGCAGATCCGCAAAGCAGTTTCGGAGGAGGATCCGCAATTGCCGGTGGAGGATCTGAAGACGCTCGATCGGCAAATTCAAGAGAACGTCTTTGTAGATCGGATGATCACGACACAGGCGAGTGCTTTTGCTGCGCTCGCCACCTTATTGGCCGCGGTTGGCTTGTATGGCGTGCTCGCCTATTCGGTATCGAGAAGGACTCGTGAAATCGGTATTCGGATCGCGCTCGGGGCGGGCGCCGGCAGCGTCCGCAACATGATTCTGAAGGAGGTTGCGATCATGGCCGCAGTGGGCACCCTGATTGGCGTATCCGCTGCCTATGCGTTGTCGAAATACTTCAAGTCGCTACTGTTCGGCATGGAAGCGGATGACCCGATCGTCTTTGCCGGCTGTACGGCAGTGCTTCTGCTCGTCGCATTGATCGCGGGATACCTGCCGGCGTTCCGGGCAACGCGCATCGATCCGATGGTGGCCCTGCGTTACGAGTGATCGGGATCGAGGAGGCCGAAATTGGCGAGCCATTCGAGACGGCCATCGAGATCGTTGAATTCGGTGGCGAGTTGCTCGCGAGTAACGGTTCCGTTGAGGCGCCGTACAAGGCTGGCGCTCACTTCGTCCAGTTGAATTTGCGTGTGGATGCGCGTCGTCACAATGAGGCCCGCGGCAACTTCCGCGCGAGCAAGATCCCAGGCCTTTGGCCGCGCTTCTTTTCCGTTGCCACAACGCTGCGGAATGAGATGCGCCTCAATCAACGAGACTCCGTAGAGTTGCAGCAGGGTCTCGGCGACTTGCGAGCGATTGGATTCAGCGAGAGCGATCTGGGCAAAGGGCAGACTGCAGGGCCAGGCGAGACGCAACTGCTCGACAATTTTTCGCATTGGGGCTGGAACTTCCACGGTCATTCCAGTGAGGGGATGCCGTACGGTGCAGGATCCGTCGCTCGACACGCTCGCGATTTGTGCCGGCGAACTGAAGGACATTTCGCGTAGTGCTTCGGCCTTGGCTGAGCGCTCGACCCCGATCCCTTCGCGGCAGAACAACGACTGACGGAACGGCCGGAGTTCGACAAAGTCATAATACTGTTCGCGCAGGATCGCGCTTTTCTGCGCGAGCCCCGCTAGAATCTGCTGGACATCGGGCACGACGTTGTGGGGCAGAGTGTCGGAATAGACGGCGTCGGAAAGGTACTGCAAGCCATGCTGCGAGGCTGCTTCGGCAACCTGATGAAAATAGAAGGGCTGAAAGTAGGGCCCAAAGTCGTCGTGGCTGACCCAGTTCATCCCCTTGGTTTGCACGGCTTGCACCATTTCATTGGCGATCGTAGTCCAGGTATCCGGGTTGCTGGATGCCGCCGCCATCCACTGCAGCATCCTGCAAGACTCGATCATGCGCTCTTTCGGATCGGTAACCCCCATCACCGCCGTATGAAACGCCGCACCGTCCCGCCAGGGATGACGCAACATGGCACCGGGATAGGCGTTAAAACTCACATAGGCGATGCCATTGGGGGTGAGATGTTTCGCCAGCAGGCGTAGATAACCCTCGCGCACCGAATCCGGAATCCAGGAATAAAAGCCCTGTGCGAGGATGTAGTCGAACTCGCCCGCAGCGAGGGGAAAGTCCAAAAGATCGAGAGTCTCAACGGTGATGTTTGTCAGCCCCAGTTCGCCAATGCGCGCCTGTGCTCTGGCGACCGGGGCCGCCGCCAGATCGAAACCAAGAAACCGCGCGTCTGGCATTGCGAGCGCCATGGGAATGATGTTGCCCCCCTCGCCGCATCCTATATCCAGGATGCGGGCGGAAGCTGGATTGGGAGCATTGACGCCAAAGAGCCGCGCGATCGCCGCCAGCCGGTCTGGATGGGTTTGCCGAAACGGCCGGCTGACATACTCGATCTCATCGTAGGCGCTGGACATGGCTAGCCCACCAGAATCCCGGCGCGCATCATTTTAAACAGAGTGGGCTGCAAATCGATGGTATTCTTCATTTCCGCATCCAGTTCCGCATGAGTGCGAGAGCCATCGAGCAAGGTAATCAATTTGCGAACGGACTGGTCTTCCAACTCGATCGAACCGTGATGAAAGTGTGGCACCGCCATATCGAGAGAGGCTTCGAGCCGAGCAACTCGCCAAGCTACCGGCTTCTCTGAAACCTTGTTCGCCAAGGTGCGGGCGATCGTGTGGACATTGAGAAACTGCGAGCTAAAAAAAGCATGCAGCACCTCGCGCAGCGCTTGACGATTCTCCCCGGCGACTGCGGCAAGTTCGTCAAAACTCATCGAACACGGCCAGTGCTCGGAGAGGGCGCGAATTGCTGGAATTGTCACTGGATTGTTGGTCGTCACCGTGACTTTGTTGATGCCATTCTGAAATGACACGGTTCCTTCAGGCGCTTGCGGATCATCGAGCGGGACCTCCTGAATAGAAGCAGAAAAATGAAACTGTTCGAAACAGGCCGGATCGACAGTGCGGTGGAGGGCGACATCCGCACGGCACACCAGCGTCTGGCGAAAGCGGCGCATTTTGAAGAAGTCGAGATACTGTTCCCACAGCACGACACCAGCCTTCGAAACCGCATCCAGCGCTTGCATCGCCTGCGGAGTCAAACCCGTAGGCTGCATATCGCTGTAGTTGGCTTCGGCGACGTACTGCATGCCGTGCTGCCCGGCGATGGCCGCGAATTCATGGAAGTAAAACGGCTGCCAGAAGGGCGCAAGATCGTCGTGAAAAATCGCTGTATCCGGCCCTTCGAGCTTCTTCGCAAACTCTTCTTTGGCCAGTTGATGTCCGGCATCGTCGCGCAAGGTGCCGTTCGCGACCAGATGCCAGATGCCTTTTGCCTGTTGAATCTTATCTTCCGGTTTTGAAAACTGGCGCGTGTGAAACAACATCATGTCGCGCCACATCTGCCGGATGTGGCTTCCAGGGTAGGCGTTATAGCTGAGGTAGGCGATGCCTTGCGGCTTCAAGTGCTTTTGACAGATCTCGAAGATCTTGGCTCGCACCTCGGCTGGAACCCAGCTCAACAAACCGTGCGCGACGATGAAATCGAATTCGCCCGCGTCGGCGGGAAAGTCCAGCAGATCCATCGCACTCAGCCGGATGTTTGTCAGCCCGAGCGTGTCGATGCGTTTCTGTCCCAGTTCAATGCCGGTGGCTGCAAGATCGACGCCCCAGAACGACGACTCTGGGAAGTGGTCTGCCAGGGGAATCAGGTGGCCACCCGAACCGCAGGCCATTTCGAGCATCCGGCATTTATCCGGATAAGCCGGCTGCATCCCAAACATCCTGCCCATCATGGCGAGACGGTCGGGATGCATTTGTGAAAACGGCCGGTGAGGGTAGGCGATGACGTCGTAGTCGGTCACTGTTTAGTTCGCTTTCCAATACAGTAGAGGTGTTTGTCGCCGCGCAGAAAGATCTGACCTTCTGACACCGCCACCGAACTCAACACGTATTCGTCGATACTGTTTTCCGCCAGAACTTCGAAGTTCGGCCCAGCCTTCAAAACGGTGGTGACACCGTCTTCGCTGGTGATGTAGATCTTGCCATCCGCCAGCACAGGAGACGCGCTATAGGTGCCCGTCTTGATGCGCTTTCCACCGTACACTTCCTCGCCGGTTTGCAGTTTGAGCGCCCAGCAGATACCGCGGTCGTTGATGGAATAGAAGAGAGAACCGTCGGTAACGGGTGTTGGAACATCCGGGCCATTGTCGAACTTCCAGACCACGTTGCCGGTAACGTCACCCTTGCCGCCCGCGCGAAATGCCTGCAAAGGCCGGATGCGGGTGGGCGTCACAACCAGATCCCCGTAGACCAGCGGACTGGCAATGACTCGGTAAGCCGGATTCGCATCGCGGTTGAAGCCTTCTCCACGCCACATTTCTTTGCCAGTGGCGAGGTCGTGCCCGGTCACCGCGTCGCCTCCGCTGATAATGAGTTCAAACCCTTTGCCGACCTTTGCCAGCATCGGGGTGGTGTAGGAATCCGGAGATTCCTGAACCGCCCTGGTGGGGCGCTCCACACGCCACATCGTCTTGCCGCTGGCTTTGTCGATCTTCAGAACGTAAGAAGGATCGTCGGTCTGCATGCCATGTAGCACCTGGACATAAAGAAATCCTTCGTGAAGCATGGGCGAAGATCCATATCCGTGGTTGAGTCCGAAACGGCCGTAGTCTTTCTGAATGTCGCGGCTCCAGAGCTCTTTGCCATCGAAGTCGAACGCTTTGAAGATGCCGGTTCCTGTCATCGCCCAAACCGACTTTCCATCGGTGACAGGTGAAGGTGAGGACATGTTCTGCTTGCGCATTTTGACATTGCCTGTGCTCAGCGGCTGCTTCCAGATCGGCTTTCCGTTGCCGCGATCGACGCACCAGAGTTGAATCTTGTCCCCTTCGGCGACGTTGAGAAAGATCCGTTCTCCCCAGACGATGGGCGTTGCGCCAGTCCAGGCCGGCATCGGGAGCTTCCAGGCGATGTTTTCCGTCGCAGTCCATTTGACCGGGAGATTCTTCTCATGGCTCACGCCATCCAAGCCCGCGCCTCGCCATTGCGGCCAATGATCACCGCTTACGATGACCGGCAAAAGAAGGAAAACAATTGAAGAGAAGCCTCTCATACTGACCAAGCTTACCAGACATCGTTTGAGGGACTAGGACTCTGGTTCTTGCGCGACTTCGTGCCTTTATGGTGAAGTGGTAATGAACACGTTTCTACCATGAAGAGCCTTGTGCGCACATTGAGTCTGCCCGCCTGCTTTCTGCTGGCGCTACTAGTTGCCTTGTCGGGTTGCAACAGCGATCCAAAGGTGAGAAGACAAAAATTTCTCGACAATGGCAACAAGCTCTATGCCAAGGGCGAATACAAACAGGCCGCACTCTACTTCCGTCGAGCGCTTCGAGAAGATGCACAGTTCGCGGAAGCCTATTACAAGGTTGGGTTGACGAGTATTAAGCTCGGCAACTGGGCTGACGCCATTGGCAGTTTGCAGCGTGCCTTCACACTCGACCCTAAGAATTCCGACGCGGGAGCGAAGCTGGCGGAAATCTACATGATCGCCACCGCTCAGGAACCGAAGCGCGCCAAGCAGTTCGCCATGGAAATCAAGGATGTCTCGGACCGTCTGCTGCAGCGCGATCCGAAGTCGTTCGATGGATTGCGACTGGCCGCGTTTCTCGATCTCAGCGAGGGCAAGCTGGAAGATGCCATCGCAAAGTACCGGATCGCGAATACGGTGAAGCCGGATCAACCTGAAGTGACGGTTCCGCTGGTGGACACCCTGGTGAAGAACAAACAGGTGGCGGAAGCGGAAAAGATTGCTCTGGCTCAAGTGGAGAAGAAGAAAGATTTCCTTCCTTTCTACGATCTTTTGTACGCGATGTACATGCGAGACCGGCGCATTGAAGATGGGGAAAAGATGATCCGCCGCAAGATCGCGAATACGGGTGCCCCCGAGTACAACTTGCAACTCGCGGCCCACTACTTTGTCCAACAGAATCGTACGGCCATGGAGGCGGCACTGCGGGAGGTTTCGGGCAATGAAAAGGTGAAGCAATCCTACTCGCGTACGGGTGACTTTTATTTCAGCCTTCGCGAAGGCGCAAAAGCCCGGCAGGAGTATGAAGCCGGATTGAAGTCGGGCAAAGACAGAGAGCTCTACCAGAAGAAATTGGTGCAGTTGAACGTTGCCGAGAACAAAATACCCGAAGCTGCGGTGCTTGCCGACGAGATTCTGAAGAACAACCCCAAAGATCCGGAAGCGAAGGCGATGCGTTCGGCACTCCAGGTCAGTTCCGGCAACGTCGGCGAAATCAACAAGGCGATCACCGATCTCACCGCACTGGTCCGCCAGAACGGCGAGAACCCGGTGATGCACTATGAGTTGGCGCGGGCGTTGATGGCCAAGGCATCCAAGGAAAATAACAAAGCTGAGCTGATCGAGCAGGCCCGAACGGAGTTGGAAGAGACGCTGAAGCTTCGTTCCGACTTTGGCCTCGCCCGTCTGCTGCTGTCTCAGGTGCATGTCAACAAAGGCGATTTTTCGAAGGCCGTGCAGGTGGCCGATGAAGTGCTCAGTACGCAGCCGGCGAACATTCAGGCACTGCTGATGCGTGCGGTTGCGTGGCGTGGATTGGGAGAATATCCCAAAGCACAGGCGACATTCGAGGGGTTGCTCCGGTCGAATCCCAACCTCGGCGACGCGAGATTCCAACTCGCGCAGACTCATTTGGAACAGAAGAAATACGCCTTGGCAGAAGAGACTTTTGGGCAAATGCGCAAGCTGAACGAAGGGGATGCCCGCTGGATTTCAGGCTTGGTACAGACCTATCTGGCGCAGAACCGCTTTAAGGACGCAACGGATTTGCTCACGGCTCAAACCGCCAAGTATCCAGAGAACGATGGGTTTAAGGTCAGCCTGGCTGTGGTGGCGACGGCGGACAAGCAGTTCGACAAGGCGGAACAGATCTACTTGCAATTAGTCGAGAAGAATCCGAAATCCGGCGATATGCTAGCGATGCTCGGACAATTGCACGAGACAAAGTGGATTGGCAACAAGGCAGCCGGAGACGCGGAGCTCAAGGCGGCGGTGGACTTTTACCGCAAGGCACTCGCGATTACCCCGGACAATCCCGGATTGCTGGTGAAGCTGGGACAGGCGCTTGAGGTTCTGGACCAGACGCCCGAAGCGCGGACCCACTACGAAAAGGTTCTGCGGCTTGAGCCAGGCAACATTGTCGCGCTCAACAACGTGGCTTATCTGAAAGCCGAAGAAGGTGCCGATCTCGATGGCGCTTTGTCAATGGCCCAGAAAGCCAAGCAGCAAGCGCCCTACAGCCCCGAAGTCGCGGACACACTCGGATGGATTTATATCAAGAAGAACCTTCCCGACGAAGCTCTTCGAATCTTCAACGATGTCGTTAAGAAGAATCCTGAGAATCCTATCTTTCGTATGCATCTGGCGCAGGCAATGTTCCAAAAGGGAGACCGGCCTGGCGCACGAGCTGAGTTGAACAAGGCGCTCAAGAATAATCCAAACAAGCTCACAGAACAGCAGATTCGCGCGCTGTTGCAGAAGATATAGGTCATTGATGGGCGGCTTCCTTAGCAGTCCTTCGGCACCCTATGTTGTACCGTTCGCGGTCTTCATGGGGTTGCTGGCTGCGCAGGCATACATCCCGCTTCCACAGGCTGCCGAGTACGCTTTACGCTGTGCGATCCTCGCAGCCGTGCTTTGGATTTTCTCGCGCAAGCAGATCTCGTTCAAGGTTGTCAATCCGCTGGGTTCCATCCTGATCGGCCTTGTGGTGATCGCCGTTTGGGTCGCCCCGGATGCACTGTTCCCCGGGTACCGGCAGCATTGGCTGTTTACGAATTCTATTACCGGTCAAGCGGCATCAACCATGAGCGACGCCGCGAAGGCGGATATCCCGGCGCTGTTCTTCCGGTCGTTGCGAGCCATCGTCCTGGTGCCCATTGTCGAGGAACTGTTCTGGCGGGCTTGGATGCTGCGTTGGGCGGCGAACACCGACTTCGAGTCGATGCCGCTGGGGTCCTACACCACGCGGTCGTTCTGGATCGTCGCCGCCCTCTTCGCCTCCGTTCATGGTCCTTATTGGGAAGTAGCCCTCATCTGCGGTATCCTCTGGAACTGGTGGATGGGCAAGACCAGAAGTCTGGGCGACATGATTTTGACCCACTCGGTAGCGAACGCGGCGCTGAGCGCCTATGTTCTCGCCACTGGCAAGTGGGAATACTGGATGTAAATGTCTAAGTATCCGTTGTTTGATCGATCGCGGTTGCGAGTGTTGCCGCTTGAGGAACGCACGCACGATCTGCAGTCTTCGCATTGGCTCTCACTCGATTCTCCCAACACACCTATTTTTGAACATGCCGATCTAACGACCGTTGCCGCGAAGCTTCGTGCGGCGTCTGGATCTTCGCGATTGCTCATGATGGGCGCTCATCTCATCCGCGCGGGCGTTAGCCGTCACGTCATCGACCTGATGGAACGCGGCGCGATCTCGCATATCGCGATGAACGGCGCGGGGTTGATCCACGACTACGAATTCGCTCGGATCGGCGCGACCACCGAGAGCGTCGAGCGCTACATACGCGAAGGCCAGTTCGGCTTGTGGCGCGAGACAGGCGAGTTGAACGACTGGATCCGTGACGCTGCGGCAGTTGGCGATGGTCTCGGCGAACATGCCGGACGCAGAATACAGGAGTCGGCATATGAGCATCGTGACATCAGCCTGCTGGCAGCGGCCTGGCGATTGAATATCCCGGTGACAGTACACGTAGGCATCGGCTACGACATCATTCACGAGCATCCGAACTGCGACGGCGCAGCGCTTGGACAAGCCAGCTATACGGACTTTCTCATCTTTGCGAAGGCCGTGGAATCGCTCGAAGGCGGCGTGATGTTGAGCTTTGGATCGGCGATCATGGCGCCCGAGGTTTACCTTAAGGCTCTGGCAATGTCGCGCAACGTGGCCAGGCAGGAAGGCCGCGAGATCCGGCACTTCACGACTGCGGTGTTCGACATCTGGCCGATTGACGGGGACTTTCGGCGCGAGTTGCCGCGCACGGATCCGGGTTATTACTTCCGTCCTCACAAGACGATTCTGGTTCGCACGGTGACAGATGGCGGCGAGAGTTACTACTTCCGGGGCGGGCATCGAGCGACCTTTCCTGCCCTGCGCCGAGCCTATATCGACTGCGTATGAACGTCGGCGAAATTCTCGAAAAAATTCGCGGAGTCAGGGTACTGATCGTAGGCGATCTGTGCCTGGATCGCTGGTGCCGCTACGATCCCGCCTTGTCGGAGGCTTCGCGCGAGACGGGCATTCCGCGCACGGCTGTGGTATCCACCGAAGTCACACCGGGTGCAGCGGGAACCATCGCGAACAACCTGCGGGCGTTAGGAGTGGATGTTGCGATCGCGGCCGCAATTGGTGCGGATGGCTTTGGATTTGAGCTGGAACGGGCACTTGTCCAGAACGGGATCCGGTCGGAGTTTGTCTATCGCGCGCCGGGCTTGGCAACGTTCACGTATACCAAACTCATCAACGTGAACACGGGCGTGGAGGATCTGCCTCGCGTCGACTTCATCCAGGCACACGATCTGCCTCGTGACGTTGAGGACGCAGTGATTGCGCGCGTCGAAGCGGCTTGGAACAGCGTCGATGTCGTAGTGGTTTCCGATCAAGCAGAGACGGCAACGGGCGGAGTTGTCACGCCCCGGGTGCGCGAGTGGATTTGTACGCGCGCGGCACAGGATCCGGCAAAGATCGTGTGGGTGGATTCGCGCGTGCGCAGTGAGCACTTTCGTCACGTGATCCTGAAGCCGAATCGCGATGAGGCGGAAGAGTCGTCGTTACGGGCGTTGGGGCGGATCGACTTTCCGGCCTATCGAGAATTGACCAAGTCTCCCTTGTTGATCGTGACCCGCGGCGGTGAAGGCGCAAGCATTTACTCTGCGGATGGTGAGACCAATGTCGTGACGGAGCGCATCGAGAATCCAGTGGATATCTGCGGCGCCGGTGACAGCTTTACCGCAGGCGCGGTGGTGACGTTGCATGTGACTGGATCGGCGGAACAAGCTGTGCGGTTCGGGAATATGGTGGCATCCATCACAATCATGAAGCCCGGCACCGGAACGGCGTCGCCAGAGGAGTTGCTGGCCCAATGAATACTCTTGCGATCGATATTGGCGGAACGAAATTCTCGATCGCGCTGTTCGATGGCATAGGCCGCATGATCGAGCGCGAAAGCCGCGCGACGGATCGCGA
>CAZCPL010000058.1:7460-26690 GCA_964500255.1 uncultured Solibacteraceae bacterium | reverse complement strand
CCATGCCGCCTTTGCCGAGCATACTGAGGATGCGGTAGCGTCCGGCCACAATGGATCCGGGAAGGAAGCGGCCCTCGTCTTCGACCAGCGATATGGCACCAAGCTTCGATGACGATGTGATCCCGGAGGCCGCCTTGCTTGACGAATACGATGTCGCGACCGTTGCGGCGGAAGTCGCATCGCTCAGAGCAATTCGCGCGCCGCAACTGGGGCAGTTGCTGGCGGATGCTTCCACTTCGCTCGAGCATGTCAGGCAACGGGCCATAATGGGGGACCTTCAGTCTATCGGATCGCGAGTCTGTTTCTGGCCTCGACGGCACGGCGGGCGGCATCCGCGGGATTCGCGCCAAGCGCTGTGATATGGCCCATCTTACGGCCTTTGCGAGGTGCCAGCTTGCCGTAGAGATGCAGCTTGACCGAAGGATCTGCGAGCGCGGCACTCCAGTTGGGTTCGCCGTTCTTCCACACATCGCCGAGTAGATTCACCATCGCCGCAGCGGGAATCATGAGATCGGTCGATCCCAATGGGAGGCTGCAAACGGCACGCAACTGCTGTTCGAACTGGCTGGTCACGCTTGCGTCGAAGGTAAAATGCCCGGAATTATGCGGTCTGGGTGCCAACTCGTTGATCAACAGGTTGCCCTGTTCGGTGTAGAAGAACTCGACGCACAAGACGCCGACGACATCCAACGCTTCGAGAACGGTGCGCGCGATTTCGACGGCTTCGTTTGCTTTCGCCGCCGGGATGCTTGCCGGTGCGATCGTAAGGTCGAGGATACCGTTGACGTGGCGATTCTCCACCGCGCCATAGTGCGCGAAGTCGCCTTTTTCATTGCGCACCGCGACGACCGATAGTTCGCTTTCGAAATCGACAAACTCTTCGAAGACGGCTTCCACGCGTCCGATACTGTTCCAAGCGGCGATGGCATGATCCGCATTGGTGACGCGTGCCTGACCCTTGCCGTCGTATCCGAAATCCGCAGTTTTCAGGATTCCAGTGAGACCCGCGAGATCCGCTTCATCGCGAATGATCCTGAAGTTGGCGTGGGGAAGTCCATTTTGGCGCAAGAAAGTCTTTTCTCGAATGCGCTGTTGGGTGGTGTGCAGCACGCTGCCCGCCGGCCTGACAGGGCCGCATTCCGCACACGCAGCCGCAGTCGCCGCCGGAACATTTTCGAATTCGAATGTTACCGCTGAAACGGAGCGCGCAAACTCCTTCACGCGATCCAAATCGGCGTAGGATGCGACAATTTCCCGGTCGGCCACCTGACCTGTCGGCGTGTCTTCATCGGGCGAAAAGGTATGCACGCGATAGCCCATGCGTCGCGCGGCGATGGCAAACATACGGCCCAATTGGCCGGATCCGAGGACGCCAATCACGGCGCCGGGCAAGATAGGGTTCATGGCAAAGGCGTCGCGAGAACTCTAGCGGTTTGTTCCTCTCGGAATTCATGGAGTTTGGCCCGCAGATCGGGACGTGAGTTTGCGAGGATCGCAATGGCGAGCAGGGCTGCATTGGTCGCGCCGGCTTTGCCGATGGCGAGTGTCCCAACGGGGATGCCCGCAGGCATTTGGACGATGGACAGAAGCGAATCCATGCCCTTTAGCGCGTGGCTTTCGACGGGAACGCCGAGCACGGGGATCACGGTATTGGCGGCAACCATGCCGGGCAAATGCGCGGCTCCCCCTGCACCGGCGATGATCACTTCAATACCTCGCGAGGCGGCGCTCTTTGCGTATTCAGTAAGCAAATCCGGGGTGCGGTGTGCGGAGACGATGCGGTGTTCGTGTGGCGCATCGAAGTTTTCGAGCATTTCGACCGCGTGGCGCATGGTTTCCCAATCGGATTGAGAACCCATGATCACGCCCACGAGGGGTTTAGGTGTGGACATCGAGCGATTCCATTACAGTAACGTGTTGGGACGCAATCCGGTCACTTGGCTCGATAGATGGTGTTTTTCGGTTTTTCGAAGACACGTCGCATTGCGGGTTCGAAGGCTTCGAGTGGAAAGTATTCCGCCTTGACGTCGAAAGCCGGGCCATCGTATTTTTCGCAGAATTCCGCTGTGCGCAAGAAGTTCGGATGGCCGCGGAACTGCTCGCGCATGTTACGGTCCATGCCAATGTGATGGAAAAAATAGTAGCCCTGAAAGATGCCGTGTTTGTCGACCATCCAATGGTTTTCTTCCGATACGAACGGCTTCAGAATGGCCGCGCCGATTTCTGGATGATTGAACGTGCCGAGTGTGTCTCCGATGTCGTGCAGCAGCGCGCACACAATCTATTCGTCGTCGCGACCGTCTTTCAGGGCGAGCGTCGCGGTAAGCAGCGAATGCTGGAGACGGTCGACCGGGAAGCCGCCGTAGTCGCCTTCGAGTAGCTTCAGATGCGCAAGGATGCGTTCGGGCAGCTTCTTCGCGAACTTGGTGAAGTCGGTGGCGATGAGTTGCCAATCTTCGGCGGTGGAAATTTCGATGTTGCTGAAGGTTGCGCGTTCTTGCATGAGATGCAGCATATCATCGTGCTTGTAGACTGGGGACGATGCTTGCATTGCTACTGTTGTTAGCGCAGGATATCCGCGTGAATGTCGAACTTGTGCGCATTCCGTGCACTGTTACCGACAGGCAGGGGTTGCCGGCCAAGAATCTGAAGGCTGCCGATTTCACGATCCGCGACAACGGGGCCAAGCGCGCAGTGAAGTATTTCGCGCGCGATACCGATTTGCCTCTCACGGTTGGTTTGGTGGTGGATCTTAGCGGCAGTCAGCGCCGTTTCGCGGCGATGCATCGGCGGGCATTGGCTCAGTTCTTTCAGCAGATTCTGCGCGAGGGCGACCGGGTGTTCATCGCGGGCCTTGAGCGCGACGTCCGGCTTGTGCAGGACTTCACGGATTCCCCCGCATTACTCGATGCCGCGCTCGAACGCCTGCAGCCTCGCGTGGGCCAGAGGCTCGGCCAACCTTGCCCCACCAAAGAGATTTTCATTCGAGGCCGCCGGTCGATGACGGTTCCAATTTGCGGTGGCAGCGTGATTTGGGACGCCGTCTACTATGCTTCTGAAAAGCTGCGTACCGTCGATGGCCGCAAGGCGATTTTGCTTCTGACCGACGGCGATGATTCCGGGAGCCCCCATTCGCTTGCACAGGCGATTGGCATGGCGCAGGCGGCCGAAGCAGTTGTCTATCCGATCCGTTCGATCTTTGGGCGCAGACTTAAAGACCTTGGAAAGAGGCAGTTGGAACAGCTCGCCTCCGGAACCGGTGGAGCCTTCTTCGATGGTTCAAAAGAAGAGGATTCCGCGCCGATCTTTCAGCGGATCCAGTCGGAATTGCGCGAGCAATACGTGCTTGGTTTCAATGCGGAAGGGCCGCGCGATGGATCTTTTCATGAGCTGAAAGTGACGGCGTCGAGAGGGATGAAGGTCCGAACGCGCAGTGGTTACTGGATGCGCAAGGATTAGATGTCGTTGGTTATCACCAGGTCATTCGCCCGTTGTTGCTCAAGAGATTCGATGTATCGGCCCCAAAAAGGAAACTCCCGTTTCATCGCTTTCATTTCCCACACCCGTTTGTGGAACCCAAAGAAGTTGCGCACGGAGAGCTGTCTTAAACTAGAAAAGAAGGCTCATGCGCGAACTCAAAGAGATCTTGTCTGGCGAGGCGGAAGACGATGCGACGCTCGACATTGCGGCGTCGCAGATTGCTTCGATCGAGTTTCCCACGCTGATGGTGGCTCAGGTGTTGGTGCAGTTGGATGAAATCGCATTGGCGATTGGGCAGCAGCGCAACGGTAGCGAATTCGTGCGCGCTGCGAATGCTCATCTCTTCAATGAAATGGCTTTGACAGGCAATGATTTCGACTACTACGACGCGCGCAACAGTTGTCTGAACGAAGTTCTGCGCCGCAGGCTGGGGATCCCGATTTCGTTGGCGGTTCTCTACATGGAAGTCGCGCGGCGGCTACAGCAGCCAGTCTATGGAGTTGGCTTGCCAGGACACTTCGTCGTTCAGTTCGATGACGGTGATTACTCGACCTACATTGACGTTTTCGATAAGGGCCGTTTGCTGACCGCTGACGAGTGCGAGGCGATGATCGAGACTCGCGTTGGCGCGGCGATCGAGAATCGGACGGTTGCGTTTCGGCGCGCAACCAAGCGTCAGATCGTGTCGCGGATGCTGCAGAACCTCAAGGGCGTGTACGCGAAGAAGCAGCAGTGGCCGAAGGCATTGATCGTGTCGAACCTATTAGTGGAAGCATATCCAAATGCGCCCGAAGAGATCCGGATGCGCGGTGTCGTGCAACTTCATCTGAAGCGCTTTCGCGGTGCGCGGGCCGATCTTCTGCGCTATCTGGAACTTATGCCGGGGGCAGCGGATGAGGCACAGATTCGCGAGCAGATCCGGAACCTGGACAAGTGGGCAGCGCAGTGGAACTAACGCTTGAGCTGCTCGATGAAGTTGCGATCGAAGTAGTAGAAGAAGCCGTCTTCTGCGCCAATCAGTAGGTCGAGCTTTCCATCGCCGTTCCAATCCGCAGCGTTGGGCGTCGGGTTGTGTCCCGCTAGTTTCGCTTCGATCACCAGGCCTCTCAATGCCATGACTGGTTTGGCCTGCGAGCCAATGTTCTGGTACCAGATCGGGCCGTCATCGGAATCGGTAAGTAGATCGAGATCGCCATCCCCATCCCAATCGACGAGGTCCACTTTACGTCGTCCACTCGAACCTGCGCGGCCTTTCGACAGCAAGAGAAATCGGCCGTTGGGTTCGACAAAGATGCGTTCGGGAGGCTGTAAACAAAGGTTTGCGCCGCACTTTGCACGCTTGAACAATGCCAGATAGCCCTGGTGATTGAGCATCGCGAGATCGGGCAAGCCGTCGCGATCCCAATCGACGATGCGAGGCGTTGTGCGCCATTGTGTGAGCAATTGTTTCGGCTTGGGATTCCACCAGACCCAGTCGGGCTTGGGCGGTGCGGAGGTCCACTCCACCTCTACATCGCGCGCGGGTTCCAAAGCCATGCGGTCAGCGGTCCCTCGATACCAGACCACGTGTCCCCATACGTCGTTGACCACGATGTCGAGTTTGCCATCGAGATCCCAATCCGCGACCGAAGGATTCGAATAGCCCCACTTCGCTTCTGCTGGGCCTTGCACCGATCCGTTTTCACCGGCCACACGGCGGATGGGCTTGCCTTGCGATTGTAGATAGCCGCGATCGGCGAACGCGGCTTGTGTGCGCGTACCTGTGTTTTCGAACCATTGCAGGTAGCCGGCGGAGTTACCAGCAATGATGTCGAGGTCGCCATCGCCATCCCAATCGACCGCGACAGGACGCGAAAGCGAACCGCTTTTGACGTATGGATCCTGCTGCTCAAGATAGCGCGGCACTGCCCAGCGAGGTTCGCTGCCGTAGGGCGCGAGGTTTTCGAGATAGGTCACGTATCCGCCCTCCTCGCCGATCACAAGCGACGGGCGGCCGTCGGCGTGAAACGCGGAAGTGACGCGTGGTTGGATCATGCAGAGATCGGCTTTGTAAGGGAACTCCGCCGCTGCGTTGAGTTCGCCTCTTCTTCCGGACGATCGATAGAGCGCCACTGTATCGAGAAAACTACCGGCAAACAAATCCAGCACTCCACGTTTGAACCAATCGAAGGCCTGCGGCACGGGCGATCCGAAGCGGTCAATTTCCGCGCCCCCTGCTTTGAGGCGCACTGGTTGTTCATAGACAGGCGCGGCGTTGGTTCCGCGATTGCGGAAGAAATAAACGGGGCCATGCAGCGGACCACGACGCCACTTGCCCTGCTCATCGTAGGCGTCATCCCAACCGTATTCGCGCCAGTCTGAGGGCCCGTTCAGGACATCGATGACGCCGTCGCCATCCCAATCGACGGGGAAGTAGAAGTCATCGCGGCCGACGTGATAGTCGCGCGGAAGTTTCACCTCAACGGGCTTTTTGAGGCGGTTCGTTGCAGGATCGGAATAGTATCCGCCACGATAGACGAGATCCATTCGGCCATCGCCATTGAAGTCCGCGGCAAGCATGTCGGCCTTGGCCGGTCCCCACCATTCGGCTCGCGCGTAGAATGGCTTCTCGCGAGAGCCGATGTTTTTGAAATAGTAGATGCCGTTATAGGGGCGATCTGGCGATGAGATCACAAGATCGGGGACGTTGTCACCGTCGATGTCGAGCACGGCGACATGCGCGTAAAGTCCGACGGCGAGTCGGCCTCTGGTGGATGCTCCGAACGTCAGGCGGTCGCCGGTTCCAACCATCGCGGGAAAGGAAGCTGTTGCCGCGCTTGCTTCAATACGGTATCGCGCTGTGCCGGTTGAGATCCACGAGACTGACAACTTTGGCGCGCGCCAGTCGCACTTGGGCAGGGCCACGCCGGTGACCGTGGCACAGTCGGAGGTTGGCGAGTCGAGTTCCACCCGGATCGGTTGTCCTGCGGGAACTCCGGATTCATGGACGATTGCTTGCGCGGACAAGGCAAGCGCGAAGAGCGCAAACATGCACTCGGTTATAGCATGCGCTAGAAGACCAGAAACGGATGATAGACGTTCGGAAGCTTCGCCTGGCCGATCGCGATCAACTCACCCTCCGGCGAGACCGCCTTCACATACTGCGCGCCCTCGCGGACACGGAACGGCGACACACGAAACTCGCGGCCTTGGCGAATGCGGCCGGCGGTGAGATCGTCGACAATCTCGGTGCCGAACTGAGGCAACAAATCCGCGGCCGGGATGAGTGCTTCCAGCAGCCGCCCTTCCGCTTGCAGCGCGCCGAGATCTTCGAGCGTGCGGGCTTTGTCGATACAAAAATCGCCGGATTGGGTGCGGCGCAGTTCTTCGAGATGCGCGCCACAGCCAGCGGCTTGGCCGAGTTCATGGGCCAGGCTGCGGACATAGGTTCCCGCCGAGCAACTCATGCGGATGCGCGCGGCGCTGCCTTCCACGCTCAAGAGATCGAGCTCTGAAATGGTGACGGTCACGGGCTTCAGTTCCACTGCGATGTTTTCGCGAGCGAACTCATAGGCCTTTTTGCCGCCGATTTTTTTTGCCGAAACCGGCGGAGGCGTTTGATCGAAGGTTCCGCGAAACGCATCGAGCAGCGGTTCGAGCGTGACGATATCGGCCGTGTACTCGCGCTGATCTGAAATGGGCTTGCCATCGCGATCGTAGCTATCGGTTGCGTATCCAAAGCGGATCAGACCTTCATAGGTCTTGTTGTTGCGCACATAGAACTGCTGCAGGCGCGTGGCTTTTCCGATGACGACGGGAAGTACCCCGGTCGCGAACGGGTCGAGCGTACCGAGATGCCCGACTTTCCTGGTATTGGCAAGCCGCCGCATGCGGTTCACGACATCGTGAGAGGTCCAACCAGCGGGCTTGTCGACTACGATCACTCCATCCACCCCACCATTGTCTCCTAGACGCAAAGTTCAACCGCTCTGTTACCATACGGGTTTCCCTTGTCCAGCTCAGCCAGTCGTGTTGCACTCGCCGTGTACCCAGGCTCGTTCGACCCCATCACGAACGGGCATTTGGACATGATCGAGCGTGCCTGCCGCCTGTGCGATCGCCTGCTGGTTTCCGTATTGCAAAATGAAGCGAAGAAGTCTCTTTTTTCGATGGAAGAGCGCGCGGAAATGTTGAGTGAGGTGTTGAAGCCCTATCCGAATGTGGAAATTGGGAGCTTCTCAGGGCTACTAGTCGACTACGCATCCGCGCAAGGCGCGAGCGTGATTGTGCGCGGTATCCGCGCGGTTTCGGACTACGAATACGAATTGCAGATGGCGCTCATGAACCGCCGCCTGCGGCCTGAAATCGAAACGGTTTTTCTGATGTCCAGCGAGGCGTACTCATTCGTAAGTTCGCGGCTGGTCAAAGAAGTGATTGCCCTTGGCGGCAACATTGAAGGTCTGGTGCCGAAGTCTGTGGAACAACGGCTGCGGCAACGCCTTCTTTTAACGCCGCTCATGTAGCGGCACAATACGCAAGGAGAAACAAGGAAGTAACAATGGTGTCTCATCTGGAACTCGCTGACCGCGTATCGACGATCTCCGCATCGTCGACGATGAAAGTGGCCGCGGACGCTGACCGTCTGCGCCGGGAAGGGAACGACGTCGTCGACTTTAGCGCCGGCGAGCCTGATTTCCCCACTCCCGACAACATCAAGAATGCGGCCATCGCCGCGATCGACGCGAATTTCACCAAGTACACCAACGCCGGCGGCGTGCAGGAGCTGAAAGACGCCATCGTGTGGCGCCACAAGACCGACTACGACACCGACTACAAGATCAACGAATGTCTAGTGACCGTGGGCGGCAAGCACGCTGTCTTCAATCTCATGCAGATTCTGGTCAACCCGGGCGATGAAGTGATCATCCCGGTTCCCTATTGGGTCACCTTCAAGGACGTCGTCAATTACGCCGGCGGCAAGTGCGTCTTCGTCAACACCGATGAACAGCAGGGCTTCGCGCTCACCGCCAAGATGGTGGAAGACCACATTACGCCGAAGACAAAGATCATCCTGATCAACTCGCCCAACAATCCGAGTGGTGCCGTGGTGGAACGCAGCGAGTTCGAAAAGATCTTTCACCTGGCGAAGAGCCGCGGCATCTACCTGATGACCGACGAATGCTACCACCGTTTTCTGTACGAGGACGCTCCGTTTTCGATCGCGTCGATGCCTGGCGCAAAGGATACGGTTGTGGTGGCCGGTTCGCTTTCGAAGACCTATGCGATGACCGGTTGGCGCATCGGCTTTGTGCTGGCGCCTGCAAATATCGTTGGCGGCATCGCGAAGCTGCAGAGCCATTCCACTTCGAATCCGACTTCGATCGCGCAGATGGCCGCCATTGAGGCCCTCCGCGGCTCGCAGGATTCCGTTGCCGCAATGCTGAGCGAATACACCAAACGCCGTGAGTACGTCATCGGTCGTCTGCGCAAGATGCATGGCTTGCAAACGCAGATGCCGAAGGGCGCGTTCTATGCGTATCCGAACGTCTCCGGCCTGTTCAGCGAGAAGACCGGCATCCTGTCACCGATGAACTTCGCCGAGAAGTTGCTGGCCGAAGAGTTCGTGGCCACCGTTCCGGGTGAGGCCTTCGGAACCGACCATCACATCCGAATGTCGTATGCGGCGTCGATGCAAGATCTGGCCCGCGGACTTGATCGGTTGGAACGGTTTATCGGGAAGTACTCAGTATAGAACCCTATCTTGCTTGGCGCGGGTGCGGTCGATTAGAAGACTAATGAGCGCACCCGCATCCGGCAAGTTTCAAGACCACTACGTCATTCTGGACATCGATCCGAAGTCCAACAACGACCTCATCCAGCGGGCATATACATCGCTCGCGTCCAAATACAATCCGCGCGGTGGCGCTTTTCCAGATCAGGAAAAGTTTGACGCGATCTCGCTGGCCTTTGAGGTTTTGATCGATTCCACCTTACGTGCTTCGTTCGATTCCTTGCGTCCGAGTGACGATAAGGTCGACGGTCCTCAGTTTTCCGGGCTCGGTTTCTTTACCTCTGGCGAAGGTGAAACCGCCCGTCGTCGAGCTGTGCTCTGCGTGATGTACGATCGGTCGCGCCAGAAGCCCATCCGTCCAGGGCTTTCGATGCGCCATCTTGAGATGATGCTCAATCTCACCACCGAGCAGTTGCAGTTCGCGATCTGGTACTTGAAGGCTCGAGGTTTGGCGATGAGCGATGACAAGAGCCAAGTCATGATCACGGTGGAGGGCATGGACTACGTCGACAAGAACTTCCCCAAACCAGAAGAGATCATGCCGTTTCTCCGCGCGACGGCGATTGCGAGCTAGGTCTATTTCTTTTCGACGACCGTGTCGGTGGCCGATACGTCAAACCGTTTGTACTGGCTGTGAGTGGTCACCACTTCGAGGTTGAGCGACTTGGCCATCATGGCCTTGGCCTTGAAGGTGACGCGCCCGACGCTGGGAAGCCAGATGCGGTTGTCGAACCAAAGTTGTTCATCTGAAAACTTCGTTCCGGGCTTCATGCTGAAGAACAATCCTCCCGCTACTTTGAAGGTGGAATTTACTGCGAAGTCGGCGCGAACCAGTTGCAGCGCCTTGGGGTCGATCCAGAGCTTGCCGGTCACGTTCTGAATCAGCTTCTCATTGAGGTTTTTCGGCTTGTAGTTTGGCCTTGGCGAGAAGTCGCAGGCGGTGATCTCTTGTCCCTGCAGCTTCTCTGTGCGAACGTTGCTGAATGTGGCAGCTGCCACCAGATCTTCCAAGCGCAGTCGACGATTTGTCAGCGGTGGGATGTCGCCTTTTTCCATCTTTGTGATGAGTTTCTCGATGCGCTTGTTCTCTTTGTCGAGTTCCGCGCCGGAGAGCGGTTTGCCATTGCGCGCCAGCAGTCTGCGGATCCTGCGCCCCTTGTAGTTGGTGACTTCGAATTCTTCCACTGTCCGCTTGTTCGGACCCTCTCTTCGATCGATCTTCTGGTTGTAACCAAAGTTTTCGAGGTCTGCCGCGAGGCGGTCTTCGTTCTGCTTCACCTTGGCGACCAGGTCGCGCATCGTGCTATCTGGGTCAGCGGTGGCAAGCAGCAAGAATAGGGCAAGCATAGAGTTTTAGATTCGTTGACGCTCGATAGGGCATCATAAAGATAGTACCCAGGTGATTGAACTTTCGCAGGTTTCCAAGCGCTTCGATGGCAAGCGCGTCGTGACGGCCCTCGACTCCGTCGATCTGACGATTCAAAAAGGCGAACTGGTTTCGCTGGTCGGTCCGTCGGGGTCTGGCAAGTCCACTTTGTTGAATCTCATCGGCGGACTCGACACGCCTTCGTCCGGAACGATCCGAATTGACGGCGAACAGTTGAGCGGACTTTCCGACGACGGTTTGACGCGCGTCCGCCGTGACAAGATCGGGTTCATCTTTCAGTTCTTCAACTTGCTGCCGACTTTGTCGTGCATCGAGAACGTTGCGCTGCCGCTGCACCTGCGCGGTTGGAATCGCAAGAAGGCCGAAGAGCGATCTCGCGAGTTGCTGGATCTGGTCAAGCTTGGGCATCGTATGGAACATCAGCCGGATGAGCTTTCCGGCGGCGAGCGGCAACGAGTGGCCATCGCGCGGGCCTTGTCGGTGTATCCACCGATCCTGCGGGCCGATGAGCCGACGGGCAACCTGGATTCCACGACTGGCGCGGAAATCCTGGCGCTCATTCACGACGTCAATTCGCGACTCGGGGCAACGGTTTTGATGGTGACGCACGACAGCGGCGTTGCGGAAAGCTGCCAGCGCACGATTTCGTTGAAGGACGGGTACATCGTTGGGGACGTGCGTCGATGATTCTGCTACGGCTCATCAGTTGGCAGTATGTCCGCAAACACAAGCTTCGTTGGTTGCTGACACTTGCCGGAATCATCATCGGTGTGGCTGTTTTCGTCGGCATGCATACGGCGAATCAATCGGTGTTGGCGGCGTTTCAGGAAACGATCAATCGCATTGCCGGATCCACGCAGTTGCAGGTGACGGCCGGCGAAGCAGGGTTCCCGGAAGAGGCCTTGGAGATTGCGCAGAACTCGCCGGATGTCCGCGTTGCGGTTCCCGTGATTGAAGCTTCGGTCAATAGCGGATTGAAGGGGCAGGGAAATCTGCTGCTACTCGGTGTCGATATGACCGGCGATCGATCGCTGCGAGACTACGATCTCGAAAACCAGGACGATGACGCGATCGAAGATCCGCTGGTGTTTCTGGCGCAGCCCGACTCGCTGCTGATCACCCGATCGTTTGCCACCGCCACCGGCTTGAAGTTCGGCGCGAAGTTTCCCATGGAGACCATGGCCGGCAAACGCGAATTTACGGTGCGCGGCATCATGAAGTCCGGAGGCCTGGCGAGCGCGTTTGGCGGCAATCTCGCGGTAATGGATATTTACGCCGCACAGAAGATGCTAGGCCGGGGGCGGCGTTTCGATCGTATCGATATCGCAGTGAAAGAGGGCGTGCGGGTAGAAGAAGCGCAGCCGCGCTTGCAAGCGGCACTAGGCGCCGGGTATCTCGTGGAAAGCCCCGGGGCGCGCGGTCAGCAGTTCGAATCCACCGCGCAGATCTATTCGCTGGTGTCGAGCGTGACCAGCATGTTCGCACTGTTCGTGGGCATGTTTCTCATCTACAACACATTTGAGATTGCGGTGACGCAGCGGCGCAATGAGATCGGAATCTTGCGCGCATTGGGTGCGACCCGGAAACAGATCCGGGTGCTGTTTCTGGGTGAGAGCGTCGTCGCGGGATTAGCTGGATCGGTGCTCGGTATCTTCTTCGGACTTTTGATGGCGCGTGGCATTGCGGCCTATGTGGGTGCGATGTTGAGCGAGGTCTATGGAGTGGCACAACGTGCGGATGAAGTCACGGCGGATCCTTGGCTGCTTGCCGCGGCGCTGATTGTGGGTACCGTCACGAGCATCCTCGCGGCGATCGTACCGGCACGCGATGCCTCCCGAGTGGATCCGGTCAAGGCGCTGCAAAAGGGCCGCCAGCAGATGATTGGCGAGGGCGAGAATCGCACGCGGCGGATCGGTGCTGTCGTCGCATTGGCTCTCGCGTTCGGTTGCATGAGCCTGGCGCGGATCCGACCGCTGTTCTATCTCGGATATCTGCTTGCCGTGACTGCGGCGGTACTCCTGGCCCCGACCGCCTGCAACATCATCACTCGCGCACTGCGGCCCTTGTTGAAGTGGATCCGGCCTGTCGAAGGTGCTCTCGCTGCCGACAGTCTCATTCAGGCTCCCCGCCGGACGTCAGGAACCGTTACGGCTTTGATGTTGTCACTTGCTCTGGTCATCTCGCTGGGGGGGATCGCGCGGTCTAGTTACGAGTCCATTCAAAAGTGGTTGGTGGTTGCTCTCAACCCGGATCTCTTCGTCACCACCAGCGAATCGCTGACGTCACGATCCTTTGTGTTCCCTGCGGAAATCGGTGAGGGGATGCGCACGATTCCTGAAGTGGAAACCGTGCAGATGGTGCGGACGGTGCGCGTGAATGTCAGGAACAAGCCAGTAATGCTGGTGTCGGTGGATCTCGAGTCCATTGCAACCAAGGTGCATTTGCCGCCGCGCGAAGGCGATGAGAAGACCATGTATCGCGATGCCGCGCAAGGCAAGGGCGTTGTGGTCTCTGACAATTTTGCGCTCTTGCATGGATACAAAATGGGCGACATCGTGGAACTACCTGTGCCGGGCGGAGTGCTGCCCATGCCGGTCTTGGGCATTGTCACCGACTATTCCGACCAGCAGGGCAGTATCCTGATTGATCGAAGTGTGTATATCGAACACTGGAAAGATACAACGGTGAACGTGTTCCGTCTTTATCTTCGGAATCGTGCCGATGAGCCGATTGTGCGAAAGAAGATTCAGGAAATGTATGGCGGGCAAACGCGTTTGTTCGTGTTCACGAATCAGGATCTGCGCGCTTATATTCTCAAACTGACCGATCAATGGTTCAGCTTGACCTATGTGCAGATCGCCGTGGCTGTGCTTGTGGCCATTCTCGGCATCGTCAATACGTTGACGGTTTCCATCTCAGACCGCAAGCGCGAACTCGGCGTGCTGCAGGCCGTTGGCGGCTTACGCAATCAGATCCGCGGGACGATCTGGATCGAGGCGGTTGCCATTGGGCTTACAGGTCTCATCATGGGGCTTGTCGTGGGCGCGGTGCAACTCTATTACACGCTGGAGATTTCGCGCAGCGACGTGGTTGGTTTGCGTCTCGAATACAGCTATCCGTTTGGGATAGCCGCGGCGTTGGTGCCTGTGATTCTGGGCGCGGCATTGATCTCAGCCATCGGCCCGGCGGAAGCTGCGGTGCGTGGATCTCTGGTGGAGGCTTTGGAATATGAATAGATTTGTCGTCGCTTTGTTTGGCACCGTCGTACTCGCGCAGGATGCGCGTCAGATTGTGGAAGAAGTACAGAAGCGTTCGCGATCGAAATCCCAGAAGTACGAAGGCACGCTTGAGGTCATCGACCAGAGGAACAAAGTCAGTACGAAACGCTGGGAATACGCGCGTTTAGGTGCTTTCGGAGAGAGTCGGTCGGTTTTGCGTTTCACGTCGCCTCCTGAAGTGAAGGGGGTTGCGCTGTTGGTGCACAATCATCCCGACCGATCTTCCGACCAGTGGATGTGGCGGCCTGCGATTGAACGCGATCAGCGTATTGCGTTGCAAGACCGTTCCACTCGGTTCTTTGGTACGGACTTCAGTTACGAGGATCTCGAAGAACGCGACGTCAATCAGTTCGACTTCAAAGTGCTTGGAGAGGAGTCGATCGATGGAGTCGCCTGTTGGAAGCTGGAGTCGCGGCCGCGCGAGAAGAAGGTTTCCCAGTATCTGTACTCGCATGTGTGGGTCCGCAAAGATCACTATGTCTATGCGCAGATCGAAGCCTTCAACAAAACCGGCTTGGCGCGCAAAATCAAGTACTCGGATGTACAGAACGTTCAGGGCTTGTGGACGTCCAAAGTTGTCGAAGTCTTCGATGTCGCTAAGAAGAGTCGAACGGTGCTGAAGTTCGAAAAGCTCCAATACAACCTCACTATCGATGCCGATCTCTTCACCTTGCAGGCTTTGCGCCGCGCGTCATGAGTCTTCTGGTTTTCGCACTGGTATTGCAGGCGCAGACCTTCGAACATCGCGGATTTATGGAGTTTCGCGGACTCGGCTTTCCGCAAACGACCATCAACGACAGCGGCCACGTCGTTGGCGAAAGCCTGCTGCGCTACGAATCTTCGTGGCGACCCAAGCCGTGGTTGAAATTGCAGAGTGGCTTTGACGCCCGCTTCGATACGCATCGTCAGTTCGATCGCGAACTGCGCCTGGATCTGGAAGACCGCCGGACACAGCGTCCCGCATTGTCGTTGCGACGGTTGAGCCTGCAAGCGCACAAGGGCCGATGGACTGCGGAAGTTGGTCGTCAGTTCATTCGCTGGGGCAAGGCGGACATCCTCACACCGACGGATCGCTTTGCGCCGAAGGACTTTCTTAACGTTGCCTATAGCGATTTTCTTGCGGTTCCGGCGACGCGTGTCACCTATGAGAATGGAGCGGATACGGTCGATGTGGTGATGCAGGTCCGCTTTGTGCCCAGCCGCGGGCCACTGCTGAATCAACGCTGGGCAACCTTGCCTTCCGAGTTGGATGGCATTGCGGTGCGCGACCGCGGTGCTCAGTATCCGGGTGGTGTGCAGACAGGAGCCCGCTGGAATCATGTGGGCCGCGGCTACGAATATTCGCTGATGTTCTATGAGGGCCACAATCACTTGCCGCTGTTCAACGCGGGACTCGAGAGTTTGCAGCCGTTGGCCATCGGCGTGCAGCGCTACTTTCCGCATCTGCGACAGTATGGTGGCGATCTTGTGGTTCCGTTGCGCTGGTTCACGGTGAAGTCGGAGGTTGCCTATTATCAGAGCAAAACAAGCGACGTGGATGAGTTTGTGCTGTATGTGATCCAGTTGGAACGCATCGTGGGTGAATGGACCTTCGTCGGTGGATACGCAGGAGAATCGGTCACACAGACGACTGGCAATCGCTTGCTGTTTGCGCCGGATCGCGGGTTGGCGAAAGCCTTTCTCGGGCGCGCGGCCTATACGATTGACACGCGACGAAGCATCGCGTTCGATATTGCAGCCAGGCAAAACGGCAAGGGCCTACTCGCGCGCGCCGAGTACTCTCAAACGTTTGGGCAGCACTGGCGCGCCAGCGCTCAGCTTTCGCTGATTCGAGGGGACGAGAGTGACTTTCTCGGCCAGTATCGAAGGAACTCTTCAGCGGCGTTGATTTTGCGTTACAGTTTCTGATTAACGAATAGACACAGTAACGCCGGTTTGCGAAGGCATCGTGCCTACATACAACGTAATTGGCAACGCATCGCCGGGTGCGATATCGAACGGGATCCTTGCGTTGATCTGCAACAATCCGGAGATCTGCCCGGGGGCGCTGCCGATGTAGGTGGTCTCAAGTTGACGGTCACCGATGAACAGGCGAACCACTTCGCGCGGCCGCGTGAGCGTCTCGCCGATGACCTTCCCGTCGATGCCAGCCGGACTCACCAAGCCCTCGCCCGTCGCGTACAGGATCAGTTCTGTTCCGACTCGAACCGGATTCGACGGATCGCTAAAGTTGAAATCTTCTGTGCGCGCGAGCGCCGCGCCACGGCCGGTTTCGTTCAGGGTGAAGATCGCCGGGGCGAACGGCGCAACAGGCACATTGAAGATCTCACTGAGGCGCCCCTGGTAGACCACGCGAACTTCTGCCCTTTGACGGTCGACCAAGCCATACGGAGCCACGGCTCGAATCATGTCGTCCTGCACGGAAATCAGCGCCGCAGGAATTCCATCGAAGAAGACTTGGGTTCCGGCCACTTCTTTGGGAAACAGGAATGTCTCAAAGTTCGCGATTCCTTCCACCGGTGTTGCAGGACCCATGCGAGCACCGCGGATGATCACGATTTGTCCGGGTGAGATGGCGACCGGTTCGACGCTTGCGGCGTTGAGTACTGCGTAAATCGAAGGCGATGGATTCGCTGACTGCACGATTCCAAACGAGGTGCCTTGCAGGGTGACAACGGCGGATCGCTCGACACCGGTGTTGTTGAAAGCGGTGGAAACCGTGACGGTTGTTGGTCCGTTGCCTGCACCTGGCAGCACGGACACCCATGGTTCATTGGGAATCGCATTCCAATTGCAGCCTTCTGGCGTGTTGACGCGGAAGGTCGATTCTCCGCCGTTGACGGGGAAGTTCGCGAAGCCCGGTGACACAGAATAGGTGCAGAAGCCTCCGCCTTGGACGACAGTGAATAGCTTGCTGCCGACGGTTACTGTGCCGGTGCGTTGTGAGATGGCGGGGTTCGAGTCCACCGTAATGCGGATGCGGCCCGCACCGTTGCCCTGCGCGTAATATGCAGTGGGTGCGTCGAGAAAGCGGATCCAACTGACGTCGGGCCTCGCGGTCCAGAGGCATCCGGATTGAACATTGATGAAATCGGTTCCACCTCCGGGGCCGAAGATGAGATTTGCATTGCCGAATGTGACGTCGCAGATGGTTCCGTCTTGTTGCAGCTTGAAGGTAACGCCGGCAGCGATAGTGATGGTGGCATTGCGGCTGCCAACGCTCGAATTGCTTTCGAACTCATAGACGACTGCGCCATTGCCGATGGTGTTGGTGATGCCGCTGGAACCAGGCCCGGTGAGGCGAACCCAAGGGGAATCGCTGCGTGCGGTCCAACTGCAGCGCGAGTTGATAAAGAAGGTACCGATACCGGCCGCGGTTCCGACGCGAGCCGTCGGTGGACTTAGGGAATACGTGCAGGCTCCGCCGCTCTGATTCACAAACAAAGTCGCTGAACCGACGCGGAGCGTGCCGCTGCGTGGTTCGGGCGAGGTATTCTCTCGGATTCGAATGGCAAAAGATCCATCGCCGATGCCGTTTCCACCGAAGATGATTTGGATCCAATCGGGGTTCAGGCTCTGCGCGTTCCAGCCGCAATTGGGCGACGCGTAGACGCGCATGGTGTGGGTGAATTCCAATGGCCCGACGGAAATTTCCGGCGGCGAAATACTGTAGCTGCATTGCCCCACCGCGGTGACGGCGGTCGCAAACAGCAAAAGTGCAGCCCAGCGCATAGCATGACCCTCCACAAACAATAGTACAAGAAAATGTTTTCCACAGGTTGAGGGCCTGTGAATCCTACTTCAAGCGTGACACACGTAGAATAGAAGCAAACCACTATGTTTGCTATCGGGATGTTCCTGATCTCCGTTTCTGTTTTGGCTCAGGCCCAATTTGAGAAGGACGTTTTGCCGGTCTTCGCCAAGCGATGCCAAGGCTGCCACGGCTCACAGCAGCAGATGGCGGGCTTGCGCCTTGACCGCGAGGATGCATCGCTTGCCAAGGCCGCTCCGAAGTTTGTCGAACGTGTGACGAGCGAGAAGAAGGGCTATCGCATGCCGCCAGTTGGCGAGGCGTTACAACCTAATGAGATCGCCGCAATTCGCAGTTGGGTCGAATCTGGAGCGAAGTGGCCATCTGGTATCGCTGCTTCGACGAAAGGATCGTTGCACTGGGCGTTTCAGCCGCCTCGCCGCACAGGCGTCGGTATCGATGATTGGGTGCTGGCGAAGCTGAAAGCCGAGGGGATTGCGCCATCGCCGGAAGCGGACCGCCGCACGCTCATCCGTCGCGTGACCTTGGATCTCACGGGGCTTCCGCCCACGGCGGATGAGGTTCTTGGTTTTTTGGCCGATCAACAACCAGGTGCCTACGAGAGGGTTGTCGACCGGCTAGTTGCGTCTCCGCATTTCGGCGAACGCTGGGCGCGTTACTGGCTCGATCTGGCGCACTACGCGGATTCCGATGGATATGAGAAAGATCTTCCGAGGCCGAATGCGTGGCGTTACCGGCATTGGGTGATCGATGCGTTCAACCGCGACATGCCTTTCGACCAGTTCACGGTGGAACAACTCGCTGGCGATCTGTTGCCCGGCTCGACTGTGGATCAGAAGGTCGCGACTGGATTTCTTCGTTGCGTATTGACGAATCGCGAAGGCGGCGTCGATCGCGCCGAGGCCCGTTTCGAGCAACTTGTGAATCGCACGGCAACGGTGAGCACAGTCTGGTTGGGGCTGACCGTAGGCTGCGCGCAGTGCCACAACCACAAGTACGATCCGATACCGCAAAAAGACTATTACAGTGTGATGGCGTTTTTCGAGAAGGCGGAGGATGCGGATATCGATGCGCCCCTTGGAGGCGAAGCCGGGCCTTATTATGCCGCGTTGCGGGAGTTCCGCCAGAAGCGCGATGCGTTCTACGCGAAGTATCAAGTTCCTGCCCGGGCAGCGGTTTTCGAGAAGGGTTTAAAGGACGCGTATCGCAACCCGGGCCGCGATCTCGAATGGGATTTTGCTCTCACGGCCTACAAGGCGTTGGTCGATCGCTACGACAAATTCCTGACTGACGCGGCGCACACGCCCCGCGATCAGGATTCGTTCTACCGGTACTTCATCAACGGCTCAGCGAGTCCGGATTTCCGCAAAGATAAAAAGCAAGGCGATGAGATCAAGGCCGCGAAGAAGGAGTTGGTCGAACTGGACAAGACTTTGCCCGTCTTCGGTCAGGCGATGGTGATGGAAGAAGATGCGGTGCGCCATGGAAAGACGCATTTGCGGATTCGTGGCGATTACAAGACGCTTGGCGAAGTGGTGGATCC
>CAZCPL010000058.1:7154-7450 GCA_964500255.1 uncultured Solibacteraceae bacterium | reverse complement strand
GATTGTCGGTTTTGCCCGGGATTCCCGCGGGTGTTGTGCGCGATCGGTTGGCGTTGGCGAAATGGTTGGTTTCACGTGAGAATCCGCTGCCTGCGCGTGTGGCGATGAATCGTTTGTGGCAGGAATTGTTCGGGCGAGGACTGGTGAAAACCTCAGAGGACTTTGGCTTGGTTGGCGACCGGCCGACACATCCGGAACTGCTCGATTGGCTTGCATCCGAGTTTATGGATCGCGGCTGGAGTTGGAAGCAGATGGTTCGCATCATGGTGTCAACGGATGCCTACAAGCGGTCTTCG
>CAZCPL010000058.1:2671-7144 GCA_964500255.1 uncultured Solibacteraceae bacterium | reverse complement strand
GATCCAGAAAATGTTTTTCTCGCCCGGCAGAATCGTTTGCGCTTGACGGCGGAGTTGATTCGCGATGGTGCACTTTCCGCTAGCGGACTACTGAATACGTCGATTGGCGGGCGGTCGATTCGTCCACCGCAGCCGTACGGTGTCGCCGAACTTGGGTACGGGAATCCGAAGTGGGAGGAGACGAAGGGGCCGGAAAGCTATCGCCGCGGACTGTATGTGCACTACCAGCGGACAACGCCGTATCCTCTGATGGCTTCGTTCGATGCTCCGGATGCTTCGATTTCGTGCTCGCGGCGGAGGAAGTCGAACACGGCGTTGCAGGCGCTGAACTTGTTGAACGATCCGGTGTTTTTCGAGGCGTCGCAGAGTCTTGCGGCGCGGATCTTGCGCGAGACTCCGGGTGCTGCGTTGGCCAAGAGGATCGAGCACGCCTATGCGCTGTGCTTATCGCGAATGCCGTCGGCTCGGGAGAGCGAACGCTTGACGCAACTCTACACCGAGTATCTTTCGAAGCTTGACGATGCGACAGCGGTGGCATGGATGCCGGCACCGCCCGACGGCGTGACGCAGCGCGAAGCGGCGGCGTGGGCGGGAATTGGCCGCGTGCTGTTGAATCTGGACGAGTTCATTACGAGGGAATAGCCATGAGCATGCCGACACGAAGATCGTTCTTTCGCAGCGCGGGTCTCGGACTTGAGACCATGGCGCTTGGTTCACTTCTTGGACTGCAGGGCGCGACCGCGACACAGGATCCGCTTGCGCCGAAGAAGCCGCATTTCGCGGGCAAGGCCAAGAGCGTCATCTTTCTGTTCATGGAAGGTGCGCCGAGCCAGATGGATCTCTTCGATCCCAAACCGGCGCTGGCAAAGTGGCAAGGCAAGCCGCTTCCCGAATCGTTGATTCGGCAGACCAAGCTCGCATTCATCAAGAAGGACGCCACGGTGTTGCCTAGCGCGCGAGTCTTCAAACAACACGGGCAGAGCGGCATGGAGTTCTCAGATTACATTCCGAACATCGCTTCGTGCGCGGATGACATTTGTATGGTGCGCTCGATGTACACCGAGGCGTTCAATCATCATCCTGGGCAGTTGTTGTTGATGACCGGGTTCATGCAGGCGGGGCGCCCCTCATTGGGTGCCTGGGTGACGTATGGTCTGGGGAGTGAGTCGCGCAATCTGCCTGGATTCGTGGTGTTGAGTTCGGGCGCGGGCACGAGCGGCGGCGCGACGAATTTTGGTCCGGGGTTTCTGCCGTCGGTCTATCAGGGCACGATGTTCCGAAATGCGGGCGATCCGATTTTGTATTTGTCGAATCCCAAGGGTGTTTCGGACAACCTGCAGCGGGCGGCGCTGGACGCGATCCGAGATCTCAATCAGGAACGCCAAACGGAGACGGGCGATGAAGAGATCGCCGCTCGTATCAACTCGTATGAACTCGCTTTCCGGATGCAGATGTCCGCGCCAGAGTTGCTCGATTTTTCGAAGGAATCGAAAGAGACGCTTGAGCTCTACGGCATCGACAACGACAAGAGCAAGGCGTTCGGAACCAACTGCTTATTGGCGAGGCGCATGGTGGAACGCGGCGTCCGCTATGTGATGCTAATGCATGCGAGTTGGGATCAGCATACGTATCTGAATCGAGATTTGAAGAAGAACTGCGAGATTACCGATGCTCCCACGGCGGGGTTGATCAAGGACCTGAAGCAACGAGGATTGCTGGATTCGACAATCGTGGTGTGGGGCGGGGAGTTTGGGCGTACGCCGATGGTGGAGCAACGCATCACCTCAGACCCGGAAAATATGGGACGCGATCATCATCCGATCGCATACTCGATGTTTCTGGCGGGAGGCGGGATCAAAGGCGGGCAAGTGATCGGCAAGACCGATGAGTTGGGATTCAACATCGTGGAGGATAAAGTGCATGTCCACGACCTGCAGGCGACGTTGTTGCACTGCCTGGGATTCGATCACGAACGGTTGACGTATCACTACATGGGCCGCGACTTTCGGCTGACGGATGTGGCCGGCCAGGTAGTTCCGAAAATGCTGGCATAAATAAAGCAGCCCGCCGGTATGACCAGCGGGCTTCCCTTCGAGCCGAGGCAGATTTTGTTGGGCCGCACACCGCTGAACTATGAAGACAGTGCGGCGGCCCGGATGACTGGAGCCTAGTAGGAGGAGGACTTTCAGTAACTACCGGCCTGCGCATTGCTGCGCTGGTCGGCTCTGCGATTGGCCGTAGGAATTCTGTACCGTCACCTCGATCCTTCGTGTCCCGTTGGACAAGTTGAACGGGAAGCTGACGCGGAAGGTGCCCCCAGCTCGGATGCTCTGGGTGGTGACGAAGTAATCCGCCGCGTATCCCGAAACATCGATGCGCTGTGTTTGACTCGTGGCTCCGGTAATGAAAGCCATATCGAGTTCGCGAGTATTCGAGAATCCGGTGAGCGCCATTTCGTATCCACCGGCGGAGTTCTTGAGATAGCAGGCGTCTGAGAGCGTGGCTCGTGTCGGAGGAATACGCGTGGCCGCCGGTGTGGAGACTCCCGTGAAGTCGGCACCCGAAGCGCGCATGTTCTCCGCGCGGAACTCCAGAACGCTTGCTACTGTCCCGGTGGTGGTGACGGGCAGACGCACGCTACGGGTGCCCGCAGGGATCGTAAATGGCACGGATGTGAAGCCGTTGGTGAATCGAACGCGCGGATCGGCTTGGTTGGCTTCTGCTTCCGTGCTTCCCGTCTCGGGAACCGCGGTCAGCGTGAGAGTGCCTTGAATCGGCAGGGAATAGGCGCTCGAAATTTCCACCACAGGGGCCAGCGCAGTGCTTGCTGCGCCGATGGTTTCAGGAACCCCCGATACCCGGACGCGCGGCTGTGCCGGAAGTTCCACGCCTAGTGAGCAGGTCTGTCGCGTCGTTGCGCCGGCGGAATCGCGGACCTCTAACGAAAACGAACGCTGTGTGATCGATTCGGGCGTTCCGGAGAATGCACCCTCACGGGACATCGCGATGCCCGGAGGCAGGCCGCCCTGCACCGAGAAGCTGTGCGGACCCTGCCCCCCGACTGCGGCGAGGCGCTCGTTGTAGGAGGCACCCAGCTTGGCGGCAGGTAGTGGACATCCGGTCTGCAAGCGCATCGGCTGCGGACTCACTCTCATGCTGCAACTCTGTGTCGCGGTGAAGCCGCGAGCGTCGGTGATGTTCACATTGAATTGATATTCGCCGGCTCTTACCGGAACACCGTTCGCGACACCAGCCGCCGACAGCGTGACACCTTCTGGCAGTTCGCCAAGGATACGGAAAATATGCGGTGCTTCGCCGCCACGTGCGTTCACATACTGTGTGTACGGTTCCGCTTCGGTCGCCTGCGGCAGGACACAATAAGATGCGGCGAGCGGTGTAGGCATCACCGTGATGCCGCACGATGACGCGGACTGGCGGCCTTGGCTATCGGATGCAAGCAAACGGAAGAGGAATCCACCGGATTGGCGAGGCGTTCCGGCGATACGGCCGTCTGGTGTGAGCACGACACCCGCGGGCAGCGTACCGATGGAAGACCAGGTGTAAGGACCCTCGCCGCCGGTGACGCTCAGCATCCGCGAGATCGCGGTTCCGACGCTCGCTTGCGGCACGGGGCAACCCTGCACGGTCAGTTCCGGTTCATTCACAACGAAAGAGCAGTTGGCGGTTTGCGTTCCCGCCCGAGCATCGCGAACCTCGACTCCGAAGCTGAAGTCGCCGGAGGTTGAGGGCGTTCCCGAGATCGCGCCATTGGCATTCAACGTCAGACCCAGCGGCAGTTGTCCAAGCAGGCGAAACGAGTACGGCGCGGATCCGCCGTCGACTTGTAGATTCTGCGCGTATGGCACACCGGTCGTGGCAGGCAGCAAGCTGCAAGTGGCATTGATCGAAACCGTTGCGGGCTGCACGTTGATTCGGCAATAACGTTCTGCCGGAACCGCTTGATCGTTGGCGGTGGAATTGGCGCGGATCGTGAATCCATAGGTGCCTTCGCGCTGCGGCGTGCCGCTGATGGATCCATCTGGAGCGAAGCTCATGCCGGGGGGAAGTGAGGATGGGTCGTCGATATCCCAGCGATAGCCGCCCGTTCCACCACCCGCATTGAAGCGCGTCGTGTAACTGCGATTCAACGCGGCGGGAGGCAGCGGACAAGCGGTGGAAATCTCAATACGGGGCGCCGCGATGGTAATCGCGCTGCGCTTGGATGTCTCGCGATCGCCGTCTTCAGTGCGAGCTCTCAAGTTCATGGTGAAGCTGGCGGTGCCGGCTGCCGTCGGGGTTCCGGAGATGACGCCGGTTGCGGGATCGATGGTCAGGCCCGGGATCAGGATCGTGTCGGCAGTTAGTGTCCAGTTGTATGGCGCCGATCCACCGATCGATGACAACGCCGCGCGATAGGGACGCCCCACTACGCCTTCCGGCAGAATGTTGCCGGTGGTAATGGTCAGGTCGGGC
>CAZCPL010000058.1:0-2661 GCA_964500255.1 uncultured Solibacteraceae bacterium | reverse complement strand
ACGGAAGACCATGCGGCCGCTGATGTCGCTGTTCTGTTTCTGGCGCACGAGAGCGCGGCGTCCGTTGTCGAGAAACTGTGTGGACAGCGCGGACCCAGCCAACTCAAAGTAAGTCTCCGGATCGCCGCTGCCGTTGGAATAGCCAACGATCGCCGGGGTTCCTCCGAAGCCGGCGGTTCCGCCGGATGCGTCGCCGGTTTCCCAGGCAATGCGCTCGTAGTTGAATTCGATGTCGAAATTGCCTGCGCCCGTATCCGAACGCTCGATAAGGATGACTTGAAAGCGATTCAGTTTGTCGGCGTGCGAGGCAAAGTAGCCGACGTCAATGTAGTTGATGCCGAATGCAGGACGGCCGTTGATGCGTGTGCGTCCGAACCGGACCAGATTGGACAACTCGTTGCGGGTATCCACATCGGCAAAGAACGGCGCGATGATCTCGCGTTTGGCGGCGGTCAAGCCGAACGGCGTGTAGGTGGACAATGCTTCGTCGAAGGTAATGTTGCCGTTGTTGTTTACGAAGCCGTCGGCACGTAGCTTTCCGAAAAAATTCAGCGTGAATCCGAGCGGGACACGCGACGAGGATCCGTCATCGTTGCGCGGCACCGATTCCGTGTTGAAGGCCGCATCGCGGCGGATGGACTGCGCACCGGCGAGCGTCGCCGTCAGCAAAATCAGACCAAGAACTCTCACTGCGCACCTCCACTAATCAGGAATTCAATCTGCGGCGCGGTCAAGCCCGCCCATTCGAGAAGCGCCGTGCGGGTGTTGTCGTGGAATCGCACGTGCATGACCTCACCGTTCGAGCCGGCTCGCGAGAAAGTTTCCACTGCCGTTTCCGTTGTCAGGATCGAGGACGCGCCGGACATCGTGTCGAGAATCTCGATCGACCGTTCGCCGCCGAGTGTGACGCTGCGGCCATCCCCGCTCATCGCGAACACCAGAGCACCGGTCGACTTTGCGTCGATTTCCGTCATCGCACCGGAACGCATGGTCAGAACCTTGTTGCGACCACCGTCGTAGGCGGCAAAGTCACGGCCCGCAGGCAGAAAGTCCGCGCCACGAATCGCTTCGCCGCTCCAGATTTGCTGCAGGCGACCCTGCTGCCACATCGAGAGGCCGGTGGATGTGACGATAAGGGCAACCTGGCCATCGTCGGACACGGCAATGGATCTTGCCCCCACAGCTTCGAAACGAGTCTTGCGGTTCGGACCTTCGCCATCCCAAATTTCCACACTATCGCCCCCTAAGACCGCAAAGTAACGACCGCTCGAGCTGATGGCGACCGCTTCGGCGGAATCCATCACGTCGCGCTTGAGGCCGCGTGTCCAATCGAAGTAACGCACAGCCGATTCCAATTTGCCTTGCGTCAAAGCAAAGCCTCGGGGCGAGATCCAGGCGCGCTCAATGGCGCTACCCGTATCCACCGATTTTGCCAACGCTGCTGCGCCGGGGACACCGGTTACCAAGCGGAGAACCTTGGCCTCCTGGTCATGAACATAGCCAAGGCTGGGGACATCGAAACGCACTTGTGCGGTCGCCGCGAAAGCGAGTGCGAGGAACAATGGGACTTCGCGCTTCATCGTGCTATCCATCTATCGCTTTATCGGCGGGTTCGAATCGAGTCAACGTAGGGTAATGTGCTTAGTCGGCTTCTAGGTAGACACTGGGGATGCCCGCCGCCACCTGAGGTTCGTGCTAGCGTAAGCAATTGCTCCCTCGTCTCTATCCGATTGTCGATACAGTGGTTGCCGCCAAATCCGGCCTTTCTCCGGTGGACATCGCGGCGGCTCTGCTCGAAGCGGGAGTAACCATTCTGCAATATCGTCACAAGGGAACTTTCACTCGAAATCGCTTCGAAGAAGCGGAGACAATCGCCGCTCTTTGCGCAGGCCGCTGTGTTCCATACGTCGTGAACGACCGCGCGGACATCGCCCTTTTGCTGGACGCCGGGCTGCATATCGGTCAGGGCGATTTGCCTTTCGAAGCGGCCCGTCGCGTCTTGCCCACGCAGCCGATCGGCTTTTCGACACACAATCAGAAACAGTTTGAAGCCGCACCTGAGGATGCTGCCTACGTCGCCCTAGGACCCGTCTTCACCACAGGATCCAAAGAGAACCCCGATCCAGTGGTGGGCCTTATCGAACTGGCACGTCTCGCCGCCCAGAAGTCACACCCGCTTGTCGCCATCGGTGGTATCACCCTCGAAACCGCACCCAGTGTCTGGAATGCGGGAGCCGATTCCATTGCAGTCATCAGCGCCCTTGTACCCGAGGGTGCTACGCCTTCAATAATCCGCGAGGCAGCACAGAAGTGGCTGGCCGTCGCCAGTATGGTATAGTCATCAGGAATTCATCAACATATGAGCATCCGTAAGAAATCACTGAAAAGCCTGCTCGGTCAGTTGTCCGAGACCGGTGAAGGTACGCTGAAGCGTACTCTCGGGGCCAAGAACCTGATTGCATTGGGTATCGGAGCCATCATTGGCGCGGGACTCTTCGTTCGAACCGCGGCAGCCGCCGGCGAAGCTGCGGGGCCGGGCGTAACGCTCTCGTTTCTGCTCGCCGCACTCGGATGCGCCTTTGCGGGACTCTGCTATGCCGAGTTCGCGGCGATGATCCCTATTGCCGGCAGTGCTTACACATACGCGTACTGCACGATGGG
>CAZCPL010000057.1:13631-26960 GCA_964500255.1 uncultured Solibacteraceae bacterium | reverse complement strand
ATGTTGCCGACCGCGATGGAATGCAGCATCGATCCCAGTGAAAGCACGAGTCCCGCGCCCTTCAGTTGTTCGGCATAAGCGTCCTGCGCAGCGACCATATCCGTGATGGTATCCGGCAGCGGACCATCGTCCCTCAAACTACCCGCCAACACAAACGGAACCTTGGCCTTCACGCACTCGTACATCACACCGGTCGCGAGTCTTCCGGATTCCACAGCGTTAGCGATTCCGCCCGCATGATAGACGGCGTTGATCGCGCGCATGTGGTTGCGATGGCCATGCTCTTCGAGACGGCCGTCTACTTGGCGCACGCCCAGCGATGTGCCTAATAGAGCATTTTCGATATCGTGGACACCGAGAGCGTTGCCGGCGAGCAGTGCATCCACCCAGCCGTTGCGGATCAGTTCGGACAACGGCAAAACGCCGCCGGTGTGCACCACCACGGGTCCTGCGACGACGACAATTTTCAGGCTCTGTTCCCGTGCCTGCTGCATGAGGTGCATGGTCTGGCGAACAGCGGTTTCCACCTGCCGTTCGGATGAGATGCCGTTGGCCATAAAGGCGAACGACAGGCGGTCGCGTTCTTTCGATTCCGGAACCACGCGGATGCCGCGCATGCCAACTACCACCCGGTCGCCGGCTTTGATGTCGCGCAGTTTGCGGCATGAAGCGTGGCCATCGCGGATCACGATCGATCCATCCATGCGATGCTGTGTCGTTTCCACCCACTTGCCTGCGACTTTCACCAGCGTGCGGTAGTTGGTGGTGGAATAGAAGTCCTCGGGCGCGCAGCGGTCCTTTTCCACCGTCTTCATTTCGGCGTCCCCGGTTTCGACGGACGAGCAGCCTAAGCCAAGCAACTGGCCAAGCAGCAGATCCATCTGTTCGGGCGTGGATGTGGCGACTTTCAGACGCAGGTAAGATCCTTCGGAGTTCGTTTTGCCAATCCGGAACTGTTCGACTTCATAGTTGCCGCTGTATTCGATAACCGTGTCGAAGATCCGTTCCATGATATGAGAATCGATGAGATGGCCTTCGGCTTCCACGACCTCGTGGATTTTGTTGGTGGGCATGTGAAACCACCATTATCGCGCACTACTTCCGCTGAACACGTTGGCAACGGTTTACCTTGGCATGACGTTATAATGAGTTCATATGTCACAGGCGGCTCCTGCCGATGCCCAGCGCGGCGTCATTCTTCTGAAACCGCGCGGATTCTGCGCAGGCGTGGTTCGCGCCATCGACGTTGTGAAGATCGCGCTCAGCATGTACGGTGCTCCCATTTACGTTCGCCGCGAGATTGTACACAACAAGCACGTTGTGGATGAATTGCGCGACGCCGGAGCCATCTTTGTCGATGAGTTGCACGAGGTTCCCGAAGGCAAGCGAGTGATCTTCAGCGCCCACGGTGTTTCGCCCGCTGTTCGCGATGCCGCCAAGGCTCGCAACCTCAAGGTGATCGACGCTACCTGTCCGCTCGTGACTAAGGTTCATATTGAGGCCGTGAAGTTCGCGCGCAAGGGGTTCACGATCGTTCTGATTGGTCACAAAGACCACGATGAAGTGGAAGGTACGCTTGGCGAAGCACCGGATTCCACCGTGCTCGTTGAAAATGTCGCGGATGTCGACAACCTTGTAATCAAAGATCCCACGAAGATCGCCTACATCACCCAGACCACGTTGAGCCTTGACGAAACCGTTCATATCGTCAACCGCCTGCAGGAACGCTTCCCCCTGATGCAGTCTCCCCACGCGCAAGATATCTGTTACGCCACCGAGAACCGTCAGGTTGCGGTGAAAGCCGTGGTTCCGATGTGCGATTTACTACTCGTGGTCGGCTCGCAGAACAGCTCGAATTCCCGCCGTCTCGTTGAGGTCTGCCAACAAGGCGGAGTCGCGGCGCATCTCGTCGATGACTTCCGCGAAGTGAAGGCCGAATGGCTTGCGGTGGCGCGAAATGTCGCCGTAACGGCAGGCGCTTCCGCTCCCGAAAATCTTGTGCAGGATCTTGTTGCGTACCTGCAAAATCAGGGCTTCACCAACTTGCAGGAGATGGAAATCCGCGAAGAGGACGTGCGCTTCTCTTTGCCTTCCGGTCTCGATCCTTCGGCATTGGTGAAGTTGACGCCGATGGTGGCGACGTCTGCCCGGTAGTTCGCTGTTGTTGCCGTCCCGTATGAGTCCAGGCTTCGAAATCACCGATACTCTTCTCGCGCGTTGCTCGGAATCCGTTCGCAAGGCTTCGGATGCGATGGTTCGTATCCAGCATCCCGACGGGTACTGGTGGGCGGAACTGACGGCGGACACTACGCTCGAATCCGACTGGATCCTGCTGCAGTTGTGGCAGCAGGCACCTGCAAATGGCTTGTGGAAACCGTCCAATGCGGAGCAAGTGGCAAAGGCTGCCGCATCGATCTTCAAACGCCGGAACGCCGATGGTGGCTATCCGATCTACGTTGGCGGACCTTCGGACGTTAGCGCCTCCGTCAAAGCATATTTCGCCTTGAAGCTTGCAGGCTACAACCCGCGGCAACTGGCGATGTTGCTGGATTGTATTCGTAACCTGGGCGGTTTGCAGGCGGCCAACTCTTATACGAAAATCAACCTCAGCCTTTTCGGCTTGTACCCGCGTCAGCACACGCCGACGGTTCCGCCGGAAATGATCCTCGCGGGCAACTTCATCTACGAGATGTCGTCGTGGTCGCGCGCCATCGTGATTCCTCTCGCGATTGTGCAATCTTCGAATCCGAAACGGCCAGTGCCTTCCGGATTCTCGCTCGATGAACTGCTGCTGCCCGGCAAGCCGATGGGGCAGGCGATCGACGCCGGTTTGTTTTCTTGGCGAGGCTTTTTCGAGCGGTTCGATGGATTCCTCAAATTCTGGGAAAAGAGCGGTTTGAAGGGCTTTCGTGAAAAGGCGATCGCGCGCTGCGAAGCGTGGATGCTGGATCATACGCGCAAGTCCGATGGCGTGGCCGCTATCTATCCGCCGATGATGTACACGATCATGGCGATGGATGTTCTCGGCTACCAGCCCGAAGATCCGCGGCGTGTGGATGCGCAGAGACAGTTCGACCGTTTGATTGTCGAAACAGAAGACGATTTCTACTTTCAACCCTGTTTTTCGGTGGTTTGGGACACGGCGATCGTCGCCTATGCGATGGGCGAAGCCGGAGGCGCAACCGCCGCGTCGATGCAGAAGTGCGGCGACTGGCTGCTCACCAAAGAAGTTCGAGAAAAGGGCGACTGGTCGGTGAAGCGTCCCAACCTGGAACCCAGCGGCTGGTACTTTGAATTCGCCAATGAGTTCTATCCCGATATCGACGACACGGCCATGGTTCTGCTGGCTTTGGATCATGCCCGCGGAAGCGACGCCAACGCCTGGGAAGCCTGCCGCGATCGCGCTGTTCGCTGGCTGCTTGGCATGCAATCGAAAGACGGTGGCTGGGCTGCTTTCGATGTCGACAACAATCTGAATGCGCTCACACATATTCCGTTTTCGGATCACAATGCGATGCTCGATCCGACGTGCCCCGATATCACGGGCCGCGTGCTCGAAGCGTTGATGTGCCATGGTTCCAAAGATACGGATCCGGCGATTCGGCGCGGCGTCGACTATCTGGTTCAGTATCAGGAGGCGGATGGTAGTTGGTATGGACGCTGGGGAGTCGGCTACATCTACGGAACCTGCTTCGCACTTCGGGGACTCCAAGCCGCCGGGGAGAGCGACCGCGAGGCCCATGTGCTGCGCGGCGGTGAATGGCTGCGATCCAATCAGAACGCCGATGGCGGCTGGGGCGAAAGCTGTGCCAGCTACGACAAAGGCGGATTCGTGCCCGCGCCCAGCACGCCTTCTCAGACCGCGTGGGCAATTTTGGGCCTCATTGCCGGCGGCGACACCACCTCAAGCAGTATCCAAATGGGTGTCGAGTATCTCTGCAAGGGCCAGCAACAGGATGGGACCTGGGATGAGCCATGGGCCACTGGCACCGGATTCCCAAGGGTGTTCTATCTGAACTATCATCTCTACCGCAATTCCTTTCCGCTGCTAGCCTTGGCAGGCTATTCCAAAACCTTACGGAACAGGGAATACTGAAACAGCTTTGAAACCTGTACTCGTTACCGGTGCAAGCGGCTTTCTGGGCTGGCATGTAGCAAGAATGCTCACCGCAAAAGGGATGAGTGTTCGCGCTTTGGTGCGCAGCGCTTCGCGCTTGCGAGAGCTGCCCGACGTCGAATCGGTTACCGGCGACTTGCGGGATGCATCCTCTGTCGAAAGCGCAGCCCAAGGCTGTGGACTCATCTTTCACGTGGCGGCCGATTATCGGCTCTGGGCGAAGGATCCGAATGAGTTGTACGCATCGAATGTCGAAGGCACGCGTAACGTGCTGAACGCGGCCTGTAAGAATCTGGTGGATCGCGTCGTCTACACGAGTACGGTCGGTTGCATCGGTATGCCGGGCGATGGCAGGGAAGGGAACGAGGAGATCGCAGTAAGCCTTGCGGAAATGACGGGCCACTACAAGCGATCGAAGTTTCTCGCCGAGCAGGAGGCTCTGCGTTTCGCGGCCGAGGGTTTGCCGGTAGTGATTGTGAATCCCACAGCGCCAGTGGGAGATCATGATTTCAAGCCGACGCCAACAGGCAGGATCATCGTGGATTTTCTACGAGGCCGTCTGCCGGCCTACGTCGATACGGGGCTGAATATCGTGGATGCGAGTGACACGGCACAAGGTCATTGGCTTGCGTGCGAACTTGGACGTCCCGGCGAACGTTATGTCTTAGGGAATCAGAATTTGACTCTTCGGGAAATTCTGGACACACTTGCGCGAATCAGTGCCTTGCCCGCACCGAAGTTTCAGGTTCCGTATCCGGTGGCGTATGCCGCGGGCTGGTGCAGCACCGCCTGGGCCAATCTCACCGGAAGCGAGCCGCGCGCTCCGCTCGAAGGAGTACGTATGGCTCGCAAGAAAATGTGGGTGACTCACGCGAAGGCGTCGCGCGAACTTGGATTTCGGCCAGGTTCCGCCGAGGATGCATTGGGCAAAGCCGTGACTTGGTTCCAAAGGAACGGCTATGTCCAGAATTGAGTCGATCTTAATGATTGCCTCCGAGGCTCGCGAGTTCCGTGGTATTCTTCGAAACTGTGTGAGCGTGGTGCGCTTGGACTGGCCGGTGGACTTCGCCTGGTCGGGCGAATTTCAGGGCCGCCGCGTGGTTTGCGTCGCCAACGGGCCAGGGTTCCAACTGGCGGCGAAGGCTGTTGAGATTGCCGGAGCAAAGGAGCGGTACGGGGCGGTTGTGAGTACTGGATTCTGTGGAGGCCTCGATCCCGCGTTAAAGGTCGGGGACATTGTGGAAGGTGACGCTGTGCTCGATGTCGCTTCGGGCGACCGCTATTCGTGTCATGTCTTCTCGTTGGGTGCCCATCATCTGCTCGCCTCGGTCGATCGAGTTGCTGAAACCGCGGACGAAAAATCGCAGCTTCGCCAATCTACGGGAGCAGGTGGCGTCGAAATGGAAGCCGCTGTCGTGGCTCGTTTCGCTGCCAGCATTGCGGCCGTGTTTTACTGTGTTCGTGTCGTATCCGACACGGCCGGACACTCTTTCCCCTTCTCGCTGAACAGCCTTCGCAATGCCGATGGACGGTTCAATAGAAACAAGATCATCCGGGCGGCCCTCAGGCGTCCTTTCTCTCGTATTCCGGGACTTATGCAACTCCACCGGAATTGCGCACTTGCCGAAAACCGTTTAGGAGAGTTCTTTGCCAACTGCAACCTTGCCTAGTATAGATGTGACGACTGTTCCCACGAACATGAAGGCCGCCGTCTATACGGGCAACAGTGAGATTGCCGTGCAGGAAATTCCAGTTCCCGACCTTGGCGCTGGCGAGATTCTGATTCGCGTGGAATCCTGCGGTATCTGTCACACCGATCTAAAAAAAATCGAACACGATCTGTTGCCCGCGCCGCGTATCTATGGTCACGAGACGGCAGGCGTCGTCGCCGCTCTAGGACCGCAAGTCACCAAATACAAGCTGGGCGACCGCGTGATTGTGTTCCACCACATCCCCTGTCGTGACTGCTTCTATTGTTCGAAGAAGCTCTACGCGCAGTGCGCGGGATACAAAAAAGTTGGCGTCACCGCAGGTTTCGCGCCGGCAGGCGGTGGCTTTTCCCAGTACGTCAAGGTCATGGACTGGATCGTGCGCGAGGGCGTTGAGATCATTCCCGATGGCGTGTCGTTCGATTGTGCCTCATTTGTCGAGCCCGTGAATACTTGCCTCAAGGCAGTGGTGCAGATCGACCCTCAACCCGACGATGTCGTGTGTATCCTCGGCCAAGGTCCTATAGGTTTGATCTTTACCATGATGTTGCGCCGTCTGGGTTGCAGGATGTTGACGACCGATGCGTTTGCCAGTCGGCGCGAACTCGCGCGGCGCTTCGGTGCGATCGCGTCTTATAACCCGCGGACGGAGGCGGATGCGTTCGAGTCGAGGGTACGGGAACTCACCGAAGGGCGAGGTGCGGACATGGTGATCGTCGCGGCATCGGCCCCGCGAATTGTCGATCAGGCCATACGGTGCAGCCGTCCGGGGGCGAAAATACTTTTATTTGCGCAGACCTCGGACACCGAGCGCATCGAAGTTTCGGGCGCAAGCATCTGCAAAGATGAAAGGATTTTGACTGGGGCCTACAGCGCTTCTGTCGATCTACAAGCCGAATCCGCCAAATTGGTGTTCTCTGGCGACCTACCCGTGGAAGAGCTCATATCACATCGCGTGCCGCTTGACAAGATCCGCACGGGTATCGATCTCGCTTTACAGCCGGGTGAAGAATCGCTGAAAATAGTAGTACAACCACAGAGGTGGTCATAGTGAACAAAGAGATGATGGCCGCGGTTCTCTACGGGCGTGAACACCTGGAGATTGAATCGGTGGCCGTTCCAGAAATAGGCAGTGGCGACATTCTCGTGCGAGTCCGCACGGCGTTGACTTGTGGTACAGACGTCAAAGTATTCCGGCGTGGTTACCATGCGCGAATGATCGTTCCCCCCGCGCTGTTCGGGCACGAGCTTGCGGGCGATATCGTTGCGGTGGGCGATAAGGTGAAGAACCTTCGTCCCGGGCAGCGCATCGTCGCCGCGAACTCCGCGCCATGCGACCAGTGTTTCTATTGCCGCCGCGGTTTGCAAAATCTGTGCGAAGACCTACTGTTCAACAACGGAGCCTATGCGGAGTTTATCCGAATCCCGGCGCGGATCGTGGAAAAGAACACCTACGAGATCCCGGACCATATCCAGTACCAGGACGCCGCACTCGTCGAGCCTCTGGCGTGCGTTTTGCGCGGACTCGAAGAGACCAACCTCATGCCCGGCGATACCGTCGCGGTGATGGGTCTTGGGCCGATTGGCGCGATGTTTGTGCGTATGGCCAAGGTTCTTGGCGCGCGTGTGATTGCGATCGGTCGCCGTCAGGCGCAATTGGATCGTGCTCAGGAAATGGGTGCCGCCGAGGGTATTATCGCCGCCGACGGCGTGGATATCGTTCCAACGGTCAAGAGTTTGACGAACGGACGCGGGGTCGACGTTGCGATCGAAGCAGTGGGGCATCCCGCAGCCTGGCAGACCGCTGTGCGTATGCTGCGCCGTGGCGGTACCGTGAACTTCTTTGGCGGTTGTCCCAGCGACACAAGTGTTCATCTCGACACCAATCTGCTGCACTACTCGGAGCTGACCTGTAAGGCAAGCTTCCACCATACGCCGAAGCACATCCAGAAGGCGCTGGAACTGGTTTCGAATGGAGACATCACTTCGAAGGATTTCGTCAACCGTGTCGAACCGCTTTCCAATTTGCTCGAAGTAATGCGCCATCTCATGAGCCACAACGGCCACAGGAAGACCGCGATCATCCCATAAGTTCCGGGTGCAACCGCAACTGAGTCCCAAAGATTTCGTCAGCTCTCGGGATGCGATGTCCCGTGAGTGGACCCTCGCTGAATCTCTCGCTTACACCCGTTGGCTCGCCACCGGCCACTACGAAAATTTCCATGTAGTTAGCTTCCTGCTGCCCAAAGAACTGCACCAGGACTTTTACAACGTTTATGCCTTCTGCCGTTGGGCAGACGACTTGGGCGACGAGATGGACGGTCGCGAAGAGAGCCTGCGCCTGCTTTCGTGGTGGCGTGCGGAACTGCTGGCGATGTATCGCGGGCAAGCGCAGCATCCGGTATTCGTCGCGTTGTCCGGAACGGCGGAAAAGCGGCACTTGCCTTTGGAACCCTTCGACGATCTGATCCGCGCTTTTGAACAGGATCAAATGGTCACGCGCTATCGCGACTACCCTGCACTGATGGACTATTGCCGCTATTCGGCAGATCCTGTGGGGAGATTGGTGCTGCATCTGTGCGGCTATTCGGATCCCGAACGGCAGGCTCTGTCCGACTCCACTTGTTCCGGACTGCAACTCGCGAACTTCTGGCAGGACGTTGTCGTGGATTGGAAGAAAGATCGCGTGTATCTGCCGGGCGCTTCGGACGAAGACATTGCGGCGTTGCGTTTTACGCCGGAGTTCCGCGAGGCGATGCGCGAGGGCGTGCATGTGGCGCGAGAATTGTTCGAGAAGGGATTGCGTTTGCCGGACTTAGTCGACCGCCGCTTGGCGATTGACCTCGAACTCTTCAGCCGCGGTGGTTTGCGGATTCTAGACAAAATCGAAGGGCTTGGCTACAACGTCCTGCAGACCAGGCCCACTGTAGGCAAGGTTGAGCGCGTTGGCATCCTGCTGCGGGCGCTGTGGAAGCGCGGATTGGGCAAGCGGCGATCCTAAGGACTAGCAAGGCAAAGGCCGGGCGAGGCTTCAAGGCAGGCAAGTTTTGCCGCCGCCCCGGTCCCTGTTGCCGATGAAGACTTAGTCCAGCAGTCTGCTCTTTAGCCTTTCCAGTGTGCCTGGATGGATGCCGCACCCTTCTTGCAAATACGCTTCCGCCGAGCCATACCTTTTGACGATCTGCGTGTGGACTTCGTCCAGATATTCTCGCTTTGCAGCCGCCAGCAACCGCATCCTGTCTGCCGGAACTTGAAACAGCGTGAAAATCCGCGTCATCCGAATGACCTTTTCGATACGAGGTTTGATCGATTCGTTCGTCTGCAGGTAGTCTTGCATGACCGTGTTATAGGGAATGCCCACCAGCAATTGGATCAGCGCAGCCATCAGGCCGGTCCGATCTTTGCCCGCGCGACAGTGGATGAGCGCTGGCAGGTTGCCGTCTTCGGAAAGCAGCGTGATGATCTCGCGAATCCTCGACGTCCGCTCAAACGCGATGTGATGGTAATAGCTTTTGCTGAACGCCTCGAAGTGGATGCCTCCGGCTTTGCGCAGCAGGAATCCGAAGCCTTTCCAACGGCCGACGCCATGGGTAGCGTGTTCGTGCAAGGGGATGTTGACCACCCGGATTCCTCCTGGTGCCGGACGCGAGATCTCTTCTGGCGAGCGGAGGTCGCAAATGAGTTTCAGGTTGAGTTTATGGAGCCGGGCCAGATCACGATCGGTCGCGCGCGAAGGGTCATCGGACCGGAAGAGCATACCGGTCTTGCAGTGGAGGCCATCCACCGTGCGATGGCCTCCGATATCGCGGAAATTGTAGATCTTCTCGAAACAGCTTATAGAAATGTCTTGAAGTCCATCACGTCGCCGTCTTGCACGACATACTCTTTGCCTTCTGTTCGCAGCCTGCCGGCTTCGCGAGCTTTCGCGTAACTGCCAAACGCAACGAGGTCGTCGTAGGCGATGGTTTCGGCGGAAATAAAGCTCTTCTCGAAGTCCGAGTGGATCACGCCGGCAGCCTTGGGTGCCTTGTCGCCGGCATGGATCGTCCAGGCACGGGTTTCCTTTTCGCCAGTGGTCAGATAGGTGCGCAGGCCAAGCAGGTAGTAGGCTTCGCGGATCAAGGTGCCCGAACCGGACTGTTCGACGCCGAGACCAGCCAGATACTCGGCGCGCTCGTCAGGAGGCAGTGTCACCAGTTCCGATTCAATTTCCGCCGACACGACCACGGTACTCGTGCCATGGTGTGCGGAGGCATAGTCGCGGACCTTCCGCACCCAGGGATTCTTGTCCGGATTGCCGAGATCTTCCTCCGCAACATTGCAGGCAAAGAGCGTTGGCTTGGCTGTGAGCAGAAAGAAGGTTTTGAGAATCGCCTGGTCTGGGGCTTCGAGTTCGAGCGAGACGGCGTGTTTGCCATCGTTGAGATGGGGTTCCAACCGGTCGATGAGATCGATTTCGGCCTGCGCGGTCTTATCGCCGCTCTTGGCCGCCTTCTGTTGGCGGTGGCGGCGCTTCTGGATGCTCTCGAGGTCGGCGAGGATGAGTTCGGTATTGATGACGTCGATGTCGCGAATCGGATCGACCGAATCCATCACATGCTCGATGTCGGAGTTCTCGAAACAGCGTACGACCTGGACAATGGCATCCACTTCGCGGATATGGCCGAGGAACTGGTTGCCCAGTCCCTCACCTTTGCTTGCGCCTTTGACCAGTCCCGCAATGTCGACGAACTCGAAGACCGAGGGGATGATCTTTTGGGATCCGCTGATTCTGGAGAGGACTTCCAGCCGGTCGTCCGGGACGGTGACCATACCCTGGTTGGGTTCAATGGTACAAAAACGGTAATTGGCCGCCATCGCCTTACGGGTTTGGGTAACGGCGTTAAAGAGGGTACTTTTGCCCACATTGGGCAGACCGACGATTCCAGCGCAGAGCATGTTTGGTGAGTAAGTTCCGGGAAGGTGACTACCCTTCCAGTTTACCCCCCAGTTTGGTCCAATGCCTAGCGGCCGAAGAGCGAGAGCAGCGAAGATAGGGGTGAACTGCTGCTTTTCTTTTCTTTTGCTGTCTCATTGCGGCCGACAAGTTTCTCGGCGGCCTGTGCGATCGCCTTGCCGACGCCTGTGCTCGACGCAATGGGTTTGCCTTCGAGCAGGCCCTTCTGAATCGTGTCGTAGTCGCTCGGGATGATCTCAAAGATCTCGACGCCGAGAGCGGTTGCCACGACCTCTCTGCTCAGACCGACATCCTTGCTGAAGCGGTTGACGACGAGCTTAACTTTTTGGCGCGGAATACCGTTTGAATCGAAGTAGCCCATGGCACGTTGTGCCGCTTGCAGAGCGGGCAATTCGTTGGTGGTAATCAGCAGTACTTCGTCCGCCAGGGCGGCCTGGGAGATGTTCCATGCCCCGTATGCGGAGCCTGCATCCATCACAATAACGTCGTAGGCGGTGCGAGCGTAGTCGAGAATCGGGCTGGCGTCCTGCAGATCCATCGCGGCGTCAGAGATGTTTTCCGGTGAGAGCAAAACGTCGATGTTTTCACGATTGGTGACCATCGCCTTCCACAAATCTTTATCGAGTTCGCCGTCGCGATGGAGTACATCCATGAAGCTGTAGGCGCACTTTACCTTCAACAGAAATGAGATGGTGCCGGCAAGCGGATCGAGGTCAGCGAGCAGCACTCGCTTATGACCGAGACGCCGCACCTGAAACGCAAGGCAAGCGGCGATGGTAGTGGCACCGCAAGCGCCTTTTGCGGGAATGACCGAGATCGTTTTCGCCAGGCTGCGCGGTTCGGTCTTTTCTTTTGGAAGCGTGCGGTAGAGCTTGTTGAGCGCACCCTGCAACTGATCCTGGTTGAGGGGCGACATCATGAATTCGGTTGCGCCATGGCGCATCGAACGCAGAATCAACTCCGGATTGTTGGTTGGCATGAGCGCCACAACGCCAATGCCCGGGTCCGTTTGATTGATCAGGTTCACCAGATTGAGAGCTGTGTCGATGTCACCGGCGAAATCCACGAAGCAGACGTTCGGATGGTGCGTTCCTAGCATTTGCTGTAACCCTTTGGAATCAGGGTAGTTGCCGAGTTCCTGGACCGGTGAAGTCGGTAAGGTGGCGCGCAGGAGCATGCCGAGTTCCCGCTGCATTTTGGGATCTACGGTTACGCTCAGTACCCGCCAACTGCCATCCGACCATTGCTGTTCTGGTGTCGACATTTCTCTAAGGGATCTTTGTGCCGTCCGACTAACCTACTACCGAACCAATAGGAAGCGCTAGGAGTAGGTATTTCGCCCGCCTCAACCCTTCCTTCACTTTTATCGGCCTATCATCAATTTTCCGTGAGAGAGATTCCTTGCAAAAAGCACTATTATTGTGTGCCTCGGGTGCGATGAGGAATAGCAAGGAAGGGCTACTTAGTCAGGAGTATACGGGCCGACCCGCCGTACAAAAGATTGGTAGATCCTTCGCCGCATGGTGGTGTCATGAACACTACCTACCCGAACAGAAGTAGGGAGTTTGACCTAACTATATGATTCTAGAGAAAAAGTACCAAGTCGCAATTTGCGATCAGCAACCCATCGCCGCCGAAGGGATCCGGTCGCTGCTGGCCCAGCGGGATGACATCGAGTTCACGGAAGCAGTCGAAACCCTTGAGGCAGCGTTCCGCTTAGCCTCCGGACAGGGTAGTTCGAAGGCCCCGGATGTGATCCTCGTCGATAAATCCTTCGGTTCGCAGGCACTCATGGATTGGCTGACGGAATGCAGAATCCATCACCTTGCCCCTGCGATGGTGGTTTGGGGCGTCGCCCTCAACGAAAGCGAAGCACTGCGATTCCTCCAGTGCGGCGCCCGTGGCATTCTTCGCAAGAGCGTCGATATGGCGTCTATCCTGTCGTGCATCCGCACCGTTGCGGAAGGCAAGACCTGGATGCAGGAACAGGTTTTCCGGGACTTCGTCCGCAACGAACGCCGCACCCGTAGTGAGTTGACGTCGCGCGAACAACAGGTTCTGGAACTCGTCGAGCAGGGGTTCAAGAACAAGGAGATCGCCGTACACCTGGGCATCCAGCCGGGTACGGTGAAGATCCACCTCAAGCACATCTTCGAAAAGACCGGAGTGCGTGGTCGCTATGGCCTGGCCCTGAACGGCCTGCGTCGCAGCGCCGGAACCTCAGTCGGTTCCTCAGCGGTTGGCACGTCCATCGTCAATTCTGGTGTGGGGGCGTCCCTAGTCATGGGGGGCGGAGCCGCGCTCTCACTCACGGCTTGAGAGGCAGGCTGGCTTGGGCGCGGTCTCTACCGGGCGCGCTCAGGCCGGCCAAGCCGCAATTTGTCACGATTGGCTCGTTTTAGCCATACCGGCACCGTCAAAACGGCCAACCAAACAAGGCCCAGTATCGACAGTGTCGCGCCTAGCTTGGCCGAGCCCGGGGCGTGACGTAGCTCGATCTCGAGAGTGGTGCCGCCGCCCGACTTCGCAGCCGCGACGGGTCCAAC
>CAZCPL010000057.1:0-13621 GCA_964500255.1 uncultured Solibacteraceae bacterium | reverse complement strand
TCAGAAACCCGGCATACCAATCGACGGGCGCTGGTCGGCCATTCACTGTGGCGGACCAACCGGGAGTCCATGCTTCATTCACGGACAGGATTCCCTCGCACCGATCGCCAAGTTCAACCTTCATCCGCCAATATCCAGGATGCGTGACTGCATTCCAGACCACGGATTCTCCGGTACAGGCCGTGTGTTCCAGCCATTGGTGTCGGCCCGACCCCAATCGATAGACGTAGATCCCTCGTTGGGATCGGAAGACCGGCGTCCGCCCTTCCAAATTGGCCGACTTCGAAAGCTGGTGGGTCACGCCAAATAGCTTCTGTGTTTCCGGCTGGAAAGCCTGGCGAAACAGGTGTTCGGACACGCCGGTGTATCCCTGATACTGGTCGACGCCCCACCAATCGCCAAAGTTGTAGGGAATCTCCCCACGGTCGAAGTTGACTCTTACGAAGCCCGGATCTTTGCGCAGGAATTCCGCGATGTCGCCGTCTTCGAATAGCGGACGCAAGTGTTCCCAACCGGAACTGCGGTGCATATAGGTGTAACCAGCCACGTTCGAGACCTCTACCAACGCGATTGCGAGACAACCCAACCGGGTGAATCTGAAGGGAAGCGCCCCGCGCAGAAATCCGAACAGCAAGGCGCTCAGAGCCAGTGCCGTCAGTGCCGCCATCGACTGCTCGTTCCGCCCGAACACCTTGGTCGGATTCGCCAAGCTGAGGTACACCATCGTTCCGTAGACGAATAGCGCGAAGATCGCCAGTAGCCCGGCGGTACGAGCAACAAACGCAACGCGTACCCTCCGCAGCCGGTCGAATCCAAAGCAAGCGAGCAGCACGAGGCACATATGCCAGACGACGACCGCCGTTGCGGGATGCCTCGACGTCTCAAATCCGGGGATCAGCGCATACGCCACTCCGTACATCCATGTCGCTGCGCCAAGGCTGATCAGCAGGAACAACAACAGAATCGCCGCAATCGCGCGGATCCTGAATGAACGCCATCCGCTCACTACCGCGAACAGCGCCAAAACCAGGACCACGAATCCCGCATAGGGATTCGACAGAGCCGAGTAGATGCGTGGCACCACGACTCCCACTACAGAAACCGGATCCAACGAATCCGCGGCATGGATCGCAAACGGCACCTTGTCCTTCCACGTCAGCGGTTGCGCCGCGCCCACCCAACGCATTGCGCCGCTCCAGTATTCCTGCGCCGGAAGGATCTGCGCCGCGCCGACCAAAAACGCGAAGACGCCGGTAATCAGCAGTCCTGTGGCGGACCATTGCCACGATCTCCAACGCCAGCCAGCCGCAACAATCAGAACTCCAGCGAGAATCGCCAGTTGGAATGGAACCTGGTAGTGACCTGCCAAAACCGACATGCCCAGCGCGAAGCCCAACCAGGGTGCGCTGCCTCCACGGCCACGCAGCATCCGGAATCCGAACATCGCTACCAGTGGAGCCCAAATCGCACCGTTCACAACCTGCGGCCACTCCGTTGTGCCCACGTATCCGGTGCAGGCAAACAGGACGCCACCAAAGATCGCGGCCATGCGCGAACGGCCACAGTCGCGTACCAGCCAATAGAAGAAAATCGCACCCATGTAGCGCGCGATCACCAGATACCAGCCCAGCAGCGGCAGGGTGATCGACCCCTTCGCCATCAGAAACAGCAGCCAGTTGAGAGGATACATCACCCCGGGCTGGATCTGCCCGATCAAAGATTGTCCACCCCAATGGTGCGGATCCCAGAGAGGCCACGGCCTGCCAGCGTGCCATTCGCGCGCCTGAAACTGCAGCCAAGGCAGCACCTGATCGGCCATGTCCGGTTGATTGGCCCATGTGTAATCGTCGATGAGCGTCAGCTTCCAGTAGGCACCGCAGACCAGTGCGAATAGGATCAATGCATCGATTGTAAGAATTGTATAGGTCGCCAAAGTACAATATTCCCATGACTCACATCGGGGTCGTACGCGGCGCTTTGGCCACGCTCTTCAGTGGTGCACTGTTCGTCGCGCGACACTGACGTTTATGTCACCGAAACGAGGCGCTTTCCCGGTGGATGTGCATAGTCTTCAAATTCCGGAAAGCAGATCACAGCTTCGCCGTTGGTGTGCGAGCGTCCGAAGTAGCGGGCCTTCACCACTTTGCCTCCGAGATGAACTTCGAACTCATCGGAAAAAGTCAGCCGCCCCGGGGCCTGGCTGCTTCTTTTCGACGATGTTCGTGCGGGCGTTGCGATATGCAGCGATCTCGATGTTCTGCGCCAGCATCTTTTCATTGCCACCCGTGTGGTCGCCACGATGATGGGAACTGAGCAAATATCCGACATGTTTGTCAGCCAAGAGCCGTTCATCGACTACTCGTCGGGTGTATCCGCAGCCGAATGGACGCAGAAAGTCCAGCGAAAGACCCGTTGGTGGTCGAGATGCGCGCGCATGCCCGGGCTGTCACGCAAGTTCGACAAGGCCGAAGACGCTGTGGTGCAGTTGAAGCTCGAAGACTTCGGTTGGCAGGCTTCCAGATAAGCCATCGCGACATCGCCTACGATGGAATGAGGCTTGCTTATGAGATCCATTCTGCTGCTGGCAGTTTCCGCTATGACACTCGCGGCGCAATCGCGCATCATCGTGATCGGGGCGCATCCCGACGATTGCGATATCGGTTTCGCGGGAACCGCCGCTAAGTTGGCCGCCGCGGGCCACAAGGTGAAGTTCCTGTCCGTCACCAACGGCGACGCGGGGCATCAATCGATGGGCGGCGGGATGCTCGCTCAGCGCCGCCGAGCCGAAGCGATGGAATCCGGTCGCCGTCTTGGTATCGCTTACGAAGTGCTCGATAACCACGATGGTGAACTGCTGCCGTCGCTCGATGTGCGGATGCAATTGATTCGCAAAATCCGCGAATGGCAGGCGGATGTGGTGGTGAGTCCGCGACCGAACGACTACCATCCCGACCATCGCTATACAGGGGTTTTGGTCCAGGATGCCGCTTATATGGTGATCGTTCCGAACGTTGCGTCCGACACGCCACCGCTCAAGAAGAATCCGGTGTTCCTGTATCTACAGGATCGCTTTCAGCGGCCCAATCCCTTTCGTCCGGATATCGCGATTTCGATCGACGATGTATTGGACAAGAAGATCGATTCGCTCGACGCTCAGGAATCGCAGTTCTACGAATGGCTTCCTTGGACCGACGGTACGCTCGATCAAGTGCCGAAAGACAAAGTGGAGCGCAAGATCTGGTTACGCAAACGCTTCGAGCGGCGCACGCCCACGCCTGCGGTCCGCGAGGCTCTGCTCAAATGGTATGGCCCCGAAAAGGGTGCCCAAGTGAAGCTGGCCGAAGCTTTCGAGATCTGTGAGTACGGCAAGCAGCCGACTGAGGCGGAAATCCGTGCACTGCTGCCTGTCGTTGGCAAATGAATTTTGCGGGCCTACCTTCTGTGGACCGGATCGCCACTGCGCTATCCGGTCGCTATCCTCATGCCTTGATCGTAGCCGAGGCGAGGCGCGTGCTCGACGAGTTCCGGGCACGGATTCGCAACGGAGTCGCCGTGGATCTTGCCAGCGCCGTGGATGTCGTAGACGCAGGGCTCGCCTCGTTGAAGCGGCCATCCTTACGGCCCGTGATCAATGCTACCGGCGTCGTGCTGCACACGAACCTCGGACGAGCACCGTTGCCCTCGTTCGATCCCATCGAAGGCTATTCAAACCTCGAATACGATCTCACCACCGGGCGTCGCGGCAAGCGCGATGTGCACGCAGGTGCGCTGCTCGAAAGGCTCACGGGCAAGCCTGCGATCGTTGTCAACAATAACGCCGCTGCAACGTTTCTGGTGTTGAACGAGCTAGCGGCGGGACACGAAGTGATCGTTTCGCGTGGGGAACTGATTGAGATTGGCGATGGCTTCCGGATACCGGATATTATGGCGAAATCCGGTGCGGTTTTGAAGGAGATCGGAGCCACCAATCGCACGCGAATTGAGGACTATCGCGATGCGATTACCGATCGCACCAAGCTGTTGATGCGAGTGCATCCGAGCAACTTTCACATCACTGGATTCGCCGCTAAGCCTGGATTGGGCGAACTCGCGACGCTCGCCCGCGAACGTGGGATTCCTTTGTACGAAGACCTCGGGAGTGGCGCACTGGTCGATCTGCGGCCACACGGAATCCGCGAGCCACTGGTGAGTGACAGCATCAAAGCAGGAGTGAATATCCTTTCGTTTAGCGGCGATAAACTGCTGGGAGGTACGCAGTCCGGCATCATCGCCGGAGATTCTGAACTTGTTCAACGGGTGCGCCGGAATCAACTGTTTCGCGCGTTTCGGGTGGACAAGTTGATCACGCAGGCGCTTGAGACGTCGCTCCGCGCGATTCTGTTTGAAGACTATGCCGCTGTTCCGGCGCTGCGGATGTTGATGCTGGATGCTGCTGTCATTCGGGAGAGAGCCGAGCGTCTGGCGGCGCAAATTCCTGGCGCGGAGGTAGTGGAAGGGGAAAGCCTGGCGGGAGGGGGTTCGACGCCGGACCAGACGCTGCCGACTTGGCTGATCCGGATGCCGGGGGATCCTGTGGCGCTTGAGAAGAAGTTGCGGGGAGGCGATCCCCCGATCATTGCGCGCATCGAAAACGACCGTTTGGTGATTGATTTGAGAACGGTGAGTCCTGGAGCGGAGGAGTCCTACATCGCCTTCCGGACAGCTTCGGATCCGTTTCCGGGTTAGGCTGTCCCCATTTTAAGGAACTGATCGCGGCATCCGGCGGAACAGAAATGCACCACATCGCCGGATTTCGTCTTGCCCGCAATGCTTCCCACTGCGTGATATGTCCCACACGAAGGGCACTTCTTCAACTCCCCACCGGAACTCTTAGGAGGCGCGGGATTGGCAGGCCGGCCGGCTGCAGATCCGCCGCCTCCGCCGTTCTGCTCCTGGAACTCTTTCTTCATGGCTCCCATGATGGTGCGCACCACGGAGAACAGGAATAGGCTCGCAATCAGGCCTAACAGCATTCGAAACATAGATTTCCTCCACTAAGGCAACCAGCGACTGGACGTGCGAAAGGGGCAGGCGAACCTTTTCAGGCCGCCTGCCCCCTCTGAATTTCCCCGAAATCTACTTCTTCTTCGGAGCGGTCTTCTTCTGATTCTTCTTGGCGTCCGGATTCTCGTACTTGGTGTCGAGCGTCGCCCCGAGAGCAACGATCATTGCCTTCGCACCCTCTGCATTCGGGCCATCCGGTTTCAACTGCAAATACTTCTCAAAAGCTTCTTTGGTTCCCGCGGGTGCCACCATCTTGCCGTCAGGCGTCATTGTCGCTTTCGCTACCAGACACATGCCGTATTGATAGTGGGCGTCCGCATAAGTCGGATCCGCCGTGATCGCCTGTTGAAAGACACTCTCCGCTTCCGCATGGTTGTTAGTGTTGACCATCACAGCACCGAGGTTGAAGAAATACTTGCCTGCATTCGGAGCATCGAGCGCTGCGGCTTTCGTCAATTGTTCTTTCGCTTCGGCGAACTTCTTAGCCTTGGCCAAAAGCAAACCGTAGTTGTTGATGTACGCCGCATCGGCAGGATTCAACTCGATCGCCTTGCCGTATGCGTCGAAAGCCTTCTGATAGCTTGCAGCGTCCGCGCCGGGTTTGGACGCCTGTCCGGCGTACGCTTCCGCGAGGTTGCCAAAGATGACGTGCTGCTTGGGATCCATCTCAGCGGCCTTCAAGAATTGCTCGACAGCGCCATCGAAATTCTTTTCGGTAAGCGCCTGCCGTCCGGAGTTGAAGGCATCGTTGAGAGCCTTGTTCTTGGCCATCGCGGCGGAACGCTCTTTCAGTTGCTTGTCGAGAGCGGCTTTTTGTTCCGGCGTCATGCTGCGGTCGACTTCCTTCGGGATTTCGCCCGTTGCCACCGCTTTTTCCATGGCATCGCGCTGCTTTTTCTGTGCGGACAGGTCGAAGTTGATCGCGGTTGGATCGCCAAGGCGCGTACGCACACCCTTCATCGAGTCGGCGTCTTTACCTTCCATCTCCAACACGACATTGTAGGTTCCAAGCGGAAGGCCAGCATGAAAATAGTGCCCCTTCTTATCCGTCTTGGTTTTGTACATGCCCTTGATATCGGTACGCTCGATGCGCACGGCAATGCCTTTGGGTGCGAGTTGCCCGTTCTCATCACGGACATCGCCCTCGATAGCTCCGGTTTGAGCCAAGGCCGTCGCGGCGAACAACGCCGCCGTCCCCGCCAACGTCAACAGCCTCTTCGCGAACATGGGTGAAGCCTCCAATGAATGTCTCTTACCGAGAATACAACATCCGGCGCAGCCTGCGCGGCCTCCGGGTGCCATCATTTCTTTGGACGCAGATCCAACCTTGCAAGATACACGTATCTAAAATGAATTCCCGTACATCTACTGGAAGGGAATCATTCGTTAGAATTGAAAGTGAAACCGATGTTTGTCCGATTGATCACAGGATTGGTTGTTGGCGCGCTGGCGTTTGCCGAGCCGCCCCTACAGCAGGCCAAAACGCTATACCAAAAGACTGAATACAAGGCAGTTGTCGGGCTACTGCAGCCGTTGCTCCAAAAAGATGCGGCAACCTGGGCGATGATCGGCAAAGCACACTACATGTCGGCGGACTACAAGAAGTCCACTGAGGCCTTCGAGAAGGCCACTGCAGCCGAACCCAACAATGGCGAATACGTTCATTGGTTAGGACGCTCCTACGGCCGCCAAGCCGAGACCGCGAATCCGCTGATGGCGCCAGGACGCGCGGCTAAAGCTCGGACTCAGTTTGAGCGCGCCGTCGTTTTGGACAGCAAAAACAAAGAAGCGCTCAACGATCTCTTTGACTACTACTTAAACGCCCCGGGGTTCCTGGGTGGCGGCTTGGACAAGGCCGAACAGATGGTGCAGAAAATCGCCCGCCTCGATGAAGCAGAAGGATCCTTTGCCCGCGCGCAAATCGCAGACAAGAAGAAGGACTTTGGAACCGCCGAGCAACAACTCCGCCGCGCCTACGAACTTGCGCCGAAGCAGGTTGGACGCATCATGGATCTGGCGCGGTATCTCGCGAAACTCGGGCGCGTGAAAGAATCCGATCAGGTGTTTGAACAGGCGATAAAGCTCGCCCCCAACAGTCCGCAGGTGATTTTCACCCGGGCAGAACTGCTCGTCCAACAAAAGCGGAATCTCGCTGAAGCCAAGACCCTGCTGCAGAAGTACCTCAGTTGCCAGTTATCCCCGGACGATCCGCCGCGTGAAAAGGCAGTGGACCTCTTGAAGCAGGTCGGCGGCGCGTGAGGCTTGCCGATCTTCTTACCTTCAGCCTGCATGCCCTCAGCGCCAACCGCTTTCGTACTTTCCTAACGGCTCTTGGCCTCGTCATAGGCAACGCCAGCGTGATTTTGGTGGTGACGATCTCGCTGACGTCCGAAGAACTGATCCTCGATCAGATTCGAGCCATCGGATCCAACATGGTGTACGCCCAGTACGAGGCCGGCACCAACACCACTGCTCCGGTGAGTGCGGATTTCGTTAAGTTCGCTGACGTCGAGGCCGTGCGCAAACAGTTTGGCGACCGCATCATCGCCGCCACCGGCGTGATGGTGAACTACGATCGCATCCGTTTGGACGGCAAAGATCAGGACATCGCCGTCATCGGATCTGACGATCAATATATCCACGTGCGCAATCTCGTTCTGCTTTCAGGCCGGTTCATGGATGCTGGCGAAGTGCTCTATCGCCAGAAAGTCGCGATGATTACCGAAAAGCTCGCCTTGCGTATGTTTGGCAGCCAAGTGAATTCGATCGGTCAAACTATCAAGATCCGCGATTTGCAGTTCACTGTCATCGGCACGTTTAAGGAAAGGACAGAGAGCTTTGGCCTGTCTGAACTCGCAGCCGAGACCGTACTGATTCCGATCACAGTGATGCGCTACTACGTGGCGGCGGAACGCATCGATCCGATGTATGTGCAGGCGATCAGTCCAGAAGAAGTGGAACCGCTGACGCGTGACATCCAAACCCTACTCGAAAGCCGCCACCGCGCTGGTGCTCGCTATAAGGTGGAGAATCTCGGTTCCATTCTTGGTGCGGCGAAAAGCATCTCGCTCATCCTCCGCATCGTGCTGGTCTTCATCTCCGCGATTGCGCTGTTGATTTCCGGCATTGGCATAATGAACATCATGCTGGTCACCGTCACCGAACGCACCCGCGAAATCGGAATCCGCATGTCGATCGGAGCGAGCCGTCGAGCGGTCATGCAGCAGTTTCTCGTTGAAGCTGTGCTCATCAGCGTCAGTGGCGGACTCGTCGGGATCCTCATCGGTATCTCGATCCCCATCACTGCGCAATACTTCGCAGAAGGCATCGATATCCCGATTGCGCCACTCTCAGTCATTGTTGCTTTCGGCGTGTCGGTGGCCGTCGGACTTGGGTTCGGTTTGTTGCCCGCAAGCCGTGCGTCGAAACTCAATCCTACCGAGGCTCTCCGCTACGAGTAGTTGGTGGCGGTTGCCACAACTCGATCTTGGTCCCATCAGGATCATAAATCCATGCAAAGCGCCACTCCGCCGACTTCTCCCGTTTCGGATCGACTCGCACTCCGCGTTTCTCCAACTTTGCCAGAAACGCATCCAACTCATCGACGATGTAGTTGAATTTTCCCAGTAAGAGATGCGGTCGGATGTCTCCTCTGAAGATTGTTGTTGCGCTTGCAGTAAAGCAACTGCGGCGGCAATAGCGATGAGGTTCACAGCTTGCAGACCTCACCTACGGCTTTTTCGACGGCCTTGCGAACTTCGTCCTGACGCGTGGCATCCGCACCGAACAGTACCCACTGGATTGTCACCATGGCCTTTTTCCCGCCTTCCACAAAGATTCCAAGGATAGAATCTGGAAGGCTGAGGCACAAGTATCCGGGCTTGGGATTTCGCTTCACCGTACCCTCAAGCGACAACGATCCAAGCTTGCCAGTAAACGAGGATCCTTCCGCAGTGGAGGTGAGCGCCATGGCAGTCTCCATTCGCGCCCAAGTTGCGGACTTATCTTGATCGGCCATCTGGAACGAGCAAACATTCACGCCGGCGACACCCTTGAACCGTTTGAGACCATCCTGCAGCATCGCAAGAAATGCATGCCAGCCGCCGAAGGATGACTCGAACTCGTTGTCGAACTTCGCATCCGCTCCAAAACCCGAATGCACCAGTTTCAGAGTCGACTTGCCGCCGGATCCCTCAATCTCAAACGTCACCACTTGGGGATGCTCGGTGCCTTCCCCTTGCACCCAGCCGAATCTCTTGCCCGGTTCCCAGATGCGGATCGGCGCTTCGCCTCCCATCCCGGGTCCCCAACCCACATACACACTCCCGCCCTCGCCGGGCGTGACGCGGACGTCGGGCGCAAACCACTGCTGGATCTTGTCCGCTTCGGTGATCGCACTGAAGACTTCTTCAGCCGTCGCGTCTAATTCCAGTTCAATTTCATGTGTCCTAGCGGATGATTGCGGATTCTCTGCCATGGTCTTCTTGCTCCTGTGTTTTGGTGATGGCCGGATAACCGGCTGCAATGAAGCGAAACGTTCGTCCGCCATGTGCGGACTCGTCGTGATACTTCGCGGTCAATTTGGCGAGCGTGTTCGCCAACTCTTCTGAGAAAGCGTTGCGATCTTCGGCATTGCGAAAGCGGACTTCGGTTTCCAACGTCAACGTGGCAAGCCGCTTGTTGGCCTTGGCCGCGCGAATGCTGAGGTTTGCAAGATCGCGGATGATTCGCGCCGCGGCACCGATCAGGTAGGAAATCGAAAAGCGGTCATGTTGCTGTTTCGGCGTTGTACCCAGCAGTCCCAGCGCTTCGGGACTCACCAAATAACTCGCTGCCGAGGCGCGCACGATTCGTTCCATGCAGTTGCCGCGGCGCTTCTCGGCGACGAAGTCGATGAAGCCTTCCTTCTCGAGTTCGCGCAGATGGTAGTTCACCAACTGCCGCGGCATCTCAAGTTGGCGCGCCAGTGCGGCTCCGGAATTGGGGGCGGACGAGAGTTCCTGCAGAATCTTCAGCCGCGCGGGCTGCAGGAAGACCGCAGCTTTCGCCGCGTCCCGCACGATCTGCAATTGAGGAATAGGGGATAGCGCCGGTGACATCCTGCACTTGAGTATGCCACCGACAGTTTAGACTGTCAAGAAAACAATCGACAGAGATTAGGCGATTTCGTCGTACTCCAGAATTCGAACGCCGTTCCATCCATCCTTCAACATCGCTGCTGCGACGAGTTCGGCGTTCACCGCTCGATACTTGCGAAGAGGACCTACAAACAGGAATCCAAGGGCGGAAGCTATGACGATGCCTATTTTTTCCCCTGGACGGCTTTCCGAGCGATCGCCTAAGAGAAAGCTCGGACGCAAAATCGTGACGCGTTCAAAGCCCAACGCCACAACCGCGGCTTCCGTTTCGCCTTTGACGCGCAGGTAGAAGTTGGATGACGCGGGCGAAGCGTCTACAGATGAAACAATCGCGAAGCTACTAGCGCCGGCCGCGCGAGAGGTTCTTGCAAACGCCACCGCCGCATCGAAATCGATTCTGCGAAAGGCCGATTCCGATCCCGCTTTCTTGATCGTTGTCCCAAGACAGCAGAACGCGGCGTCCAGCGCAGGCAGCGGATCTCCAAACGCGATCTCGCGCAAATTGGGAGCAGAAACGCCAAGTGGCCGCCGGGTTACGGCAGCCACTTGATCGAACTCTTGAAGCAGGAGCGTCAGCAGGTGGCCTCCCACCAAACCAGACGCCCCGGCAATTGCACAATTAGCCATTGAAACGGGCTTCAGCAGCAGCCCAATTCACGACGTTCCACCATTCCTTGATGTAATCCGGACGGCGATTCTGATACTTCAGATAGTAGGCGTGTTCCCAGACATCGAGGCCGAGGATCGCGGTCTTGCCTTCCATGAACGGGTTGTCCTGATTCGGCGTCGACATGATATCGATGCCCGAACCGCTCTTCACCAACCATGCCCAGCCCGATCCGAAACGGCCAACGCCCGCTGCGGCGAATTTTTCTTTAAACACATCGAAGCTGCCGAACGCCGCGTCAATCGCCGCAGCCAGGTTGCCAACAGGCGCGCCGCCCGCAGCCGGGCCCATCACATTCCAGAAGAACGTGTGGTTCCAGTGGCCGCCGCCGTTGTTGCGCACCGGCCCTTTGATCGCATCCGGCACGATGGCCAGATTGTTCGCAAGCAATTCTTCGAGGCTCTTGCCTTCAAGTTCGGGGGCTGATTTCAGCGCGTTGTTCAGGTTGGTGACATACGCCTGATGATGCTTGCCATGATGGATTTCCATCGTCGCCTTATCGATGGAAGGCTCAAGCGCTTCATGCGCGTAAGGCAGTGCGGGAAGTTCAAATGCCATGATTGTTTCTCCTAGAGACTTTCATTAGACGCGTTCACTCAGCGAGAAGATTCATACGCCTTCGCGAGGCGGAACATCTTCGCTTCTTCAAAATGATTGCAAAGTATCTGCAGGCCAACCGGCAGACCCTCAGCCGTGGTGCCACACGGGACGCTCATACACGGCACGCCCGCGAGATCCCCCGTGATCGTGTAGATATCGGCCAGATACATCGCCAGCGGATCGTCTATCTTTTCGCCCAACTTGAATGCAGGGAATGGGGAGACCGGCGCGACGATGGCATCCACTTCAGCGAAAGCTTTGGCAAAATCTTGCGCGATCAGATTGCGCACCCGCTGTGCCTTCAGATAGTAGGCATCATAGTAACCGTGAGTCAGCACATAGGTGCCGAGCATGATGCGGCGCTTGCATTCCGCGCCGAAGCCGTCGCCTCGAGTGTTGCGATACATGCCGCTCAACGTATCCGCATCCGCCCGGGTCGTGTAACGTACGCCATCATAGCGCGCGAGGTTCGAACTGGCCTCCGCAGTGCAGATGATGTAGTAACTCGCCAGAGCGTATTCGGTATGCGGCAACGAAATCTCTTGCACATCGCAACCCTTGCTCTTCAGCACATCGATCGCTTTGGAAATCAACGAGCCGCTTTCACTCTCAAGGCCGTTGAAATACTCCGTGGGCAACCCCAGCTTCATGCCCCTCACGTTGGTGTCGGCCAGCGCTGCGAGGTAATCTTCAACCGGCGCAAACGCAGAAGTCGCGTCCATCTCATCGCGCCCTGCGATCGCTTGCAGCAAGCGCGCGGCGTCGTCCACGTTCTTTCCAAACGGACCGATATGATCGAGCGAACTCGCAAACGCCACCAAGCCGTAGCGTGAAACCCGACCGTAGGTTGGCGTTACGCCCACCACGCCACAGAAAGATGCTGGTTGGCGAATCGAGCCGCCGGTGTCTGATCCCAACGAACCCACCGCTGTGCCTTGCGCAACCACGGCCGCGGATCCACCGGACGATCCACCAGGTACGCGATCGAGTGCCACGGGATTGCGAACCGGCCCAAAGGCGGAGTTTTCGTTCGATCCGCCCATCGCGAACTCATCGCAATTGGCTTTGCCGATGATCACGCCACCCGCTGCTTCGAGCCGCTGCACAGCCGTGGCATCGTAGGGCGGAATGTAGTTTTCGAGCAGTTTCGAGGCGCAAGTGGTTTTGACGCCTTTAGTGAGGATGACGTCCTTCACTGCGATGGGAACACCAGCCAACACACCAGGATCCTCGCCCGCGGCGAGCTTGCGATCAACGCCTTCGGCCGCGGTCAGCGCGCGCTCTGGCGAAAGGCTGATGTAGGCGTTGGTCTTCGGATTCTCGGCCTCCGCAAAGCGTAGCGCCTCGCGAGTCAATTCCACCGCGCTGAACTGCCTGGAAATTAAACCGGCGCGAATTTCACTCATCGTGAGAGAGGCAGTGTTCATCGCTCAATCACCAGCGGAACCTTGAAATATCCTTGCCCGGATACTGCGGAATTGCGAAGCGCCTCTGCGTTTTGCAGCGTGGGGCGTTCGACGTCCTCGCGCAATGTCGCCGTCTCATCGGCGTCATATAGCACTTGTGCCATGGGTTCCACGCCGGTGGTGTCGAGCGTGTTCAGCTTTTCCATATAGCTGACAACCGACCCGAGGTCGTTCGCCATCTTCTTGATCTCTTCCGCCGAGAGCCGCAGATTGGCGAGATCCGCGATCTTGCGGACATCGGTCTCGGTAAATGTCACGCGCTAGCCTTCTTTTTCTCTTCTTGTTGTTCAGGTTCGTAGGCGAAAAGCGGTTCTTGGACAGGCTTGTCGAATCCCGTCGATTTCTTGCGCGATTGTTTATACAGCAGGCGAAAGACGGGGTCTTGAATGCGATCCGCTTCGTCGCGCGTGCCGGTTTTGGGCGTGAGTTGGAATTCCAACGCGGGGCGAGCAACTTCTGCCGTTTGCATGCCACGACGCGGTGTCATCGGACGGAAATCGATACTCGTCACCAATGTCTCGCCGATGAAGCCTTGCAACTTCCGCAAGATCTGCGATCGCAAGGTATTCAATTGCCGCTGCCATTCGGCGTCTTCGCATTCGACGACGAGCGCTTGGCGAACTAGCCGCACGGCGCGAGTTTTCGCAGCAATTCGCTTTCCGACGGCCGCGGGCCACGCGGAGCGGGCCAGCGACTCGGGATCGATT
>CAZCPL010000056.1:0-27007 GCA_964500255.1 uncultured Solibacteraceae bacterium | reverse complement strand
AGATGATCCGGAGCATCGTCGAAGCTTCGGGTTGCAAGATCGACATCAACGACGACGGTACGGTGAACATCTACGCGACCAGCGGCGAAGCCGCCAACATCGCGATCCAGATGATCACGGATATCGCCGCGGTGGCGGAAATCGGCAAGATATACCTGGGCAAGGTTGTGCGAATTGTCGATTTCGGCGCATTCGTGGAAATTTTTCCCGGCACGGATGGCTTGCTGCATATCAGCGAAATATCGGACAACCGCGTGAAGCAGGTCCGGGATGAGCTGAATGAGGGCGACCAGATCCAGGTGAAGGTGCTCGCGCTTGAGGGCAACAAAATCAAGTTGAGCCGCAGGGCCGTCTTGAAGGAAATGCGCGATAAGCTGGCCGCGAAGGGCTAACTTTCCTCCAAATCGAAAAAGGCCGCCCTTTGAGAAGTCACTCGGGCGGCCTTTTCGTGTTCGGGAGCGCTTTTATCGTTCTCGTAGGGTTTCTGCAGGGTCGATTCGCGACAGCCCTGCGGTCGCCCGCCAACTGACGAGCACTGTCGCTACGAGGCAAACTATTCCACCAAAGGCCGCGCCGGCGACGAGAAAATAGTGGATTGTGATGTCTTGCCGAAGCGTCGCAACATCTGCGCCAAGCGCAATGCGGATGCCGAAGTCCTTTCGTCTGCTTCGAATCGCCGAATGAACGAGGCTCGAGAGGCTCGCCACGGCAAAGATCGATGCTGCAAGAATCATAACTCCCAAGATCCCCACGAGGACAATGCTGGACGGCTGAGACAAACCCCAAAGTTGCTGGTTGGAGTAATGTCCGAGTCCGGATATTATCGACGAGCCCAAGTCCAACCATCGGTGGCCGGTGTGGCATTGACGCTTGCAGCAACAGTGTCTGTGGGAGTAAACGTCGGTGCGTTTGTCGACACGGACTTGACTTTACTCGACAAGCACGCCAAGCCCGTGGTCGTAAAAAACTCTTGAAGGAAACTCGCGATAAGCTGGCCGGTTAGAAGTGGTTTCGTCGAGTGAGCGTGTCTCCAACCTGAGCGGACTTCTAGAACGCCAAACGCAACCCGAACTGAGTCCGACGGGACCAGTGCCGGATCCGATCCAATGATGTCGTTCACGGCCAGAGAATTCGTCGTATTCGTCAAGTTGGTCGTTTTTGCGCGCGATTGTCGCCGTTGACGTCGCGGCCGAGACAGCCAGTGAACGGTATTCCCGATCGCGCCGAAGCGCCGAAACGATCGGCGCAAGGCTGTGGTCACCGAACTCACGATTCTTAAACGGGCTGTTCCAAACGCCGCTCGCGACAAAATTTGTGACGGATATCGAAGACACTCAAAGCGCGTTCCAGCTTCAGATTCGTCGGCACGAACGCCGGGAAGGTGGAGTTGAAATCGGTGCTATTGTCAATGGCTTTGCTCCGCTCGACTTCGACCTGCTGCACTGACGCCTCGACGATCATCTCTTCGCTGACCGCGGTGAGTTGTGGCGCAACGAAGATTTTGAAGCCTTGTTGGTGCCGCGCACTTCATAGTCTCCCGGGAGCAGCAACGAAACGAGATAGGACCCGACGGTGACGGTTGCTTTCGAGGTTGCGGTGGAAACGTCAGCCTGTGCGAAACAGAGCGCAACGGGGAGAGCAAGCAGAATAAAAAATCGCATCATGTGACAGAACGGTGTCCGTCCTCACGATGCGACTTTTTGTTGAGTGGCGCTAGTTAATTTTATTCCACCCGGACAAGCGGCTTCGATGGCGGAACAGGCGGTGCAGGTACGGCTGGAACGCTCAAAGGCGCAAGAACATCGCCCTTGCGAACCGTGATTCCACCGCGGTTGGAATTCAGAACGATGCTGGGCCCTCCGGTGCCGACCACGCCAGTGAGAATTTGGCCGCGGCTTCCGGAACTCTCGATGCGGAAGGCGTCTCCGTAGTCGTTGCTGATTTCACCGCGGCTGGCAGTCGCCTTGAGGTCGAACTTCGCTTGTCCGGGAACTGAGAAATCCACATCGCCGTGCATCGTGGAAACGTTGATTCTCGCCAGGGGAAGGCGTCCAGGCCGCACTTCGATATCGCCACGATCGACGGAAATTTCGACCCCCTGGGTAAAGTCGGAGATCTGCACATCCTTGGCCTTGGTCGAATTCACCCGGATAGGCCCGACGACATTGCTGGCGGAAAGATTCGAAATCGTCGAGCGCACTTCACCGGGAATTTTCTCGAACTGGAAGTCGGAACTCACGCCCGTGTAGCGAATGCCTTTCGCCAGATTTCGGAACTGGGTGGTGCCAGAGTATGCGGCGCTGACGGTTACCGTGCCGGAGATGTTTTCCAGCTCGACATCGTCGCCGCGGCCTTTCAGTTCAACGTCACCCTTTACGCCGATGGCGCGGATAATATCGCTCTTGCGCAGGTCGAGCTTGACGTTTCCGCCGATGTTGTCGAGTCGAACGCCGGCGTTTTCGGAATAGATGTCCACCTGCCCGTTGATGTCGCGGATGTCAAAGTCGCCGTAGCGTCCGCGAGCGTCGATCGAGGCACCGCGCGGAATCGAGATATCGAGCTTCGATGTGATCCGTGTGCGGGAATCGGCTCGATCCTGATTGCAGCGGATGATGATCTGATCGCCTTGGGTGATGACTTCCAGAATCGAATCTTTTTCTGATTTCTCGGCGTCCTTGCTTTCCATCGCCCGCAGGGTTTTCAATCCCGAAACCTTCACTTCGTCGCTGTCGGTACCGGTAATCTGCGCATCGCCGCGAAAGCTTTCGATGACAATGCGAGGCGTCTTCGAAGCAGCCTTCACCGATTTGGGCGCGTAGGGATATTCGAAGCTTTCGCCCATCACATCCAATCCACCGATGTTGATGCGCGGCAGCCAACTGGAATTGCGGCGCGAGAACTGATGCAGACCGCTGCCGAACAGGCACAAAATGACGACCAGCGTCCACTCACCGCCGGAAACACCACTCACCGGCAAGGGCTTGCCAGACGATGTCCAGGCGAAGAGTTCCACTAGGCGCAGCGCTCCCCAGCCGATCAGGATGTAGGGCCAGTTGCGGCCTAGAAAATCGAGGACCGGGATGTCCGGCCAGAGATTGCGAACCAGAAACGCGACACCGATGGCGATGAGGACGACTGGTCCGATAATGGATCCGCGGCGCATTATGCTTGTCCTCCTGGATTGGGAAACTGGGGCGGCTGCATCGGACCGGCGGACTTATCGGCGCCGCGTTCCAGAAGCTTTAAAAGACCGAAGACGATGATGAGAACCGGGAATGTCTGTTCGAACCCCCATGCGGTGTTCTGGTGGATCGCCAGCAGGATGCCCAGCGTGATGAGCATAATCGGCCCACGAGCTGCCTGAATGAAAGAAGCCCCGTACATGGTAGATGTCCTCTTGTAAATGAACTATTCGCTCTTGCTTCCAGCGTTCATGCGAGCGTACAGCATGTAGCATCCGATGCCGATCAAGCCGAGGGGCCAAAAGCGGATCACGTCGCGGATCCGGATGAGGTCGAAGTTCGCCAGCAGGAAGAAGATTCCTGCTGCGATGAGAACCACGGGACCGACGGGGAACTTGTTGTCGTCGATCTGAATCAAAGAAGAGAACTCATCCACCTTCTGTCCCATCATGCGGCGCTTGGCTGTGTGATAAGCCTCGAAGCACATGTAAAAGACGAAGGCACCCATCGAGAGTCCGAAAAGCGGTTCGAAGCCCCTGAGGTCATTGCTTCCGACGAGCGCGATCAGGATTCCGAGAATGACAACATGGATGAGGCCCTTGGCGTACTGACCGTTGTAGATGGCACCGACGCCCGGAATGAAGCCAAGCAAAAACGCGAGTCCCGGGCTGATCGATGGATCGACGATGAGTTGCTGCTGCGCCACGAACGGCTGCTGCTGGGTCTGATACGGCGATCCATACGGATCGAGCGGCGGTGGCGGGGAGCCTGCTGCCGTTGCCGGGTTGGCGTTGAACATCGGAGTTTCCATGGGTCTATGCTCCTCGCAGTAAATGGTTCCGTGGACTTTGTGCTGGCACGGTTCGCATAGCGCCTTGCCGCAGGAACGGCAGTACGCGGTAGAAAGTACGTCGGAATGGTAGAAGCAGTTCATGACTTCTTCCTTTGTTCTTGTAGCTGTTGCGGCTGTCTCTGCTCTTCGAGGCGGCGGTCTTCTTCCGCCTGCCTGCGCCACTCTTCCAGCCGGGACTGGATCTCGAAGACGAACTTCAAACCTTCGTAATATTTGACCGCTTTGCCCCAGCCATTGGCGACTTTGTTTTCCACCGCCGAGTACACCGCGATCGGATTGAGATCGGACGGCTTCAACTGCCGGACCTCAATACCCGCGAACTTTCCCATCATCGCGAAACTCAACACCGTCATCGCCATACCCATCGCAACCCTCGGCTGCAGGACCGGCGCGAACCATCTGGACAACCAACGCCGCAGCGGGCTTTTCTTGAACCCTTTCTCGCGGATCGCCTGTGTTTCGAAGACGATGCGAGTCATCAGTTCCTGCGGCGGACGCACTTCCTCGACCCGTTCGACAAAGCTCACTGCGGCACCGCAGTCTTGTGCGAATTCCGCACAAGCCGGGCATCCGGCGAGATGCTTCTCGACGGCGGACTTCTGCTCTCCGTGGAGTGTTCCATCCACGTAGTCGCAGAGCGAAATTTCGAGGTCCGCGCAGGTCATCATAACGAACTCATTCCAACTATACCGCCGCTTTATGGCGACGCAGTAATCTAGCCAGTTCCGCCCGGCCGCGGTTGAGGCGGCTCTTGACGGTTCCTTCAGGCACAAACAGAATCTCGGCGATCTCCTTGTATTCCAACTCTTCCAAATCGCGCAGAATCACGGTCTCGCGCAGTTCGGGGGAAAGCTTTTGCAGCGCATGCTGCAGAAGTTCGCTCGCTTCGCGCCCGGCAAGCAGACCGTCGGCGCGGGCGGACATCGCGGTCCGCTCTTCCAACATCGGCAGTTGGCCTTCGATGGAATCGGTCGCGCGGTCGCTTTTGGTGCGGCGATAGTTATCGATCAACAAGTTACGGGTGAGCCGGGTGAGCCAGACGGCGAAAGATCCCTCGCCCGACCGGAAGCTGTGCAGCGACCGGAAGATGCGCAGAAACACTTCCTGCGTCAGATCTTGCGCTTCACTGTCTTTGCCGGTGAAGCGATAGCAGATGGCATAGACACGGCGTGTATGGGTTTTGACGAGTTCTTCCCAGCCGGCCTCATCGCCAGCCAGGCATTTTTCGACGATTTGTGCGTCGGCGTCCACTAGGCCTCTCACTTCGGTCCTTTGGCTCTGGAATCCGAAGTCCAGTACCATCGCTGCTGTTCCGTTACTTGCCAAGACCGTCGACATAACCTGAATCGCTTCCTTGATCGGTGAGGTGTTGTTTATCACCTCTCAGCAATGAAAACGAAATCCAGCTACGCGAAGTTCAACAATTTCTACGGCACTCGCATCGATCTGCTAAGTTTCCTTATTCTAGCGAGTTAGGGGGTTGGCGGCTAGAGGAAATCGACGAATGGGTGGTGGTTGCCGACGAACGGCGGACCGGGTTCTCAGGGCTGATAAGATCTGGAGATGGCATTCAGCCGGAGAGTGTTCGTGTCCCTTCCCCTCGTGGTCACCGCTGCCGCACCCCGCTTCAACGCCGCGAAGTTGGACGCGCTGTTGCGCGAGGGCATCCAACGGCGCAAGATTCCGGCCGTGTCCGCTGCCGTCGCCACGCAATCCATCTTCGGCATCGCCCCGATGACGAAAGCGATCACCACCGTTGCCGCGCTGCAACTGGTGGAACAGGGCAAGCTCTCGTTGCACGATCCGATAGGGAAGTTTCTGCCGGAGTTCACGGCTATGTAAGTTCTCACCGGGTTTGAAGCCGGTTCCGGCAAGCCGCTCCTGCGTCCGGCGAATCGTGGAGACAACGGGGCAGGACTCAGCCCCATCTCCACCAGGGCTTAGTCCGCTTGAAATTCATCAATGGGATTTTGTCTGGATCAAGAGACGTTTGGTAGCTTTCCAAGTGATAGCCGAACAGATCACGAAGAGCGGCTTCGCCGAGCTCAAGCGGGTGAAATGCGAACGGGTAGTCAGAGAATTCTTCCTCGTCTTCAGGGGCAATGGCCGAATGGTGTCCCTCCCGATAGGGCGCTTCGAACGGGAGCCTCGCTCCGATATCTTCCAGCAACCCGCTGTCGGGAGACAGGCTCAGCGATCGTTGTAGCTTGCCTCCTTCCCAAACGGCATAGGTAAACCAATCGACAACGCTGTGCATTGCATGCAGGGTGACCCGTCGATAAGGTGAGACCTCAAGAAAATGGATCGGCAATTGGGATGGATAATCGATTCCGAATTCTTTGCCTGCCACGATACAGACCCCAGCAAAGCAACCGATCACCAACTCGTCGTCCGGCGGGCAAGTACAAGCCAGGCTCCCGTCCTCGAGTGCTTCCAGCTTTTCCTTGGGAAACAGCTTCTTGGCGAATGCCATCGTCCGGTCGCGAACGAGGACGGGCTTTGACTCCAGACCTTTTCTCGGATCCGTAAACGTCCGATGCCTAGACCACCAGCGCGCTCACTCCACCGATGCTCACCACGGTCCCCGGATTCGCCGCATCCGTCCTCATATAAGCCATCGCGGCAACCTTCCCAAGCGCAGGTGAAAACACAGCCGACACCAACTCGCCGACTTCCTTCTCGCCTAATCGAAACTTCGCCCCCACTTCAGGAACCGCATCCCCGTCAATGCGCACCGCCCGCAAATGCCGATGGACCTGTCCCCGCGACCGCACGCGCTCTACAATTTCCTGACCCATATAACAGCCCTTGCTGAAGTGTACGCCCTGCAATTGCCCCGTCTCCTGTACTAAGAAACGCTCGGTCAGTTCTTCGCCATAGCGAGGCTTGCCGTTCTCAATCCGCACCACGCGGACAGCCTCCGCATCGGCGAACTCCGGCAGTCCTACTGGAATTTCCGTCGTAAGAAAAGCCCCACCCGGAAGCCCGGTCGCCGTAAACGGCAGTTCCCGATGTCCAGCCGCGGCACCCTCCACCGAAATCAGCTTCCACTGTTCGGTCACGTCTTCCACCTGCGCATCGTCCGCGATGATGTATTGGTCGAGATGATCGAACAGCTTCTGCCGCGTCTCCGGCTCGGTGATCACCAGCATGTGATCTTCCCGGCAAAGGACCCAGGCGTCGGCTAGAATCCGCCCCTGCGGATTCAGAAAGAACGCATAGCGGCAATCGCCCGGTTGCATTTCCTGGATGTGGTTCGTAGACATCGCATGCAACAGCCGCGCACGGTCCTCACCCGTGATCTTCAACTTGCCGCGGGCCGACAGGTCCACCGCCGCTTCGCTGGTGCGCAATGCCTCGTAGCCGGTCACGTTAGAGGCTCCGCAACACAGACGCGATCAGGATGGTGACCAAGCCGGATCCGGCAATGCCCACCAGCCAACGGCGCTGCTTGCCTTCATCGCCGCGTCCCAAAGCGAGCAACAGATAGACCGCGAGAATGTGCAGGACGAACAGCATCTTGATGCCGAACCACATGTGGTAGCCCTTGGGGAAGCCAGCGCCCTTCATCTGCGCATAGAACTGATAAAAGCCGGAACCCACCAGCAGCGCCATCGCGCCGTAAATCTTGGCCGACATGCCGGAGGCGAGCCCCGTGCGTGCCGAGGCGGCGTAGAAAGCGGTTCCGATCAGAAACACAACCGAGACGATATGCGCGGCTCGGATGACGATTGCAGGAATGTCCATACTCTTACTATAAGAGTAGACCCGGCTTACACATGATTCACGAGATTCTGCCCCTAGGCGCACTGCAGTGCAACTGTTCGATTTTCGGAGACGAGACCACACGCGAAGCGATCGTCATTGACCCTGGCGACGGCGACGATGTTAACGCTGTGATCGCCGTGCTTAACGAGCATCGGTTGAAGGTGAAGGCGATCATCATCACCCACGCGCACATAGATCACATCGGCGGCGCGGCGAAACTCAAGGCACATACAGGTGCGCCCGTCCACATGAACGCCAAAGATCAGGTGCTGTACGACAAGCTCGAAGTCCAGGCCGGATGGCTGGGCATGGCCGAACCCGAAAAGACCGATATCGACACCGACGCCCGCGATGGAGACCGCCTTCAACTTGGTGAGACGGACTTTCACATCCTGACCACGCCCGGCCACACGCAGGGCAGCGTCTCTGTGTGGATCCCTGCGGAAAACACGCTCGTCGCGGGCGATACGCTTTTCAAGGATTCAATCGGGCGCACCGATCTCCCCGGCGGCGATGGGAGGCAAATTCTGCGGTCCATCAAAGACAAGATCCTGACGCTGCCGGGCGATGCCACCGTGATCGCGGGACATGGTGCCAGCACGACGATTGAGCGCGAGAAGAAGCGCAACCCCTTCTTGCGCGGGCTATAGGATCGCGCGCTCGATCCAATCGATGCCGTAAGCGACGAGATCCGCGCCTTCGAACAGATAGGAATCGGCGTGGCCGACCGTCGCTTTGCGGCCAGAACCGGAGGCCAGATAGTCGAGCGCGATGCGTTCGAAGACGTTTTCCGGCAGTCTCGCATGTACCGGCTCGCCGGTGTCGAACTCTTCGAAATCCGCCCAGCCTTGCTGCATGCGACGGCGGTATCGAACGATGCGTTTGTCCGGGATCCATGCCTTGTGCTCGGCATAGTGCAGCAGCGTGATCGTATCGAGCGGCGCACCCGGCATGAGAATGCGGCCTTTCGATTCCGAGATCTTCTCGAAGGGCGAGCCTTCGCCACAGCCGTATTGAAACGGATGATCGCGCGTAATCCACTCTGCCAGCGGACCGATCGCCACAACCCCCGCGTCCGGGTGATCGCTGCGGATCGCGCCCGGCCAATTGCGGAGCGTCTCATGCAACACACCGTGATCGCGCGCGGCGTGAGCGATGCGTTTATCGAAGACCGGAGGATCCGGTTCGTCATCTTCGTAGAAGGGCTCGAAGTCGACGTAGGCCGCGATCGTACCTTCCGGGCCGATGGTGTCGACGAGAGCTGCTTGGATGAGCGTGTTAACGCCGCCAGTGATGGAACCGCCGGATCCGAGAGCGCGGAGGCTGCCGTGGACCATCGGCAGGTCGCCTGTTTGGACGCCGAGTTCGACAAGTTGCGCATGGAGCTGCGAACGGGTCGTGAAGGCATCGTATCGCGATTCAGTCGATGTGCAAGGCGACACGGTTCGCCCAGCCCCGCCAGCCACCGACCCCGGACGCGCGACTAGGCAAAGCGCCCAGGCAACCAACGTGCGTGCAACAATCCATGCCGCTCCTAAAGAGAAGCCCTTAGTGAACCGATAGATCCCTTAGTACGCAAAGCTTCTGCGCATGGCGATCACTCTGCCCACCAACGAACTAGCACCCGAACTCGCCGATGCGGCGGATGTCCTCAGCGACCAATTGCGTTCGCAGTTGCAGCGGATGTCGACCTTACTCGAACACCATGTCGAAAAGCTCGATCAGCGCTTTCAGGTTAAGCTCGAGAAGCTCGGCTACGCGCCCCAACAACGCGCCGCACTTGCCGCGATCACCTTCGGGAATGCCGCGCGCATTCTCGCTGGAGGACAGCCGGCGCTCAAGTTTATCGAACAGGTGGAATACAGCGGCAGGCGTCTCGCCAAGCTGAATCTGCCGCCCAGCGCGATTGTAGAAGCCCTGCAGGAATACGACGGATTGCTCACGGCCAAGTTGAAGCGACTGTCGCGCGACGCCTCAGTGGATGACGGGATGCAGGCGAACTTTCAATGGGTCCGCGAGCAGATTCACTTCTGTGTGATCCTGACGCTGAACAACGCCTACTATCAGGTCCGCGAGGCCGAAACCGAAGCCTTCTACGAGTTATTCCGCGTGGAACTCGAATCGCGCAACCTCGACGACCTGTTGCAGCGTTTTCTGGACACATTGGTTGGGGTTTGCGGCGCGGATATCGGGCGTATCGACCTGCTGAGCGAATCCGGCAAAGACTGGATCTCGGTGGTCACCTCGCCGCGCATTGCCGCGTCTCCCGTGAACGAAAAATTGAAACGGACGAGCATTCGCGAGCCGCGGTTCATTGACTGCCGCACCGCTGCCTCCACGGGCTTTCTCGATCCTTCGTGGAAAGCGCAATTCGAATCCTGCTGGTCGATCCCGTTGTCGAAAGACGGCAACATGGCTGGAGTCATGCAATTCGGCTTCAAGCGCTTTTACGAGTGGCTGCCGAGAGAGCAGGAACTGCTGGCCGCAGCCTCAGAGCGCTGCCTGATGGCCGCCGAAAAAGCCCGGCTCATGGAACACCTTGCGGCGAGTGAAGAGCAGATCCGGCAATTGGCGGAACATATGCTGCACGTCGAAGAGATGGAACGGCGCAGAATCAGCCGCGAACTGCATGACGAAGCGGGTCAGAGCCTGCTTTGCATCCGGCTCCAAATGGAATTGCTCGAACAAGCGCTGCCTGAAAGCGAACACGAATCCCGGCAGAAACTGCGCGAGGCGCGGGATCTCACCGAACGCACCATTCTCGAGATGCGGCGGCTGATTGCGGCCTTGAGTCCGGCCGTTTTGGAACAACTCGGCTTGGGTGCGGCACTGCGGCAATTGGTTGCACGTTTCCAGCGGGTAAATCCCGTCGAGGTGAAGCTCAGCCTTACCCGTCTAGGGGGATTGCCCCAAAAGATCGAAGTGATTGTTTACAGGCTTGTACAGGAATGTTTCAACAACATCGGCAAGCACTCTCAGGCAACTACTGTAAACGTTTCGGTAACAACCGCCGATGGAGTACTAAGGCTCGACGTGGAAGACAATGGCGTCGGGTTCCTGGTAGAAGAGGCACTCGCCCGGCGCGATTCGTTTGGATTGTCCGGCATGCGGGAACGTGTCGCTCTACTGGGGGGCAGCTTCCGGTTGTGGAGCTATCCAAGATCTTTAGAAAAAGGTTCGAAGTCTCCGAAATCCGGCCAGAGGTCGGCTTCTTCTAAAAGAGACAAGGGTACGAAGATTTCCATCGAACTGCCGATCAATTCTCAGGGCAATGCTTCGTCTGGCTCCACGGGGTCGCTTCGGGTTGGTGCCCAGAGCAGCACGGCGGAATGGGCAAGCGCCCGAAGAAAACTCGGTACACGAACGATTCGTGCGACGACGATAGACAATAGCGCAGTTCGTCCCGAGCTTGCCGGACGAAAGAACTAGCTGCACGAACAAGCGTTGATTTTGAGTCTCGATTCTTGGGTCTCGATATTGCAAGGACAAGCCGTCCCGAACTGGTGCAACACAATTGCGCTCGCCGGACGCGGCCGCTCGAAGGAGGGCGGGGAAACAATATGGCGAAAATTCGGATCATGTTGGCGGATGACCACACGCTGTTCCGTCAGGGTATTAAAACCTTACTTTCCGCTGAAGCAGACATGGAAGTAGTCGGTGAAGCCTCCAACGGCGGCGACGCGGTGGAGAAAGGTGCTGAAGTACGGCCCGATGTCGTTCTGATGGATATCGGCATGCCTGGCTTGAGCAGCTTTGAGGCGACTCGTCAGCTCCGTAAGAACCGTCCGGAAACGAAGGTTCTCTTCCTCACCATGTATGACGACGAAGATTACCTCGTCGAGGGGATGGAAGTCGGCGCAAGTGGCTATGTCTTGAAGGACAGCCCTTCGCAGCAACTGGTGGCGGCCGTCCGCGACATTTGCCGCGGTGGCAGCTATCTCAGCCCGCGTATGCTGTCGCAACTGGTGGACGACTTCCGGTCGCGCATCAAGTCCGCCAACCGCTTGCCGCGGTTTGCGACACTCACCACCCGCGAACGCGAAGTGCTGAAGATGCTGGCCGAAGGCAACTCCGTCAAAGAAATCGCTTGCGATCTCAACCTCAGCGTCAAAACCGTCGAAGCGCACAAGTTCAATCTCATGCGTAAGCTCGACATTCACAACAAGGCGCAACTTGTGCAGTACGCGATTCAGAAGAAGATCATCAAGATCCCCAACATCGCCTAATTAACCAACGAACAGCCCAGAGAGAAGCCAGTGGATACACTTCAATGGCTTCCTTTTGGCAGCCTGATGGAAGCGAAGTCATAGCGAAGCGCGAGGGCGTCATCCGTGAGGTGGGGTCTCGAAGAAGCGTGGAGCAACGACGTACGAGCCGAAGGACAGTCCCATTCGTGGAGCTTCGCAAGCGAGGCTTGGGTAAAGATCTATTGAGGAACCAGCGACAAAACGCGCGGTGGCGCGAATCGATCTCTTCGCCGTTTTGGGCCGCGCCACGCGGCTGTGTCGCTCCTAAGTGTTCGCCGGCAAAATTGACCGGGGCGCGGCAGTGCTTGCTTCCCTTGAGGCGGCCCCGGCCTTTGCCGGGCTAGTTACCGCACAAACGGCTGGCAGGCTCATGGTTCGTGGCGGCTCGCGAACAGCCCCGCACTCACGATTGCTCCGCCCGTCCTATTTTCGACCCGCACGGGATTCCGAGACTGGCTGTTCACCGATGGCTTTACCCGCCGAACCGCAGATGCGGACCCGCATGTGGGAGGGCCGGACTCTTCCAATCCCGATTTTCAACTACGGCGCGAAATAGCCATTGATATCCAAAATCAGGTGCGTTCTCTCCATGACATAGGCGGATACCTGCCCGGAAGTCCCCGTCGGAACGATGGCCGCGTTCGACGTGATGCTGCCATCCACCGCATTCAGCGTAGAAGCCAACGGTCGCGTCGCCCCAGTGGGAAACAGCGTCAGAAAGCCCAGCACGGGCGCTGGAAGGACGGTTGCGTTCAGAGAATACGCCTGCGCAGACGATGGCACGCCACAGGTACTCGACAGCACCGCGTAGGCGCGCGTCGACCCGGCTTGAGGCTGGGGACCGCCCAACGGACCGTCGGCGAGGCGCGTATCGAGAACGCGGCAGGGATCCAAGGCATGGAATTTCAGCGCGCCCGGCGATCCGGAAGGCCCGAAATAGCCGGTGATATCCACAATTACTTCCGTCGCATCTGTGGCGAATGCGAGAATATCCCCAGCGTTTCCGGCGGGCACGATAGCAAAATTCGCGGTCACCGCGCCGGTGAGTGCATTTAACGTCGAAACCGTCGGTCCGGCCGATCCGTTGTTCGGCCACAGCGTCAGAAATCCCAGCGGCTGTTTGGGAACCACGGTGAAGTTCAGCGCATACGCCGTTGCTGTCACCGGGATACCGCACACGGACGCCACCGTGACCGTGCGGTTCACCAGCGCCTGCATGGTTCCACCGGCGGCACGTGTATCCGCGATGCGGCAGGGATTGACTCAGTAGAACGACCGTCCCGCGGGGTTTCCCGCTTGTGGAACAAACACCCCGTTGACATCGATGATCACGTCGGCGGTGTCGGTGACGAAGGCATTCACGGAACCGTCCGCACCAGCGGGCACGATAGCGGCGTTGGCCTTGATTCGTCCATCCAGAGCATTCAAAGTCGAAACGGTAGGCTGGGCTCTGCCGCCGGGCCAGATCGACAAATATCCCAGAGACCCTCGAGGAACCACCGTAATATTCAGCGAATAAGCAGTGGCCGTGGCGGGCAATCCGCAGGTCGAGCGGATCGGGAAATTACGAGTGCCAAGCGCGGGAATGGCGGGTCCGCCGAGCGGACCGGTGGCGTTCCGCGTATCGGCAACCCGGCACGGTGGAATGGGCAGGAATCCTAGGGGCACGGCCCAGCTGTTACTGGCGTTGGTGACCGGCAGGACGTTGAACGACTGGCTGTCGAAGTAGGCGAGGCGCGCCGGAACCGTTGATTCAATCTGCTGTGCCAGCGTCGCCGTGATCCGATCGCGGCGATAGCGCACCATCAGCCACGGCAGAAAGGTTTCCGCAACGTCCTCGCTGGTTGGATTGTCGCGGGCGTACGTCGAGATGAACGCCGGGTCGGATGTCTGCGCCGCGCGCCAACCCGTCGAGGCGGCGTGATCGCCATCGAGCGATGTGTGCGAGGCCTCGTGCACCAGCGTCTCTTCGAGAATTCCGGCGGCGACATATTGATCCGCCTGACCAATATGGATGAGCAGGTTCCGGTTTCCGCCACCGAAGGGTTGGACACCCATGTGGATCCAAACCGTACCGAGTTTGGATCGGAGGATGACGGGCAGTTGTCCAATGACCCGTGCGTACTTGGCTGCTTCGACCTGCGCCGCAGCCACGGTTCCGAACTCGGGGTTCACCTGCACTTCGACATTGGGACCATCGCTGTAGCTCGCGTTGAATAAGAATGCGTTGAAGGTGACAAAGGCGTTGACGCGCCGGTCATACATCAGCCGGTTACCCGTTCCATTGGATGTGATGCCGGTATAGGTTGTGGGGTCGGAGGGACGACGATATCCGGATCCAGAAAGATCGTGCCGGACGTGATCTGGCCGGAGGCGGCAAGTTGTGCGAATAAAACGGCAGCAAGAAAACGAAGTGTCATGAAGCCCCCTCTCACGATATCTTAACCGGCGGTTTGCGCGACACTAGAAGCAATGCGCCTGTTGTCCCGCGCGATCTTCAAAGAGGTCGCTGCCGCCGCGATCATTGGCATTACACTCTTCACCACCATCCTGTTTCTCAGGAACCTCGGCGCAGATCTCTTCTCGCTCCTCGTCCGCACCGCCGCTCCGCCCAAAACCGTCGCGCTCATGGTCTCCCTCGCGATCCCGTTTTCGCTTCCTTACACGGTGCCTCTCGGCGTCCTCGTCGGCGTCCTCATCGGACTCTCACGCCTCGCCAGCGACGGCGAACTCACCGCCATCCGCTCGGCTGGCATCTCAGGACGCCGCATCGCCATCCCTCCACTCACCTTCGCCTTTTTCGCGATGCTCGTCACCGCGGCGGCCGCACTCTGGCTTACCCCGTGGTCATTCCGCGAAGCCAACCGCATCGCCGCGCGGCTCACCGCATCGCAACTCACGGCGGAAGTCCAACCGCGTATTTTCGCAGAACAGTTCCAGGAACCCAAAGTCGTTCTCTTCGTCGGCGATATCTCTCCGGCACCCGGAAACGTCTCGCGCTGGCGAAATGTCTTCATCGCCGATGTCGCGCCCAAGCCCGTTTCCGATGAGCCGATCGCCGCATCCAAGCTGCCTCGAGTGATGCTCGCACAAGGCGCAATCGCACGGCCCGATGCGGTCCGCAACCGCATCCAACTCTCTCTCCAAAACCGTGCCACCTACGAAGTCAACGATTTTCAGTATCGCGCCAGCCTCTCGCCCACCAGTGAACAACTGCTCGAGGCAGGAAAGCCCAGTGAAGCGCGCACGCGCCATCCCGAACGCGAAATGGATACCGTGCCGCTCTGGCGTCATGTCTACCAGCCTGCCGCGACGCTCAGCAAACAGACGTTGACCGAGGCCAAGATCGAACTCCATCAGCGGCTCGCCTTGCCGCCTGCCTGCATGTTGCTCGCGCTCGTTGGCATCCCCCTTGGCGTCTCATCGCGACGGTCTTCAAAGTCGGCTGCGTTCGTCCTGACCATCGCCCTCGCGTTCGGATACTACATGAGCCTTATAGCAATGATCAACATCGCGCGCCAAGGCCGCGTACCCGTCGAACTCGCCGTCTGGACGCCGAACCTCGCCTTCGCCCTGATCGGCATGATCCTCATTCTGCGCCTCGAAATCCCTGGCGATCGCGATCTCATGGGAGTGCTACGCAATTGGATGGGCCGCTTCGGAACCGCTCTTCGCGGTGCCGTTCCTCATTTTTTTAAAGCGAACGTGCAAAAGCAGGCCATTGGACGCACACGCCGTCTGATCTTCCTGCCCCAGCTAATCGACACCTACGTGCTCACCAGCTTCCTCTTCTGGTTCGCCGTCGTTCTTGCCGGATTCGTATTGATCTCCCACATTTATACTTTTTTCGAATTGCTCAGCGACATCATCCGCAACCAGATTTCGTTGCCGCGCGTGCTCACGTATCTGTTCTATCTGACGCCCAAATTCTTCTATGACTCAACGCCTGTCAGCGTGCTGGTTGCAGTTCTCGTGACCTTCGGCGTCCTTTCGAAGAACAACGAGATTACCGCGTTCAAGGCCAGCGGCATCAGCTTGTATCGCTTGGCAGCGCCCATCCTCGTCACTGCGATCGCATTTTCCGCGGGCCTCTTCGCCTTCGACCACTTCATTCTTCCCGACGCCAACCGCGTGCAGGACGCCATCCGCAACGAGATCAAAGGCCGCCCGGTGCAAACCTATCTGCGTCCCGATCAGAAGTGGATCAACGGTTACGACGGGCGCATTTTCTACTACCGCTACTTCGATCCCAATGAGAACTCGATGCTCGACGTCAACGTCTACGAAGTGGATTGGACGATCTCGAAACTGAAGCGCCACATCTCCGCGGAAAAAGCCCGCTGGGAACCTTCACTCAAACGTTGGATCTTTCAAAACGGCTGGCGCCGCGACTTCGATGCGACCACCCGCGAGATCGCCTATGACCCGTTTGGCGGCGCAACGCGCACCTACGACGAACTCATCGAAGCGCCCGATTACTTTCTCAAAGAAGTGAAGCAGGGCAAGCAGATGAACTTCGAAGACCTCGACCGTTACATCGCAGAAATCGATCAGCGTGGCTTCGATACCGTGCAACTGCGCGTGCAGTATCACAAGAAGTTTTCGACGCCGCTGTTCGCCTTCATCATGGCGTTGATTGGCATCCCCTTCGCCTTCCGTGGCGGAGCCCGCGGGGCGATGGCAGCCGTGGGACTCAGTTTCACCATCGCCATTGCCTATATCGCGATCAATCAGCTGTTTGAGCAAGTGGGTAATTTGAACCAGCTTCCCCCTGCAATGGCGGCTTGGGCTCCCGATGCGCTGTTCGCGCTCGCGGCTCTCTACTTTGCCGCGCGGATGAGAAGCTGACGGATGTCGTTTATGGCGACTGGATGCTCTCAACTGAGCGGCCGAACGGCTTCGTCGTCCATGTCCCTGAAAGCTCGAAGAATCGGCTTTTTCGGAGCCACAAGTGTGAGCGAGAGGGTAAGTCTCGAACCGTCGTGCCAATTTCTTCGAAGTCGTCGGGGCGGCGATCAACTCTTTTGCAAACTCACCGAATAGGCAGCAAACAGTTGTACCTCTATCGCCGAACTGTCATCATCGAACAAGCATGCAGCAGCGGATCGAGAACCTCAGCAACGCAGTCCAGGGCGTCAACCTGCGGGATCCCCGCACCTTCCTCGCCCAACTCGGTCCCGGACCCACCGTCATCTTCTTCCTCCGCCACTTCGGTTGAATTTTCTGCTTCGAGGCCGTGAAGGATTTACGGCGATTGCAGGAAAAAGGCGGCTATCCGCCAGTGATTCTCGTCTTCCGCGATTCCGTCGATCGCGGCCAGCGATTCTTCGCCAAAGAGTGGCCCCAGGCGCGCGCCGTAGCGGACCTCACCGGCGATTGGTGGAAGACCTTCTCCGTGAAACCAGTGGGATCCATCTGGACTCTCTTCGGCCCAACCATGCTATTTGCCGCGGCGCGATCTCTTTTTCGAGGCAACTTTATCGGCATGCCTGGCGCGGCTCCACTCGCTGAACCCGGTGCGTTTTTGCTCGGTGAAAATGGTGAAATCCTCAAGCAACACGTCTTCGACCATATCGGTGATCATCCTGATTTTGCGGCCTTCGCAAAGTCGAAGTAACTAACCGGATTACACTGTGAGTTGGCCAACTTGAAGCAGACAAGCCACCAACATGTGCTCGCCATCCTGCAGGCAGCGCTGGAGGCGGCAGATCCAGCAAAGGCAGTTCGCAGACACCTCACCATCACAGACAGTGGCTCGCTGCAAGCGGGCGCGACTTTCGACTTTCCGCTCGACAGTTTCAAACGCATCTTCGTCGTCGGTGCAGGCAAAGCAACCGCGCGAATGGCGACCGCCGTCGAAGTGATCCTGGGTGATCGAATTGCTGCAGGACTCATCAATGTCAAATACGGCCACGGATCCGGCAAGCTACAACGAATCGAAGTCAACGAGTGCGGGCACCCGGTTCCGGACGAGGCTGGCCGCAATGGCGCACAGCGCATCGCCGCCATTGCGCAAGAGGCCCTCAAAGACGATCTCGTTCTCTGCCTGATCTCAGGTGGTGCGTCCGCGTTACTGCCTCTTCCCGCAGGTGGCATGACCCTTGCCGAAAAACAGAACATCACGCAAAAGCTGCTCGCCTGCGGTGCCGACATTCATGAAATGAACATCGTGCGCAAGCACTTCTCGGCAATCAAAGGCGGCCAGCTTGCGCGCATGGCTTATCCGGCCGCGGTGCTGACGTTGATCCTGTCGGATGTCATCGGCGACGATATCGGTACGATCGGTTCCGGACTCACCGCCCCCGATGCGTCCACCACCGCCGACGCTCTTGCTGTACTGAAGAAGTACGGAATCGAAGCCGGACACGAGCCCGTGGAAACGCCCAAGCCCGGCGATGCTCTTTTCCGGCGAGTGCGCAATGTTCTCGTCGGAAGCAATCGTCTCGCGATCGAAGCCGCCGGCGAAAAAGCCACGGAACTCGGATACAACACCCTGGTGCTTTCCTCGTTGATTGAAGGCGAAACCCGCGATGTCGCCCGCGTTCACGGTGCAATCGCCCGCGAAATCGTTGCCACCGGACAGCCCGTCAAGATCCCGGCCTGCGTGATCTCAGGCGGCGAGACCACGGTGACGATTCGCGGCAACGGCTTGGGTGGACGCAATCAGGAATTCGCACTCGCGGCCGCTATCGATATCGATGGCTATCCGCAGATCACCATTGCCAGTGCGGGTACCGATGGCACCGATGGACCCACGGACGCCGCCGGAGCGATCGCCGATGGCATGACGCTCAAACGCGCCCTGCGCGAGGGAATGCAAGCCTCAGACTATCTCGCACGAAACGATTCCTATCACTTCTTCGAGGCACTCCACGATCTGATCCTCACCGGACCCACGGGAACCAATGTGATGGATCTGCGACTCATTCTGGTGCGCTGACGGCGCTCCATTCGATACCCTATGCAAAGCCTCATGCGTTTACTCTCGATCCTCTCGATGTTCTGCGCCGTCTCGCTTGCAGCCGCCGACCTCACAATCGACCACATCATGAAAGGGCCTGGACTCACCGGCTACGAGCCCCTCGCCGTCCGCTGGTCGCCCGATAGCCAGCGCATTTTCTTTCAATGGAAGCAGTGGAACGATCCTCAGAACCAACCGCTCGATACTTATGTCGTGAATCGCGATGGTAGCGGCCTGCGCAAGCTGAGTGAAGAGGAAGCCAAAGACGCAGCGCCAGCCAACGGCAATCGTTCGCTGGACAGGAAATGGACGGTCTTCGCCACCGCGGGCGACATCCAGTTGTACGACCACGCGACGGGCAAGAGCCGCCGCATCACGTACACAACGGATATCGAAAGCAATCCGCGGTTCACCCACGACAGCAAACGCATCGCGTTTACCCGCGCCAATAACTTGTATCTGATGTCCGTCGACTCGCCCTCGATCGTGCAACTCACCGATATCCGGCCCGCCGGTTCGCCGCCCGCGGATCCCAAGAAGGGCACCGATAGCCAGGAGTTTCTCAAGAAAGAAGAGCTCGCTCTGCTCGAAACTGTGCGCGATCGAGTGAAGCGTAAAGAAGAAGACGAGGCCCGGCGCAAGAATGAGAATCCGCGCAAACCCCATATTTTACAGGCGCGCCAGACAATCGCCGCGCTGCACCTGTCGCCGGATGAAAAATACGCGATGGCTCTCATCACCGAGCCGCCCGCCGACGCCAAGACCGCCATCGTTCCCAACTTCATCACCGAATCGGCTTATACAGAAGATCTCCAAACCCGCAACAAAGTCGGCGATCTACAGATGAAGGCCAGACTCGCGCGCATCGAAGTCGCGACGGGCGAACTGAAGTTTATCGAGCACGAGCTGAAGACCGACGACAAGAAAGATCGCGATGTGCAGTTCACCGGTCTCCCCGTTTGGTCCAAGGACGGATTGCTCGCCGCGTTCCAGTTGCGTTCCACCGACAACAAGGATCGTTGGATCTTCGCCCTCGATCCTAACACCGCGAAAGGCAAGCAACTGTTCCATGAACACGACGATGCCTGGATCAACTTCGGCGTCAACGCAGCCTTCGGTTTTGTGCAAAAAGAAGTCTACATTATTTCTGAGAAATCCGGATTCGCGCATCTCTATCGGATGCCGGCCGATGGATCCTCAGAGGCGAAAGCGTTGACCAGCGGCAAGTGGGAAGTGGCCGATGCCGACCTGTCCGAAGATGAGTCGGTTTTCTTCCTGACCACTTCAGAAGGCTCCCCGTATGAGCGCCACGTGTTCTCGATGCCATCGAGTGGAGGCGCGCGCACCCGGCTCACAACTTCGACGGGCAACCATCGCGCTATCCTATCGCCCGATGAAAAGTGGCTCGCCGTCAACTTTTCGTCCACAACGAAACCTGGTGAACTTTTTGTACAAAAAGCCGAGCCAGGAGCCTCCGTCAAGCAGTTGACCGACTCCCCTTCGCCCGAGTTCAAAGCCGCAAAGTGGCTCGACGTGCCGATCGTCGAATTCAAAGCCCGCGATGGCGCGACCGTTCCAGCCCGCTTCTACAAGCCTGTGAGCTTCAAAAAGGGTGGACCGGCCGTGATCTTCGTGCACGGTGCCGGATACTTGCAAAACGTCCACAAATGGTGGTCAAGCTACTCGCGCGAGTATATGTTCCATCACTTCCTCATGGAAAAGGGCTTCGCCGTGCTCGACATCGATTACCGCGGATCCGCCGGCTACGGGCGCGACTGGCGCACCGGCATCTATCGCTTCATGGGCGGCAAAGATCTGGACGATCAAGTCGATGGCGCGCAATGGCTGATCGTGAACCATGGCGTCGACGCCAAGAAGATCGGCATTTATGGCGGCAGCTATGGCGGCTTCATCACATTGATGGGGATGTTCACGCAGCCCGGTGTCTTCGCTGCGGGCGCGGCGTTGCGGCCTGTCACGGATTGGGCGCACTACAACCATCCCTATACGTCGAACATCCTGAACAATCCGCAGAAAGATGCTGAAGCGTACCGCCGATCCTCACCGATCTACCATGCCGCGGGACTCAAAGGCGCGCTGCTGATCTGCCATGGAATGGTGGATGTGAATGTCCATTTTCAGGACTCTGTCCGGCTCGCGCAAAAGCTGATCGAACTGCGCAAAGAAAATTGGGAGATGGCCGTGTATCCGGTTGAGGATCACGGCTTCGTGCAGCCGTCGAGTTGGGCCGACGAGTATAAGCGGATCTTCAAGTTGTTTGAGAAGAGTCTGCGCTAGGCGGGCGGCAACATCGACGCCACGGCAAGTTGTGCGCCTTCAAAGCCCACCGATTGCCGGGCAGTGAGAGTGACCACCTCTTGGTACTGGCCGTTAACGGCCTGACGGTGGACGAACAATTGCCGCCCGTGGAGGTCCAGCACCCAATATTCAGGAACGGACGAACTGGCATAGAGCGCTCGCTTCACCGTTGGATCGCCCCGCAATGTCGAATCCGCCACCTCAATCGCCAATGCCAATTCGCTGCCATTCGGATGCCGCTTTGCGAAACCACTGGGGTCTGCACTCGCCAAAATGGCTAGGTCAGGCTGCGGCTCATTGAATTCCTGGTCCACACCTTCCACCCGGATCGGCAACTGCGCTCGAATCCGATCGAAGCCCGCCGTTCCAATCAACATCTTCTGCACTGCACCGATGCTAAAGGCATGAGGAGGATTGTGGGCCATCTTTTCTATGATGTCTCCGTCAATGAGTTCGCAACGATGTCCCTCAAGGATGCCAGTGTCCATCATGCGATAGACATCGTCAACGGTGAACCGCTTGCGCTGCGAGGAGAGGTCCGCGAATGAAGTACTCCCCAATTGCGCTTCAATAGTAGAAACATGACTCGCCGAGATGCAGTACTCAAAACCGCAGCCTTAGCCGCTGCCACCGCAACAGCTGTACCGCAGTCATTGAATTGGATTTCCGCACGCGATCTCGCGACCAAACTGCGTAAGAAAGAGGTCTCCGCGAGAGAAGTCCTCGAAGCGCACTTGCAGCAGATCGAACGCGTCAATCCTAAGGTCAACGCGATCATCACCCTCGTTGTCGAAAAGGCCTTGCAACGCACCAAAGAACTCGACGAAGCCGCCGTAAAGGGCCGTTTTGCTGGCGTTTTGCACGGACTCCCGATCGCCCACAAAGACCTGGTCGAGACCAAGGGCATCCGAACTACCTTCGGATCGCCCATCTTCAAAGACAATATTCCGAACTTCAACGCGCTGCTCATCGACCGCATCCAAGGTGCCGGAGCGATCACCATCGGCAAGACCAATACACCCGAATTCGGCGCCGGATCTCAAACCTTCAACAAGGTGTTTGGCGCGACGCGCAACCCGCACGACCTCAGCAAAACCTGCGGAGGCAGCAGTGGTGGAGCCGCCGTATCGTTGGCCACCGGCATGCTCCCCATCGCAGACGGCAGCGATATGGGCGGATCGCTGCGCAATCCCGCGGCATTCAACGGCGTCGTCGGATTCCGAGTCTCACCGGGACGTGTGCCACAAGTGCCGTCGGGATCGGTATGGAGTCCGCTGAGTGTGCTCGGTCCCATGGGCCGCAGTGTTGCCGATGTAGCGTTGCTGCTGAGCGCCATCGCTGGTCCGGATCCGCGTTATGCGTTGTCGATTCAGGAATCCGGCGAGCAGTTCCTGAAGCCTCTCGATCGCAAGTTCAAAGGTGTCCGAGTGGCGTGGTGTGGCGCGATCCCTGGCATGATCTTCGATCCACGTGTTCGGCAGGCGGTCAATAACCAACGCAAAACCATCGAAGCCCTGGGATGCGTCGTCGAAGACGCGACCCCTGATTTTACAGGCGCGGATGAGTCGTTCCGAGTGATGCGCGCTCTGAGCTTCCTGCAGTCGCATGCTGCAAAACTCAAGCAGCATCGCGATTTGCTGAAGCCCACAGTCATCGAAGAAATTGAGCGCGGAGCCAAGCTAACAGCCGCAGAAATCGCGAACGCCGAGATCGCTCGGTCGGCCCTCTGCGCACGCGTCGGCCAGTTCTTGTCCAAGTACGAGTACTTCATCCTGCCCACTGTGCAGGTGCTGCCGTTCGACATCGAGCAAGAGTACAGCAAAGAAATCGACGGACAGCGAATGCGGACGTACATCGATTGGATGCGGTCGTGCTATTTCATCACGATGACCGGCCTGCCCGCGATCAGCGTGCCTTGTGAACAAACCATTGGGATGCAGATTGTCGGGCGTCCGCAGGCGGACTTCGCCGTGCTGCAGTTGGCGCATGCCTTCGAGGCGGCCAGAGGTCCGTTGGCGCATCCCAAAGTTTAGTGGACGTCGAATTCAGCAAAAACGCTACGAATATCCGTAGCGTTTTATTTGTCGCTCATTCTTCCGTGTGTCGCTACCATCCTGGCGGGCGGAATCACGAGGCAAACACTTAGGAATCGGCACCTATGGCGACGCTGGAACATCAACGACTCACCGATGGAACAGCAACGGAACGTCAAAGAGTCTGTGTGGGACAGTGATCGGCGGATGCCGCGAACTGCGCATGTCAAACCAGCGAGCTTCGACGGGTGTGGAGCGAACTTGAGCCCTGGAATCCGCCCCGGTAGCGGCACAATCGCTGAATCGATGATCGGAGAAATTGGCTGGGCGCTTCTGTCCTTAGTCGGAGCCTTCGGGCTCGCCGGCATCGCTCTGAATCGGGACGAGCATATCGACAGCATGTGGTTGGTCATGGCCTCAGTCGGCATCTATCTCACTGCCTACTGCTTCTACGCCAAGTTCATCGAAGCAAAAGTCATATCTCTCGACGACCGGTGCGCAACACCCGCCGACGGACGCGATGCCCTCGACTGCCAACTCCGCCTCCTCGAACACGCGGAAGCCGAGATCGCTCTCATCATCGCCAAACTCGCCGCACTCGCCCATGAGGATGAACAAGTCAAACTCCTCATGACTCACCGGCGTCGACTTCCCCATCGCGCAAGCTATTCTCGCCGCCTTCGGCGATATTTCCCGCTTCGATTCCCCGAATAAAGCCGCCGCTTATTTTGGACTCGTCCCCTCCACCCATCGATCCGGCGGCCAGTGCAATTACGGACGTACGCTGGTTGCTCGTCCAGCCGCTCAGTATCTCGACGGACATCCTAAACCTCTCGGCGATTTCTTCCGAAAAATCTAGACAAAAGACAAACAGAAATATCGCCGTTGTCGCCTGCGCCAGGAAACTAGCCGTAATGACCTGGTATATGCTCACGAATAACGAGCCTTTCCGCTACGCTAAGCCCGTCACCGTCCGCCTCAAACTCGGATGTCTCCGCATCCTTGCCACCGACAAGAAACGCACTGGCGGTATTCCCAAAGGAGCCAAGCGCCCGGTCGCCTATGGCTCTGGCGTTGGCACACGCGCCATTCCAGGGCTCGATCGAATCTACGAACGCGAAGGACTCCCGCCGATCGCGGCGATCGTCCGGTGAAGTGGAAGGGCTCAATGGCACAGGGACCGCCGAGCATGCCGCAGCAGTCCGGGTCTCCAAGCGCGCGCACCGCGAAAGGCTTCGCCGCCCAACGAGAAGAGGGCTCACGCTCAGGCCGAATCCGCCTAGCGCTACACTACGCGCGCTGGACTGCGGGTCCGGTAGAGAGCCGGGCGGAAGGGCCGGCCCTCACCACCACCGGTCCTTGCCTTCTCGATTACGCTGCGCAAAAGGCGAAACACCTCTTCTGAACTCCCTGCTTCGTGTTCCAAAGAACGTTGCCCGCTCCGCAGTCAATGAGATTTTTCCGAATCTGGCAACTTTTCAGTTGACACAAGCATAGATAGCAATACGAATGCTGCCGCAAATGGTTGGAAAGAAAGGCCACTACATGGCACAGGGAACGTGGGATCTGCTTGATGGGTATGGGAAGGGTTCTGCCACCGAGAACATTCGGATGGTTGCGGGGGCATGATTTGAACATGCGACCTTTGGGTTATGAGCCCAAACGTCTGGTTGCCCTGGATTGCCCTGCATTTCCCTCGATGCCCCGAAATTGTTGATCCTATTACCCTGCGTTGCCCTGGAGTGCCCTCAGTTTGGTTACAGGATTGGTTACACTCAGCGAAAAATGAGCTTTTTCCGTGCCAATTGGTTACATTTTTGGTTACAGCCTGCGGCTGCACTTTTACGTCACTTTGAGCCATCTTTCGCCCCCTTTTTTAGCTTTGGTTGCTCGTTCAAGTACAGCTCTGCTTTAGCTCCTGCTTCATCCACGTCTCGCTGATCGACGATGCGATAGCGATCGAACATTGCATCGGTCTCATGACCGATGATTCGACGGATTGTTGCCCTGGGAATGCCGGCGCGGTCCATGTTCCGCACTGCGCTCCGGCGCAGGTCGTGGAAGTGGAGCCCCGTGACCTCGGCCTTCTTGCTTGCGGATGCCCAAGCCTTTCGGAAGTCTACGATCTTGGAGCCTTCGCGATGGAAGACCAATTTGCACTCCGGGTAGGCTTTGTTGCGAAGTTGCAGCGCGGCGATCAAGGCATCCTTCATCTCGCCATAGATGGGGAGAACTCTCGCAGTTTTGGATTTTGTCTGCCGCTGTTCGAGCCAAATTTGAGACGCCTCAAGGTCCACTTGCTCCCATTTCAGATGCAAGAGTTCACCCAACCGGCAACCTACGTGGTAGCCGGTCACGAGTAAGGGAAACAGATAGACGGGGAGAGCTTGCTTCAATGCGATGTATTGATGGTGTTCGAGGAAGCCGGTTCGCACGTTGTCTTCGTCTAGCATTCGAATCTTGGGAGCGCGAGGAAGTTCCTCATTGTCGACAGCGAGCTTGAAGGCGGCGCGTACGTGTTCCAGTTCACGATTAATTGCCGCATCGGCGGCCTTCTGCTGGCGGCGTTGGCGCACGTAGGCGTCAATGTGTCTTCGACTGAAGTCCAGCGCCTTGATTGGACCAAGTAGTGGCATGAGGTGTACCTTCATTCGCGATTCCAGTTGGCGTTTGCTTGCGCGGCCGCGCAACTCATAGTCGGAGAGCAGGCCGTTGAGGAGATCGGAGATTTTCAGTCGCTTCGCGCCTGGGTCTGGCAGTTGGTTAAGTTCGACCTCCGCAAGTTTTTGACGCAGGACTTCTTCGGCGCGCTTACGGTTGCCTGTCTTGGTGCTTTCCAGCCGGGGGTAGCGGTCGGCGTAGTATTTCATCCACCACGTTCGGCCTCGCTTGTAGAGGCAGCCCGTGCCGTATTCTCGCTTTTCCATCCGCCGGACTCCTTAAGTTCTGTTCTGCTTGATCCAGGCATCCAGATCGGAGCGATCGAACATTACTCGACCGTCGCCTCGGATCGCTGTCAGCTTTCGTCTCTGCACGAGGTGCCTTATCGACTTTTCGGTTCGACCGAGGTATCGGGCTGCATCGCTCACGCTGAAAAGGCGCGGAGTTATCAGTTCTTGTGGAGCTTCGGGTGATTGCGTTTGCATTTTGGTTTACCTCCTTAAAATGCGAACTAATTGAGGGTGTTTACTGCGGAGACAAAGGGTATGCCGAAGAGGCGGGACCATGCTTTGAGGCAGGCTTCCTGTGCGGCGGGGATGTTGGTGTGGCTGGTCCAGGCGGCGTTGGAGACGCCCACGATCAGGGTTGGGCGCTCGAATGCGGAGTGGAGGATAGGCCAGACTAGGAGTTGCTCGTAGCAGATGAGGACCGCTAGGCGGTGGGGGCCGAGTTGTAGCGTTCCAGGGCCTGCGAGATTGAGCGGGACACCGTCGTCGGGTCTGAAGGGTTTCCACATCCCGACGGGAATGGGGATTCGTTGTTGGAATGGGCTGGCTTTCCATTCGCCGATTACGACGATGGCGTTTTGGAATCGGTCGGAGCCGGGGATTGGGAGGCCGGCTCCGACTAGAGCGGTTCGATGGGTTTGTTGCAAATGCTCGATGGTCGGGGACCAGAATGCTTCTGTCGCTTCTGTCCACCGA
>CAZCPL010000055.1:13925-27021 GCA_964500255.1 uncultured Solibacteraceae bacterium | reverse complement strand
GAGATTGTCGTCGAGCGGAAGCGAATCGCTATCGTAGCGGGATCCGGAATAGATGCCCGCGAAGATCTGATTGGTCTGATCCATTTCAGGAGATCCCACGCGGACGCCTACAATCGGCACGCGGTTGATCGACTGGCGCGCATTGACGATGCCACCGAGCGAGGCCTGGATCGAAGTGGATTCCTGATCTTCGACGTCATATTCGATGTAGTATGGCGCGAGTCCCATGAGCCGGATCTGCTTGGAACGCTCAAGTTCGGCAAGCATGGCGCGCAGCATGGGCGGGTTCACGGCGTCTTGCGCCTGGAGTGCGATGAGCAAAATAGAGAAGCCGGCGAGAATGCGTTTCATCTAGCGCGTACCTCCGGCGATGCCGCTAGTTCCGGGGTTTGGCGGCGACAACAATGGCGGTCTATCGCGCGATTGCTCTTTCTTCTGCACTTCGATTTCAGAGATCAGGATCGACGGCGAGACCGCTGAGACCGGCACGCTGCCGCTTTCCGCGCCGCAGATGCCATTGAAAACGTCTACTTTATCCGACGTTGCGAGGATCTTGCTGAAGCTCGTGAGCGGAGTTCCGACGATATCCGCACCGCGCACCATTTCATCCGGGCGACCATCGGCGTAGACGCGAAAGACGACCAGCGGGATCACCGTGTACGCCTGCAAGCCGCGACGACCGGTCGTCGTATAGCCGCCGGTGACTTCGCGAAAGTAAAGTCCGTAGGGCTTGTCTTGCTTCTTGAGTTCGTCGCGCAGCAGTTCGCGCAGCTTCTCTTCACTGACCGATTTTGTGGATTCCACAATCAGGTTCGATTGGCGCGAAGATGCCTCGCCGCCGAGTTGTTTGCGGCCGTGGCCGTTGGATTTCGCGAATCCGGGGACGGGGGATCGAGAGAGAAGAAACGTCTTGAGAATGCCGTTTTCGACGAGCGTGATCTTGCGACCTTTCACGCCTTCGTCGTCATAAGTGTAGTGTCCGTTAAGGTCGATCTTGCCGACGGCCTCGCGTTCGGGGTCGAAGATGACCGACAGGAAATCGGGCAACACAGCCTTGTTGATGGCCTTGGTGAAGGTCTGGCCTTCGGCGTCGTCTTTCTGGCGATGGCCTTCAATGCGGTGTCCGAAGATTTCGTGAAAGAAGACGCCAGAGGCGCGGCCGGAGAGAATGGCGGGTCCAACGAAGGGATCGACGACGGGCGCCTTGAGCATCGCCGTGAGTTCGGTGCCGGCCTTGTCGATGGCGGCTTCCATCTCTTTTTCAGAAGCGAGGCGTGAGAAATTGCGCGCCTGAAAACTTTCGCTGACGACGAGATCCATGCCGTCGGCCGCCTTGGCGCGAGCGGCAACAAAGACGTTGATCGAGTTGTGGCCTTGGCGGATGCTCGTGCCTTCGGTGTTGACAATCGTGCGCGTTTCGTTGGCGATGCTAATGCTGACGTTCGACGTCAAGACCTTTGGATAGTTAAGAAACCGCGCCGAGAGCTTGCGCAAGCGTTGCGACCATTCCTTTGTGTTGAAGCTAAGGGGCGCATCCACGCGGTCGAAATTCACTGGTTCTTCAGCGCTGAAATCGTCAGCGGCTTCGGTTGTGGCGGCGGCCTTGGTCTGTTCGTCGGTCTTCAAGCGCAAGAAGCGCTGGGCTGCGGCGCGGTAGGTGCGATCGGTGTCGAGCCAGATGCGGCGGCGGATGGCCGGACCTTGATCTTCCAGCGTGAGCAAGCCTGGCGAGGCGAACTGCGGCCAATCGCCGCGGATACGCCGGTAGTTGTCGAGCTTGGGAGATCCGACGCGAACGCTGACGTCAAGAGCGCGTTGATGGCCGCTGTTTTCGATCGTCAATGCGCCGGCGTTTGCGCTCAGCGTTTGCATACGGTTTTCGACCACCGTATAGGAAATGAAGTAAGGCGCCGGATCGGCCTTAGCTTTGAGGCTCGCAAAGTTGCGATCGAGCTCTTCGGCAAGGATCTGGATCAAAGGGTCGGGCTTGCCCGCCGGCTGGGCGCGGAGGAATGCGGAACCCGCAAGCAGAACAACAACGAGAAGTTTGGAAGACACGCACTTGTAGGATAGCGCTGTGCTATTAAGGAGGGCATGTTTGGTTTCCGCTACGCCAAGTTTTCTCCGTCGAGTTATGTGTTGCATTACGCCAATGGTAGAGTGCGGCGCGAGGGTGCGGGACTCTCGTTCTTTTACTTTGCGCCCTCGTCGAGCATTGTGATTGTGCCCATGGCGAGTGTTGGTGTGCCGTTCGCATTTGCCGAAAATACGGCGGATTTTCAAGCGGTGACGATACAAGGGCAGTTGACGTATCGCGTTGTCGATCACAAGAAACTGGCGCGAATGATGGACTTCACGGTAGGTCCGAATGGGAAGTATTTGACCGACGATTTCCAGAAGCTGCCTGAGCGTTTGATCAACGAGATTCAGCCGCTGGTTCGCGCGGAACTGCAGCGCCAGCCGTTGCGCGGCGCGCTGACTTCCGCCGAAGCGGTGTCTGTGGCGGTGCTGGCGAATCTGCGAACGATTCCCGCCGTGGTGGAACTCGGGCTGGAGCCGTTAGGCTTGAATATCCAATCGATTCGCCCGAATCCGGAACTCGCCACAGCGCTTGAAGCGGAATCGCGAGAAGAGCTGCAGCGCAAGGCGGATGAAGCGATTTATGCGCGCCGCAAAGCCGCCGTCGAACAAGAGCGAACCATCAAAGAAAGTGAACTGCAGACCGAACTCGTAGTGGAAGCGCGCAAGCGCGAGATCCTCGAGAAACAGATGTCCACGAAGATTGCGATTGAAGAGCAGCGCACCGCGTTGACAGAGAAAACGCTCGCCAATGAGCGCAAAGAGGCCGATGGGCGGGCGTACGCGATTGAGGCGATGATGAAGCCCCTCGAAGGTAAAGATCCGCGCGTTTTGATGATGCTGCAGGGTGCGGATCCGAAGACGCTGATCGCCATGGCATTTCAGGAAATGGCGTCGAACGCGCAGAAGATTGGCGAGTTGAACATCTCACCGGAACTACTGAATTCGTTGCTGGGTAAGAAGTGAGTGGCTTCGAAAAGATCGTCGTCGTCACCCGCAGGACGCGCCTCGAAGGGTTGATTCAGAGGTTCAACACCGTTTCGCAGGCGCGCTTTTATAACCAGCAGGCTGGCGTCGATTTCGACGACTATCAGAACGAGCATGACGCCTATCAGCGGGCCCTGGAACAAGTGCGTCTCAATTGTGATGTCGGCCTGAAGACGCACTTCATCGATCGTGATCTGGTTTCGACGTATCTGTTCGCGCCGACGGATATCGTGGTTGCGGTCGGCCAAGACGGGTTGGTGGCGAATACAGCGAAGTACATCGGCAAGCAGCCGCTGATTGGCGTGAATCCGGAACCTGGGCGGTTCGACGGTGTGCTGCTGCCGTTCACACCCGAGCGTTTAACGAACGCACTAGAAAATGTTTCAAACGGAAAGGCCAAGTTTCGTCGGGTGACGCTGGCCGTGGCGGTGCTCAGCGATGGACAGCGTCTCTTGGCGTTCAACGATTTGTTTATTGGGGCAAAGACGCACGTCTCGGCGCGCTATAAGATCCGGTACGGAAAGCAAAGCGAGGATCATTCGTCGAGCGGCGTGCTGATTTCGACGGGAGCTGGATCGACTGGGTGGCTGTCGTCGATGTTCAACATGGCCGCGGGGCTGACGGGAGGGAGTGTGCCGAAGTCTGTGGGTAAGCGAAACCAGCGGTTCGATTGGGAGAGTCCGGATCTCTATTTCGTGGTGCGCGAGCCATTCGCGAGCCGGCAATCGCAATGCGGAATTGTGTGTGGTCCCATTGCCGGGGGGCAATCTCTACATCTCGAAAGTTCGATGCCTTTGGGTGGAGTGATCTTTTCGGATGGGGTAGAGGCGCACTATCTGGGATTCAATTCCGGAGTGACGGCGACGATTCGTGCGGCGGAAGAGCGGGCGCATTTGGTGATTGCTTAATTGAGTGACCGAAAACAATGCAGTATCGTTGATCCGCGAGCCCGGTGACCGTGCGAAAGTTGCTCATCGACGCCAGGATCTCGTCAACCAGTCCGCAGATCGGGACTCCGTGCGGCGGCACCGCGTGCCCTCGGGCGATGTAAGCCATCGAAGGCAGCGAAGATCCATGGAATGGACGCGAAATTGAAGTGGAGCACGGCTCGGTGCGGGCGGACGATTAGAATAGATGTATGGGTGCGGCTCCGATTCTGAACTTGACGGTGGAACAGTACCTCGACTACGACGACACTGCGGATTGCCGGTCGGAGTTTCATGGGGGCGAGATTTTCCGTATGGACGATGTCTCGTATAACCATGCATTGCTCGAAGGCCGAATCCTTACTGCACTGACCAATCGACTGACCGACAGCCCCTGCAATACTCTGGGTGGCGGCGTTCGTGTTCGAGTTGTGGGTGAAGAATTCGTGCGACCGGATGTCGCTGTTGTTTGCGGCGCACCGGTGTATGCAAACAATCAGCGAGCGATCACGAATCTTTCGCTGGTTGTGAAAATTCTGTCGCCAAGTACAGCCAACTACGACTACGGCGGCAAGTTCGAACTCTATCGTCAGATGGATTCGCTGCAAGAGTACGCTCTGGTCTCACAAACACGTGTCCGCGTCGAAGTTTTCCGCAGAACCTCAACAGGCGAATGGCTGCTATCCAGCTACAACGGCATGGATGCCATCGTGCCGTTTCCGTCGCTGTCGATTGACGTTCCTCTGGCTGAGCTCTATCGTGGAATCGAAGGCCTCGCCTAGTTGCCCGGTTGATACTCGCGTTCGGTATGGCCCTGCAACTGATCCTTGTAAAAATAGACGTCGCGTAGATTGCCCGTGGCATAGCGATCCGCCTGATCGTTGAAGTGCTTCGACGCCGCATTGCCGCTCTCTCCGCCCGCCGAAACGGCCCGAGCACGAACCCGATCGGGCAGAAACTCCACAACGGCCACAAAGCTATTGCCACTCGTTCCGTACCATTTCTTGGTCCCAGGATAGGCTCGCGCGCCGAACGACGCCAGCGAACCCCAAACCGCGGAGGTGAAGGCCACCGGAGTGCTTGGCGCGTTGTCGTTGAACTGCTGCGCGATGTCGCCGTTGTTGCGCTGAAAACGATTGATGTCACCCCACGGCGTGTTCCACTTGCCGAAGTCTGCCTCCAGCTTGACCGATGCGGCACCCAGACATTCCAGCAGGTCTTGCCCGGAGGCTTTCTCCGAGGCGTACGCGGCGAGATCCAGATTCACCCCCCGCGGACCAAGCTTGCGACGTTTGCGCAACTCCTCGCCCCAATACACGCCCAGCGAAGTGGGCACGGAAGAAACAGACCACCGCAGATCCCAGGCGCGTAATATCGCGATCTGTTCCGCCAGTTTCGCCCGTCGCGGATCCGACGACGGCAGCGCATCCCAAGCTTTGATCAAAGCGGGCAATGGCTTTTCGAACCACGGCAGATACGAATCATAAGCCGCCGCAAGCAGTGAATCGAGTGTGAAATCCCTGGTATCTTTCAACACCCGGATCGCGTGCAGCCCACGTGGATTCTCGACGCCACCTTCCACATACGCCGGATAGTTCTTCTGCACCGGACTGTTCTCACCAGCCGCCGACCAGGGCGAATTGTTGGTGTTGTAAAGCCATCCGCTCGCCGGATTCTTGAACGACGGCAGATCTTTCAACAGATGCAGCGGACCCCACTCCGTCGCGCGATCGCTGCCTTCCACCGGCTTCGTCCAATCGAAGCGGCGGTTGCGGCGCGGTAGAAAGTTGCCGTGGAAGTAGGCGATCGTTCCGTCCGCGTCCGCATAGATCGTATTGTTCGACGAGTTGGTCTTGAGTTCCATCGTCTGCAAAAAACCCTTGTAATCGCGGGCTTTTGTGCGAGCGTAGGATTGCGTCAACGCTTTCACCGGCTCTTGCATCAGGCGCACCGTCACCCACTTGCCGTTTTCCTCGCGGATCACCGGGCCATGATGGGTCTTGTAAACAATGAAGCTTTTCCCGGCCATCTCGCCATCGGCCTTGCGATATGGGATCGTGACCGTGGACGTTTTCATCGGACGCAGACGCCCCGCATACCGATAGAACTGGCGGTCTTTCACTTTCTCGACCGTTTCCAGATATTCATCGATCGTGTCGATGCCGCTCGAAGTATGCATCCAACCCACGCGATCGTTGAAGCCCTGATAGATGAAGAATTGTCCCCACGTGGAAGCGCCGTAGGCGTTGAGACCCTCTTCGCTGACCATATGCAGTTCCGAACGGAAGAAGAACGAAGTGTGCGGATTGATCAGCAACAGCGCACCCTTTTTCGATGCCGTATTCGACGGCGCAATGGCGATGCCGTTCGAGCCACGCGGCTCTTCTGGATGATCGCTTTTGATCACGGCCATCGTTTGGGTACCTGCATAAAATGCCTCGAGTTGTCCGAGGTTGATGCCCTCGATATCCCCGCCGATGCTCCCTTCGGTGAAGCTCAGCGCCATCCAGGGTTCGAAGTGCGTGATCACGCGGGGCTTGGTTTGCGGATGCGTGGCGAGGTAGAAATTGAGTCCGTCGGCAAAGGCATCCATCAGCTTCTTGAGCCATGCGGGGCTGGCCGCATACTTGGCCTTGAGATCCGCAGGATCGATGAAGAGCCGCATACGCAGATCTTGAATCACTTTCGATTCGCCTTCTGCTTCCGCGAGGCGGCCAAGGGCATTGAGATAGTTGGTCTCGATGCGGTTGAAGTCGTCTTCCGCCTGCGTATACATCGCGCCGAAGACCGCATCGGCGTCGGTCTTGCCGTAGACGTGCGCGATGCCCCAATCGTCGCGGACGATGTTGACGCTCTTGGCTTGCGCGCGCCAAGTTTCTAGGTCAGTGGAAAGAAGCAGCAGCAAAAACGGGGTCATCGCAAGCGATGGTATCTGATACTTTGGTTGCGATGCTTCTTTCAATGTGTACGGCTGCTGTGCTAATGGCTGCCGATGCTCCCAATACTTTGTCGTCCGCTGAGAAGTCCGGTGGCTGGAAGTTGCTCTTCGATGGCAAGTCGATGAAGGGCTGGGTGGATGTCCGCAAGAACGCGCCGCCGGGTGATTCGTGGACGATCGAGGATGGTGCGCTGAAGTCGGTTCCGCATCCAAAGTTGCGCGAAGATCTGTTCTCGAAAGAGCTATTCGGAGACTTCGAACTCTCATGGGAATGGAAGATCGAAGCGAAGGGCAACAGCGGCTTGAAGTACCGGATTCAGGATCGTTTCTTCGTCGATGAAAAGCGCATCAAAGAATACGGCAAGTTCGAGAAGCTGGCCAATGACGCCGCGACCAAGCGCAATGTGAAGCGCGTCGACGGCACGCAAGAGTACATCGTCGGGTTTGAGTATCAGATGATCGACAATGCCGGGCATCCGGATGCGCGGCGTGGCGGCTACTACCAGACGGGCGCTTTGTATTCGATGATTCCGCCAGTAGAAACGGCGGCACCCAAGCGGGTCGGCGAGTACAATCAGTCGCGCATAGTAGTGAAGGGCAATCACATCGAGCACTGGTTGAATGGGGTGAAGGTGCTCGAAGGCGAGTTGAAAGCTGCGACTACGTTGGAAAAGACCGCGGCACGCTGGACGACGGAATCGCCGATTTACAAGGCTCTGGCGGAGCAGCCAAAGCAGCAATGCCCGATCGCGCTGCAGAACCATGGCGACGCGGCATGGTTCCGGAACATCAAGGTCCGGAAGTTGTAATTGCCTGGAATTTATATTCTTGATCTTCCGATTTGCGAAACCTATCAGCAGGCGCTTGCATCTTCTGGGGTGTACGGAGGGTACAACGCAACTATGAAAAACACAATGATACTGGCGGCGACGATGATCGCGACGCTGACAAGCGTCCCCGCAACTGCCAACAACAGCCCCAAGCCGCTCGCCGAGCGCGTACGCCACGAACTGGTGATGCTGCCCTGGGTCTCGATTTACGACAACATGAGCTTCCGCGTCGATGGCGACACCGTCACGCTCTTCGGATCCACGGTTCGTCCGGTGCTGAAGTCGAGCGCAGCGAATGTTGTTGCCAAGCTCGAAGGCGTGAATCGCGTGGTGAACGAGATCGAAGTGCTGCCGCTCTCGCCGTTCGACGACCGAATCCGCATGGCGACGGCTCGTGCGATTTACGGCTACGGTCCGCTGCAGCGCTACGGGCTGGGCGCCAATCCTTCTATCCGGATCATTGTGAAGAATGGCAACGTGAGTCTGCAGGGTGTGGTGTCGTCCGAGATGGACAAGAACCTTGCGTTCATTCGTGCCAACGGCGTTTCCGGCTCGTTCGCAGTAGCCAACGACCTGCGAATTGAGCGCTAAGAGTTTCCGTTCCGTTCGACCCCGAGGACGCGGTCGGACTTCGACGGGCGGCGGCCTCGATATCCTCCTTAGGGGCCGCCGAATGTTCTCCGGATGCTGGTGAATCGGCTGAAGGGTGAAAAGGTCATGGAATCCGCCTCGGATCCGTGGCGGGTGTGAGGAGCACTGCAAATGCGCCGGACGTGAGAAACGTGTCCGGCGCTTTGCTTTTTTTGACCTCCATGAAAACTTTTCCCGGTTTCTACGCTGGTGCAAGTGGAGGCCCAACTATGGGAATCAAGCTCGCCGTCGGTTCCAACGGCAAATCAAAGGCGGCAAACCGCAGCGCCGACGTTCTGGAGACCGTAAGACTATTCAAGGCTATCTCGCCCGCCAATGGCGGATTCCTGGGATTACCCCAGGCGCAGCCAGCCCTTGCGCAGGCTGAGCGTGGTGTTTGCACGGGCAACGATGACGATGGCCTGGTTGGAGTCATCACCAGATTTCAAGGGCGCTGGGAAAGCGAGGTTGGCCAGGAATACAAGCTTACGACGGGGACCTCGTTTCCTCGGTCCCTCACGATGAACAAGATCGTGCGGTTGGTGAACCAGTCCGCGGTTCAACCCTCCGCTGCAATCACCCCAAACCTGACGGCCCTTGCCGTAGCGCAAAGCGACAAGCAGGCTGTCGACGAATCGAACCCAGAAGGAGGCGATCTCGACTGGTTCATCAAAAAACTGACTGGCGGGGAAAAGACCAGATGGAGGCACCGGAGGCATTGGAGCGGGCGCCGGTGTCATCAACGTGCAAGTTGGGTCGATCAATTTAGTGCGGCCGGATGGCACGGAGCTCAGTTATGCCTTGGCGGGTGCAGGCCTGGGCGTCAGCGTGGCAGAAGCATCGGTGAGCTATAGCGGCGACAGCTTTCCAAGCGGCAGCGGCACGATCCACCGAGGCCACCTGGCGAAGGCAGTTCCACTCACCGATGCCCATTTCGCCGGAAAGTTAATGATGATTTCCGCCTCGGTCACGCTTGGAAGAGCGGGTGCCGCAGCCGCGTCGCCTGGAGCGGGTGGCGGTGTTTCGCTCTGCTTCTTCGGCATGCAAGATGCCTATTGGGGCGCAATCCAGGAACGCTTCAAAGAGAAAGATCTCTCGAAAGCCGCCGCTCGGGCTCTGTTCGGCAATCTCATTGCCGACGCAATGGAAAGATCGTGCGCCGTAGCCGGCATCTGGGGCACTCAAGTCGGAACAATGGACGCCGGCATCAGCATCTCGCTTTGCGCCGCGATAGCCAAGGACCGGCTGGAACGGTTCGGGTTTCGCTCGATCCTGATGGGATTCGCAGGCGCGATTCTCACGGAGGATTGAGATCCGAGCCATTGGTGGCGAACCCCTTGTCGCCAACATCGCTTTGCTTTTTGGCCCTCGCGTTCGTTGGCTCGCTGCTTACTTTTTCGCACCGGAAGGCGGCCCGGGTGGGAACTTCTGCACCATCCCTCCGCCCGTCTGAACGATCTTTTCCATATCGTCCAACTCCGAAGCGAGAAAATCGGTGAAGTTCTCGACGCCCGTTTCGGTGACCGCCACCACATCCTCATAACGGATGTATAGATTCTCGTCCGGAACCCGCAATTGCGGATCGATCGAAAACACATGCCCCGGCTTTAACGGACCACCGTTGTAAGGTCCGTCATCGTGTACAGCCAAGCCGACAGGATGCGAGAACACGCCACCACCGCGATCCACCAGTTCCCGCGCCGCGCCTTCGTAGGCGGGCTTCGAGAATTTGGTGCGCGCAAATACGGGTTCCATTGCGAGCTTAGCTTCATCCATGATCTGCTTCGCAGTCACGCCGGGCCGGATACGTTTGATGATCGCATTGCGGTACTCAAGCACGAACTGCAGCAGTTCGCGTTGCACTGCGGAATACTTGCCACTCACTGGCCACATGCGCGTCACATCGCTTGTGTAATAGCGATAATCCGGAGCGAAATCCATCAACACAAGCTGGCCACCGTCGAGCTTCGCCATGTTGCGGTAGTAGTGGGCGTTCCAGATATTGGCGGTTCCCGCGGCGGTGATCGAACGGTACCCTTCGAGCCTTGCGCCGTTCACAAGAAAGACATAACGGGCTGCGGCGTCGAGTTCGTATTCGGTCATTCCAGACCTGGTGCTTTTCATCGCCTCAAGAATGCCCTGCCCCGCGATCTGCGAAGCACGCTTTATCAACGAAACTTCCCGCGGACTTTTGACGCTGCGCAACGCATCGAGCACCGGCGTCAAGTCAGCTAGTTTGGCGCGCGGAAAGCGCGTGACGAGCATTGAAGCAAACTGCATTTCGCGCGGAATACGACCATCCCAAGCATCGTTCAAGATCGCGGTGTTCGCACCGATCAATTCAAAGCGGCTCTGCGCTGTGCCTTCACCGGGCGAGAGCAAAGTGTAAATCGTGAGCGGTGCCTGCTGCCTTCCGGCTGCGATGTTGAGCCAGTTCCCGGTACGCATGAACTCTGTGTCCTGCACTTCGTCCGCCCCGGTTAGCATCTTGAGCTGCGCGGAATCCTCGGCGGAAAGTACGCGTCCTTCGGCGGCTTCGAGACGACGGTTGCGGGGTGGCACGAACAGCGTGGCCTTGCGCGAACGTCCGTCGAGCAAGAGGTAAGAGTGGGGCGTTTCGAGTCCGCAGAGGTAGTAAAACTCGTTGTTTTGGCGCGGCATGTTGAAGCCGGCCGTCATCGAAACGCCCTGTAAAACGGCCACGGCTTGGTCGCCGATCTTGTCGTAGAGCTTTGTCCAACGGGCTTTGAACTCGTCGGCCGGGAAGTCGGATTGATACCAGGGCTGCGACTGGCCACGGAGTGTGAGCGCTGCAGCGAGCGCGACGATGACAAAGTGACGCATTGGAGTCCATACTATCGCGATCCGGGCCGGCCGGAACTGAGGGCTGCATCGTGCGTGAATTTTCCCGGATGATCTCTGTCGCAGCACTATTCCTTGGAAAAGAACACCAGCACTTTCAACGGCTGCCCGATGGAATGAAAGCGATGGCCGATACCCTTGCGCACCATCGCAATCGAACCCGCCTGCAAGGGAAAACGCTGCGTCCCCGCATCCAGGATCGCTTCACCGGATTCGACGAAATAGATTGCGTCGTGCTCGTGCGGGGTCCGCTCATCCTTCGTGCCCACGGCGAAATTGTAGACACCCATGAGCATCGCGCCGGATTCGTAAATCGCTTGAAACCGCGCCCCGTTGTGCGGGCGAATATCCCAAACGATGGCGAGTTGCGAGTTGGAACGCTGCAAGCGATAGCGCCCGAACTCGTTGCCGCCGACGGCATCGGTGACGATAAGTTCACCGGACGTCGCGTCAATCGCATACGTGCTGCGGCCCTTCCCGTTGTTCCAATCGGACGAGAGTGTGCCGCCGTCAAAACGGCCGTCAACTCCGTAGGCGTTGCCCATGGAATCGCTCCATGAGGCTTTGAGAGTGGAGGCGTGGTACATCGCGCGGCCTGCAAAGCTCGCCGCTGGCGAGAGACGGATCTTCACGCTCAACTCGTGAAACTTGCCGTCGGGCGTTGGGGTCCATGAGGCATCCACACGAACCGGCTCGCCTCGAAAGATCCCATCGCCAGACCAGTGGCCGGTGAATTGGTCGAGTGTTTTGGACGTTGAGGGGAACCGCGGATCTCGCATCGCTTCGTCCGCTTGATCCAGATGCCTGCGATTGTGCGCGGCGGCGACGGCTAGCCAATGCCCGGCGGGGAGCGGTGTGGATCCCGGCGGATGTGTGGCGAAAGCACCTTCATACAAGCGTGCTGGATCGGCGGTCCGCAGCAGCTCGATCGTTGCGGCACGCAAGGTCTGGAACTCTTTCAGAAGATCGGTCGTAGGCTTCGATGCGGATTGAGGACGGATCTCTTCCGGTGCATGGAGCTTACGATTGCGGTTCGTTGCGATGGGGATGAGGAGAGCATCCACTGGGCCTGGATGAAAGGGCGGCGGCACGATTTCTTTCGCCAACAGTTTGGATGCCTGCGCGGAGAACAGCCTTTCGGATTCCACGAGATGGTCGAGAATCTCCTGCAGGCTCCAACGATTCGGCCCTGGACGGAAGCGGCTCTGCACTTCGCGAACAGGCTCAAACAAAACCCGCGTCGCTTCACCGGCCGACCTCAGTTCCTGGGCGAGTGCGTTCGCTGTTTGCGGCGCAGGAGCCCTCGTGTACATTCCATCGAACGAGATGAACCATGTCTTGCCGCGATCGTTGCTCTGTTCCCAAAACTGCCTCACCGAGTCGTCTTGATTGGTGTGAAGGTAAGCCGTGTGGACGCGTCTTTGCTCGCCAATTGCAGCGTGGATCCATTCCAACTGCCGCTGAGATCGAGTATGCCGCCGGGCGCCACCCAGATTTGACGCCACTTGTTTTGCGCGTTGTCATGGAAGTTCAGGCTCATGCCCGGGTTCAGTGTGGAATTGGTCCAATTCTCGACCAGAACGCACCCACCGGCGGCGGGATAGATATGATTCACGCCTATACGCGCGCCACGCGGCGACGCCACATGCCACTTGCCGAGCCAGAAATCGAAGTCCCTGGGACACGCACCGGGTTTGGGCTGTAGCGGCTTGGCCAGTGCTTCGATCCTCGTCCAAACTTTGGGATCGAAGCTGACGGCTCCGTCACAAACCACTTCTGCGGACGAGATGGACACATGACGCCAAGCCTTGGTCGCGGGATCGTGAAACATCACGCCTTTCGTT
>CAZCPL010000055.1:819-13915 GCA_964500255.1 uncultured Solibacteraceae bacterium | reverse complement strand
CGTTCGTCGGCGCGATCTTCGACGATCGCGCATCCGGCTACCGCTTTGCGAAACGAGACCTGTTCGCCTGCGGCGTTTTTCCACCCGCCAAGCAGATCGTCGCGCTCGGCGTACTCAGGCCCTGTGCAAGTTTGCGCATAAGCAATCGAGGCAAAGACCGGGAGCAAAAGAGAACGCATCGATTCCGACTGTGACACGGCTGAGCAACGGGGTCAAGGATCGTGTAGCGAAGGGGGATGCGAGAATCAGACCAAATGATTCTGCCCGCAATTTTCTTTGGACACGGCAACCCGATGAACGCAATTCTCGACAATCCTTATACAGCACGCTGGCAGGCGATGGGCGTCGAGACACCGCGTCCAAAAGCGGTTCTGTGCATCTCTGCTCACTGGTATGTGCGGAACGCGACGGCGTTGACGATCAACACATCGCCGCGAACGATTCATGATTTTGGCGGCTTTCCGCCGGAACTGTTCGCGGTGCAGTATCCCGCACCGGGGGATCGCGACTTGGCGTTGCGCGTGCAGCGACTGCTGCGGCCATCGGATGCGGCACTGGATGAATCATGGGGGTTGGATCACGGCACCTGGTCGGTGTTGAAGCATGTCTATCCGCAGGCGGATGTGCCGGTTGTGCAGTTGAGCATCGATGCTTCTCAGCCGCCACAGTTTCACTTACGATGTGGGTCGCCGCTTGGCACCGCTGCGCGAAGAGGGCGTGCTAATTGTGGGAAGCGGCAATCTTGTGCGCGATTTGCAAGCTTTTCGATGGAACGATCCGGAGGCCCGGTATGATTGGGCGGAACGCTTCGAAGACCGTGCACGGTAGTTGCTGCTGGCATCTGAGCATGCGCCTCTGATCGCCTATCCATCGTTGGGAAGCGAAGCGATGCTGTCGATTCCCACGCCCGATCACTATCTGCCGTTGTTGTATGTGTTGGGGGCAGGTGGCCGCGAGGCTGCGGTGGACTTTCCTGTCGTGGGCCAGGACGGCGGATCGATTTCGATGCTCGCCGTGCGTTGCCTCTAGGCTCACGTGATAGACTACCGTTTTCCTATGAAAACCAGTCTCATCCTTCTCTCGATAGGCGTCAGCGTGCTCAGCGCGGCGGATTCCGCACCTCGCAAATACAACCTCCCGGCTCCCGATCCGAAGGGGCAGATTGCCAATCCGGCGAAGCTCATTCCGCGTCCGGAAGGCAAGTCGCTCACGGTCCCGGCGGGATTCAGCGTCGAAGAGTACGCGTCGGGCTTCCAGAAGCCCCGTGGCATTCTACAGTTGCCTGGCGGCCAGGTTGTGGTTACCGAGAGCGTTGCCAAAGGTGGCGTGTACCTTGTCGAAGGCGGCAAGCGCGGCAAGGCGCTCATCGATGGTCTCGACCGTCCCTTCGGCATGGCGCTGTACAAGGGTTATCTTTATGTCACCGAGGCGGAAGCGATCAAGCGCTTCAAGCTTGACGAAAAGGCCGTGAGCGTTGGCGCAGGCGAAGTGATCGTGGCGTTGAAGGGTTACACCAAAGGACACACCACTCGCTCGATCGCTATTCAAAGCAACAAATTGTATGTTTCCGTGGGATCCGGCAGCAATGTGGATCTTGGCGATCCCGACGACCGCGCCGCCATCAATGTCTACAATCTTGACGGCAGTGGCCACGAGATCATGGCGACGGGCTTGCGCAATCCGGTGAGTATCCGTTTTCAACCGCAGAGCAAAAAGCTGTGGGTGACCGTGCAGGAACGCGATGGACTTGGCGATGAACTTGCTCCGGACTTCTTTACTTCGGTGGCCAAGGGTGCTTTTTATGGATGGCCGTATGCGTATGTGGGTCCGAACGAAGAGCCGCGCCACGCGGGCAAGAATCCGGATGCCGTGAAGAAGACCGTGGAGCCGGATGTCCTGTTGGGGCCGCATGTTTCAGCGATGGATTTCACGTTCTATACGGGTAAAATGTTTCCGTCGAAGTATCGCAATGGCGCGTTTTTGGCGTATCGAGGATCCTCGGGGCGGACGAAACGTGTAGGCTATTCGATTATGTTTTTGCCCTTTGTGGGCGGCAAGCCTGTGGGACAGCCGGAGCCGTTCGTGACCGGGTGGATGCTGGGCGAGGATGTGAAAGAAGTTTGGGGACGTCCGGTGGGCGTGGCCCAGTTGGCCGATGGCAGCTTGCTTGTGTCGGAAGACGGCAACAACAAGATGTTCAGGGTCAGCTATAAGTAGACCTGTTCGTATCGACCAGGCAAGTGAACGGGAGGATGGCTGAATCTCAACCCCAGTGCAGCGTCGCGCGACCTATGTGGATGCCGCTTCCCTTTTCACTTGATCGCGCAGACGGCGCATGCCGCGCAGCCAGCGATCGTAATCAGAGCCTTTGCGGCGATGGTATTCTTCCACATCCGGATGCGGCAGAATCAGGAACTTCTCACTCTCAATGCCCCGTACGGCGGCCTCTGCAACATCCTCCACACTGACCGAACCTTCGAGTAGAAAGCTTGCGTTCTCGCCACTTTCGCCCAACAGCATCCTCGTGCGAACCCCTTGCGGACAGATGCAGCTCACCCGGATCCCACGTCCACCGTATTCAATCGCGAGGGATTCGGCGAGTCCAATTGCCGCATGTTTGCTCACCCCGTAAGGTGCGCCATCGATCTGATTCAGCAATCCGGCAGCGGAAACAGTGTTGACGAGGTATCCTTCGCCGCGTTCCAACATGTGGGGAACCACGACTCGCGCAGCATAAAGATGCGCGAGGACATTCACTTCCCAGACGCGGTTCCAGATGGCGTTGTCGATTTCTATGCCTCCACGGGCACCGAAGATGCCGGCGTTCGAGCAGAAGATATCGATGCGCCCGAAGCGCTGCAACGTTTGTGCCACCAGCGCGCGGATGTCTTCTTCTTTGGCGACGTCGGTGGCGACGGCGAGTCCGCCGATTTCAACAGCGACCTCGTGCGCACTGGCCGCATCGATATCGGAGACGACGACGCCCGTGGCCCCTTCGGCAGCGAAGCGGCGGCAAAGAGCTGCGCCGATACCCATAGCTCCGCCGGTGACGATGATAACTTTGTCGCGAATTTGCATCGATCTCCAGTTTATGGAACTTTGCGGATCGCCGCTTCGTTGTCCTTGCGTAGCCGCGCGAACGTCCTGGCTAAAGCCGATCCGTTGCGCTTTGCGCGTCCTTATAATGGGAAGGTGGCCGTACCCGGCCCCGAAAGGAAACTCCGATCATGTTTATCCGTAGGCTGTTGGTTGTCGCGGCAGCGCTTTCTTCTTCTGTGCTCTTCGCAGCCGATGACGTCGACGAGATCGTCGCCAAACACATCGCCGCCATGGGTGGCGCAGAAAAGATCCGGGCCATCAAGACCAGCAAGATGACTGGCAAGATGGTGATGGGCGGTGGCCAGATGGAAGCGCCGATGGTCGCCTATTCTAGCCGACCAGGACACATCCGCGTGGAAATTGAAGTGCAGGGACAGAAGATCGTGCAGGCTTTCGATGGCACCACCAGTTGGATGATCAATCCCATGGCTGGAAGCAACGAACCGCAGAAGGCTCCTGCCGATGAAGCCAAATCCGCTGCGGACAATGCCGATCCCGATGGCAGCCCGTTGATTGACTATAAGACCAAGGGCACGACCGTCGAACTGCTCGGCAAAGAAGATGTCGAAGGCGCGATTGCGCATAAGTTCAAGGTCACGCTCAAGAGCGGCACGGTCTCGACCATGTTTATCGACGAGAAAAGCTTTCTTCCATCGAAGATGATGATGAAGCGCAAGCAGATGGGCCAGGAAATGGACTTGGAAATGTATCCGACCAACTATAAAACGGTGGATGGCGTGCAGATGCCGTTTTCAACCGAGACCAAAGTTGGGGGACGTTCGATGATGCAGATGATCGTCGAGAAGGTGGAAACCAATATGCCGATCGACAGCAAATTGTTCGGATTCCCCGTGAAAGAAGCTCCCGCAGTCAAAGAAGCTCCCAAGCAATAAAGGATTTCACGTATGAAGTTTCACCCAATCGCCGCGGCCCACAAAGCCGCGGCGTTCGCCATTCTCGCTGCTGCTTCCGCACAGGCTGCCACCAAGGTTGATTCCGCCACGTTCGGTGCACTCGAAGCGCGTCCCATTGGGCCCGCTGTGATGTCCGGGCGTATTGCCGCGTTGGATGGAGTCGCTTCGAATAACAAGATCCTCTATGTCGGCGCTGCCAATGGCGGCGTCTGGAAAACGATCAACGGAGGCAACACATTCAAACCGGTTTTCGAGAAAGAAACACAATCGATCGGAACGATCGCGGTCGATCAGGCCAAACCCGACAATGTTTGGATCGGCACTGGCGAGGTTTGGGTACGGAACTCGGTTTCCACCGGCACAGGCGTCTACCGAACCAAAGATGGCGGCGACAATTGGACCTTCGCAGGCTTGCCGAATTCGGAACGCATCGCTCGCATTATTCTCGATCCTCGCGATCCTGACACACTCTATGTGGCTGTGCTTGGCGCGCTCTGGAATGCTTCCGAAGAACGCGGCGTCTACAAGACCACCGACGGCGGCAAGACCTGGCAAAAGATCCTGTATGTAAACGCCGACACCGGCGCGGCCGATCTCGCTATCGATCCGCAGGAACCCGACACCCTTTACGCCGCCATGTGGGACCATCGCCGCAAGCCGTGGACCTTTCGTTCCGGCGGCCCTGGCAGCGGACTCTACCGTTCCGAAGATGGCGGCAAGATCTGGAAAAAAGTCACCGTCGGACTTCCGGAAGGCGAACTGGGTCGCATCGCGCTGGCTGTCCCGGTAAGTCGGCCGGGAACCGTCTATGCCAACGTCGAAGCGAAGAAAAGCGGCTTTTACCGCTCCGACGATCAAGGCCGGACATGGGCGATGCAATCCACCGCTGGACAACTCGGCAACCGTCCGTTCTATTTCAGTGCGATCGTTGCCGATCCGAAAGACTACAAGACCGTCTTCAAAATGGGCGGCTTGACCTCCGTGACTCATGACGGCGGCAAGACTTGGTCCAATAACATCGGTGCAGGAACCCATTCCGACCATCACGCATTGTGGATCGATCCGCTAAGCCAGACGCTGTATCTGGGCACCGACGGCGGACTCTATCGTTCGAACGACAACGGCGGCAACTGGATGTTTCATCGCAACCTGCCGCTGTCGCAGTTCTATCACGTGGCGGTGGACAACGCACGGCCTTACAACGTCTACGGTGGCTTGCAGGACAACGGCAGTTGGGCGGGTCCGAGTGCAGGCATCAATGGGGATGTTGCCAGTAAAGATTGGCTCAATGTTGGCTATGGCGACGGCTTCCATGTATGGCCGCATCCCACGGATCGCGATGTGGTTTACTCGCAGTGGCAGGGCGGCCGGATGCTGCGCTATACGCGGTCGACCGGTGAGATCAAGGCGATTTCGCCTGCACGCAAAGTCGGCGAGCCCAAGTATCGCTTCAATTGGAACGCGGGCGTCGAACAAAGCGGTGCGGATCCGAACACGATCTATGTGGGCGGACAGTTTCTGTTTCGTTCGCGCGATCGCGGCGAATCGTGGGAACGGATTTCGCCCGATCTGACCTCGAACAATCCGGAAAAACAGAAGCAGGAAGAGTCCGGCGGTCTGACGATCGACAACACCACCGCGGAAAATCATTGCACCATCGTTGCGATTGCCGAGTCATTGAAAGATCCGCGAGTGATCTGGGTGGGAACCGACGATGGCGTTCTACAAGTGACGCGCGACGGTGGCAAAAGCTGGAACAAGTTGTCGGTCGAAGGGCTGCCCACCGATACATGGGTATCGAGCATTGAGGCGTCGCGCTTCGCTGCGGGGCGCGCCTACGCCAGCTTTGACGGACATCAAACCGGCGACATGAAAACCTATGTCTATCGTAGCGATGACTTTGGCGCAACCTGGAAACGGATCGTGAACGACGATGTCACCGGCTTTGCGCATATCGTGCGGGAGGATCGTGTCCGCGAAGATCTGCTGTTTGTCGGCACGGAGTTCGGGCTGTTTCTCAGCATCGACGGCGGAAAGCAGTGGGCGCGATTCACGGGCGGTCTGCCGCAGGTCGCCGTGCGCGATCTCGCGATCCATCCGCGCGATCATGATCTGGTTATTGCCACCCACGGCCGCGGCATCTATATCGTCGACGACATCACGCCATTGCGAAAGCTCACCGAGGAAGTGATGGAATCGCCTTTGACCGTGTTGCAAGGCGGTCCCATCCCGATTCGATTCCTGTCAATGGTGCAAGACTTTTCCGGCGTCGATGAGTTCGCAGGCCGCGGACCTCAGAATGCCGCGATGATCACCTACTATCTCAAAGAGCGTTATACGACGGGCGATTTGAAGATCGAGGTGTTCGATGCGGAAAATAAATCGATTGCGAAACTGACCGGAGGACGCCGTCGCGGCATCAATCGCGTCGCTTGGCCGATGCGGCTGAAGGCACCGCGAATGCCGCGTACCGATGGGTTAGCGGGAGGCTTCGGGATGGGCCCGCTGCTGCCGGAAGGGAACTATACAGTCAAGATCACCATGGGGCAGGAAGTATATCCGGGACGCCTGGAGTTGGTTGGAGATCCGCGGCTGCCGCATACGGCAGAAGACCGGAGGCTACAGTCGCAGACGGTGATCCGCATGTATACGCAGATCGAAAGGTTGGCGTTTCTCGAGGCGCAGGTGTCCGATCTGCGCAAGCAGTCGAAAGAGGATGCCTTCCATGAGAAGCTTGGCAAATTGCGCGAGGAATGGGTGGCGATGGCTGCGGCGCCGGAAACCGGGCAAATCCGGCTGCGCGAGGAACTGTCGGAACTCTATGGCGAGGTCTCGCGCTTTGGCGGGCGTCCCACCAAGTCTCAGTTGGATCGCACGGCGGCGCTGGAACAGCGCGTGGACAAGGCATCCTCGGATCTCGAAGACTTGCTGAAAACCGGCATGCCCGCCGGGTTGAAACGGCTGACCAAAGAGGCATTCGAGAAAAGAGATCGCACCTCGCTCCACGCCGTCCTCCCCACCGAAAATGTCGCCGCCTATGAGGAATTCGCCGCCGACCTCATCGCCGAATACCGCCCCGCCAACCGTCTCCATCACTCCATCATGCGCTCGTCAAAGAATTCGCCACAATATCACCTGGCGATTGCGCCGCGTCCATATCATCGAAGCGCAAACAATAAACCGTGAAATGCTCGCTATCACTGAGGAACCCGAAAACGCCAATCGCGACCCCTACGTCATCCTGTCCATCGCCTACGAACGCCTCATCGAGCGCAAGGTCATTCCCAACATCCACGCGCAAGAATGCCGCCTCAATGGCCGCAGGTATAAGATCCTGAATCATCTCAGCGGCATCGAGCAGATCCGCCAGCGCCATGCCGCCAATCGACCCTCCCCGTTTCAATTCCAGGCCACCCCGACTCGAACTCCGCAGCAGTAGCCACACCAGCCTCAACAAGTTCAGCCCGAGGCCGCCCTGAAATCCGAAGAAAGCCCAACAATGTCCCCCGCGAAAATCGCAGCCAATTGCCAGAACGCCGCCCTTTCCACCGGACGCACCTCCCCGGAAGGCAAAGCCGGAGTCCTTTCAGGAATGGAAAAAGCGCCCGACAGCGGGGCGCTTTGGTGGAGTGATTCACTCTCTATTGCTACGGTATCATTGGCGGCCAAGTGTCTCACGGGTGGAGGGTCTGGATGTTGTTGATTGGGTGGGTGATCATTTTGTTGGCAAGTGTGAACCAGCGCGGGTCTCCGACGCTTGTTTTGTTGATTTCAATCTATATAAGTGAGTCGCTGTTGGTGCTGCCAAATCGGTTTCTGGAAGGTAGGTTGTGCCAACTCTTTGAATTTACTAAGGGCTTCGACCCTTTCCTGGAGTACATGCTGTCCAAAGTGGTGCCCTCGCCTTAAGACCGCAAAACGGCTGCTGGTGGGTGGTGCCGAGGGTGTTTCGTGACCCTGCGGATTTGACGTTGTTGGATGTCTTTCGAGGTCCAGGCGTGTCCGAAAATGGAACTCATGTATCCGGCCGGCAGTATCCGCAATGCCCACCGGTTCGAGCCTGGAGTCGTCAGAATCTGTGATTCCGTCGAGCTTGGCAACGATCCGGTTCCATTAGTGTCCGGCAAAGGACTTTACCCGGCGCTGCAAGTAACTGAACGATAGCGGGTTATGTGCCGTTTGGGCTTGCCGCGATTCGGACCGGCATGAGGCTTCAAAGAGCCCGGAACGCCCACAATGAGTGATGAACCTTGGCCGAACGGTGTTCTCACAACTGATCGGTTTTCTGCCTGATCGGGAATTCCGACGCTGCGTAGACCGCTATAAAGGCGATTCCCGGCATAAAGAAGAAGGTTTTCCCTGTTGGGATCAATTTCTGTGCCTGAGTTTCGCGCAACTCACCTATCGCGAGAGCCTGCGCGACATCCAGGCAGGCCTGCGTTCCTCGCCCGTCGCACCCGATTGCCACTCGATACCCGTTGCCTCCGAGAATAATCGAAACGATTCGGCGGACGGTAATGGAATCGTCCACGGCCAATACCAGTTTTCGAGCCCGCAACTGTTCGAGGGTGCGGCGAACCTTGGGTCGCCGGGCCGCGGTTCGACTGCCTTTCGCATGTGGCCTTGGGCGTCGTTCGAGCGATACAGATTGAGGTATGCCCGCGCGAGATTGATCTGTCCCTCGAAGCTCTTGGTATGGCGTTCGCTCTGCTCCCAACGCTGCACCCCGGCGAGGAGTAGCTGTTCGTTGGCCGCCTGATGTTCCGAAAGCGCCGGCAGGCAGGCCGCCGATGTCGAAGACGACGCCGCATCTGGCGCGCCGCCGCGGAGATCCGACATCCTGCCACTGGCACAGAGCGCAAACCACAGCCCGGTTGGTGGTGACGGGAGGTGGCGGAGCGGACTCCGAATCCCGGTAGTGGCCGCTCCCCTTGGAGTTCGCCTGAGTATTCAGACGCAGGGTGTCGAGCGTGGACTTGGCTCGCTGATTGTAAGGGCGCAAGCGGAGAAGCTGTTCGAGAATTCGTATGCCTTCCTCGGGCGTTTCGGCCAAGGCTGCATACCAGAGAAGAGCCTGTTCATGTTTCGGGTCATACTGCAGGAAGGCGGCAAGTAGGGAACGGGCGAGACCGCGCTCGCCCAATTTGACTGCGAAGCCTATGACGGCCCGCGCGCGGGGCGGATCCGAAAACTCCACTGCCAGCACAAATGAGCCGCCTGGACGAACGCATTCGCGGCCCTTTTCGAGCGGTCCGAAGTTGAGTGCGTGGAAAAGTCCGATGCGATCCTCACTGTAACGATGCGTATCGGCTGGGCTATGAAGAGTACGAGCAACCGGGTCACTGGCGGTAGTGATCGGACGGGGAAGCCACGCGGGTATTAGCGCTTTTGTTGGCGATTGTGTTCAGAAGGGAAATGGCCGGGCCATGAAGAGGTGATTCGCGGCGGGCTCGCGAAAGCATCTCCATTGACGCAATCGATCACTCCGTCGGCAATCCCGGTTTGGCCCCAGGCGATAACCAGTGGCGAGAACCCAGATGGTTTACAGTTGCCGGTTTCGAAGACGAGGGCCGGCCCGCCGAGCACCTCACTGAGGTCTGACATCCCCTTGTAAAGGCCATCGTAGACGTAGACCATGCCACTCAAGACTCCCGCGATGGCAGGGCTGAATTTGACGACCATAAACCGATGTTCTATCCCGTGACACCGTGCAGGGTGGCGGACACCGCGGAATGCCAGCGGCGTCTACGGTAGACCGGTGCTTGCGGGCAACTCAACGCGTGCGTTCTCGATACCGAGTTCCGGATGCGGAATTCCGTCGACCGCCAAGGCCTTCTCCCTGAATTCGACGGTCCAGCCTTTCGATGCGGCTTGGCCAACTTTCAAGGGGGAAGCGCTGGGCTTCATGACGGTGTTTCCAACGGGTTCGCCAAGGCCCGTGGTGTCTACTTTGAACAACTTCACGCTAACCACCCCGTCGGCGTTGCCCGTAGGCAAGATTCTGGCGAACGGCGGGATCTTTGCAAGCGGAACTAGCGGATCGGTCAACTTTTAGGCGACGGACAGGGCACATCTCATTCTGGATGTGATGGGTTACTTTGCACCGCCTGGATCTGGCATCATCGCCGGACACGAACTCTACCATGTGAGACTCTTTCGTGAGTTGTACGCCTAGCAGCGTCCGGCAAAGCCTCTATCGAATGCAAAACAGATGCTTCGCACCTCGAATGTAAATCGATCCATTCGCCAGCGCCAGTGACGCCTGCACCGCTTCGCCTACCGAATTCTTTCCCAAAATCTCAAACGCAGGGCCCGCCTTGATCACATACGTATCGCCTTCATCGTTCGTCAACAGGATCTTGCCATCCACCGCCACCATCGCCGAAATCACCGTGGAAGGCCCTGTTGGACGCCCATTCTCATACTTCACATCACCGGTCTTCGCGTCCAGACAAGTCAGGATCCCCTTGTCCGTGGAAAGGTACAGATAGTCGCCGTAAAGTAGCGGCGAGGTGATGTACGCACCGCCCTTTTTATAAGACCAGACCTCTTTCACTTCGCCATTACCGCCCAGCTTGAACGCCAGCGTATTCTTCTTCGGATATCCCGTGTTCACATAAACCATTCCATGGCCCATCACCGAACTCGGCACCGCGTTGCCATCGAGCCCCGGACCGCGCCACAGTTCCTTGCCCGTCGCGGGATCGTAAGCAATCGTCGTTTCGAGCCCGCTGGCGATCAACTCACTGCGCTTGCCATCTTTATGCAGAAGAGGAGTCGCCCAAGCCGCGCCGTTCTTGCGTTCGGTCTTCCAAGCGGTCTTGCCGGTGCGTTTATCCACCGCCATCAAAAACGAACCCTCGCCATCTTCCTGATCGCACTGCAGCAGGATGTGGTTGCCATCGAGCACAGGCGACGTCCCCGGACCCATCCCAATCGATCCCAGCTTGCCCATCTCATGCTTCCAGGCGAGCTTGCCATTGAAGTCGAAGGCGTAGAGTCCGCCGGTGCCGAAATAGAAGTAGACGTGCTTGCCGTCGGTTACTGGCGTGGGCGCAGCATAGCTGCCTTTGTTGTGATACTCGTCGTAAACCAAGCCTTCATAGACGGTGCGTTCCCACAGGATCTTGCCGCTCTTGCGATCGATCGCCAGTACGACTAGTTTGTGCTTGGTGTCGGCGCCCCTGGAATCCGGATGGCGAAAAACCGTGCCTTCGAGCTTATGAACCGGAGGCTTGACGCCTTCCACCTTCTCGCCTTCGATGGCGGTGGTGAGAAAAAGATGCTCGCCCCACACGACGGGCGACGATACGCCGCGCCCGGGGATCTCGGTCTTCCACGCGATGTTCTTTTCCAGGCCCCATTCCAATGGCAGTTTCTTCTCATCGGAAACTCCAGCCGCCCCCGAGCCGCGCCATTGGGGCCAGTTGGGTTCCGCAAAAGCAACAGCAAAAGCGGCGAGAGCGAAAAAAACGGGGCGCATGTGAATCACTATAGCTTGACGAGCAAGCCCTGCAATAGTCACGGTAGAAAACGACGAATTATAGTCGAGCGTCAGCACTTTCTAAAAGGCGGCCTCCAATAGGTGCAATCCAACACGATGCCCCCCCTGTTTGAATCGTTTGAATCCAACAGCTACCCGCTTCGAAGTCATTGATACCCCCACTGTCGATCTGCCGACGATCGAGCGGTCAAGCAAAGATTCCGTATCGGGAAGGTGCTGGGCATGAGGTATAAACGAACAAACTCTTTACGAAATCCTAGGCGAGAAAACGAAGAATTTCCGCGATCGGAATCTTCTGGTGTTTTGGTTCGAAGATGAAGCTGCCGTGCGTCGTGCCGTGCAGTTCCAACACGCGATGTTTCTTCATCTCGCGTTGAAACTTCTCGATCTGCTCGCGACGGTACGGTTTGCCGTAGTCGAACCACCACTGCAGCAGTTTGGCCTGCAGCGCGGCATCGAGCCGAGGCGCTTGCGGAGGTCACAAGAACGCCAATTGCCGGCGCCCGGATCCGCCTGTAGTCAGGGAGGTACTCATCTGAACGCGCCACCAATTCCGCCGTTACCGGATCGTCGAAACGCCACGGCAATACGTCGCCTTTACGGCCCAATTCCTTGTTGCGCCCCAGATCGTAGGCAGCGTCCAGGTAGACGAGTTTGCGAACTCGTTCGGATAGCGAATCGCGAATTCCGTGAGCTCGTTGCCTGCGAGCGAGTAGCCAATCAAGCTTACCCGTTCGATCTTCATCGCATCCAGAAAAGCCCGGATATCTTTAACCAGCGTGGAATGTCGTAGAGGTGAGAAGCCGGTTTTTCCGACTGTCCTTGGCCTCGGCGCGTCAATCCCAGTGCGCGATAGCGATCCGTCAAGCCGATCGCAAGCGGATGAAAGTCATCGGCGGTTCCGCCACGCGACGTCAGGAAGAGAATCGCTTCGCCGCTCCCGCCCCAGTCCAGGTAGTGAAGTCGGACACCCTTGGCACGAGCGTGATCATGATGCCAACGAGCGTAGCTCGACTTGTTGAAGGCATTCATCACGATCCGCACACCGCAGAGTCCTGTCCACCTCGGCCCTGACATGCGAAAGGGGGATTCCTCGTCCTCAGCGCGACATCGCACAATAGAAACATGAAGAGCTACCGCAAGGAACTCTGGTTTCAGGTGAAAGGCCGCCGTGCGTTCGTCAACATCACGCCGGAAATCGAGGAATGCCTTCGCGAATCCGGCATCCATGAAGGGCTCGCGCTCGTCAACGCCATGCATATCACCGCATCGGTGTTCATCAATGACGACGAGAGCGGCCTGCATCATGACTACGATCGATGGCTCGAAAAACTCGCGCCGCACGCACCGGTCTCGCAATATCGCCACAACCGCACGGGCGAGGACAATGCCGACGCTCACATGAAGCGTCAGATCATGGGTCGCGAAGTGGTAGTGGCGGTGACGAATGGCAAGTTGGACTTCGGTCCTTGGGAGCAGATTTTTTATGGTGAGTTCGATGGCGACCGCCGCAAACGCGCGCTGGTCAAGATTATTGGCGATTAGCCTGTTCGCGGTTGCCGCCGCGTTCGGCCAGCAC
>CAZCPL010000055.1:0-809 GCA_964500255.1 uncultured Solibacteraceae bacterium | reverse complement strand
GTGAAGAAGCACGTCAACGCGGTGGGCGAAGTGAACTACGCCGCGCTGAAGACCGACCGCGCCGATCTCGATGCTTATGTAAAGTGGCTGGGGGAAGTGAGCCCTGAGAACCAGCCCGCGCAGTTTCCGTCTAAAGCGGATGAACTCGCCTACTACATCAACGCCTACAACGGGTTCACGACGGCCGGTGTCGTGAAGGGATATCCGACAAAGAGCGTGCGCGATCTGGGGTTGGTCTTCGCCTTCTTTCGACACAGTGATTTTCGAATGGGCGGCCGCAAGATCAGCCTCACCGATCTGGAGAACAAGATCATCCGCAGCGAGAGATACAAAGAGCCGCGGATCCACTTTGCGATCGTCTGCGCGTCGTTGAGTTGTCCCAAGCTTGCCGCCGAGGCCTTCACGGTCGCGAATCTCGAACGTCTGCTCGACGCAGGCGCGCGCCAATTTGTCAATGAACGGCGCAACGTCTACGTGAAAGACAGCACCGTCACGATGTCCGAAATCTTTAAATGGTATGAAGGCGATTTCAAGTGGACGGCTGCTTCGTTGATCGACTTCGCGAAGATCTACGCGAAGCCTGAACTGAAATCAGCTCTCGATAAGCTTCCAGCGAGTCCGCGCATGAAGTACTTCGACTACGACTGGGCGATCAACGATCCGGGATCGCGCGCCAAGGCCAAGAGCGAGTTCGAGCGCGAAATTAGCCGTTAACGAACCACATCCGCCGGAACACCAGCAAATGCCCAAGCCACTCGGCTTGTACCAGCAAGACCGGCAGCCAGATGTACGGCGCAGTCGCGAATCGC
>CAZCPL010000054.1:0-27380 GCA_964500255.1 uncultured Solibacteraceae bacterium | reverse complement strand
ACCCAGCAGAATCGCGTGTTTCGCCGTTCCGCGCTCGCCTACGAGGTAGGCGGCGCGGCGAGTTCGTAGTGTGCGGCGATCCGGAACACCGCCATCGCCCCGGCGCCATCGCCTCGCTGCAGTTCACTCGAAATCAATCGAAGCGCACCTCGGCTAAAGCGCAATCCGCGGCCCAACTCCTCGGCATCGGCCGCAGCCTTTGTGCGAAGCTCATCCATCGAAGCATCCTGCTTGATGCCCCACTTCTGCGTCAGTTCGAACGACGGCAGTTCCGCCAGATCGACCACGTAGCTGATCTTCACGCCCGCCGCATGGGGCTCAAGGCGGGCGTAATGGGATACGCTGAAATTCCCCATCGGATGGGCGGATGCCAACGCAACCCCAAACACAAGCAAACCAACGCAGCGCATGAACTCTAGGGTAACTTTGCCAATCGCCGCCAGAGTGCATCGACGCGCTGTTGATCCACCGCCTCTTTTAAACGAAAGTTGAAAGCTTTCTGGCTGCCGTAACTTGCGCGCGCCCGCTCATGCGTCGTCAAGGTCAACTCAAAAGGACCACTCGAATTCACGTTCTCCAAATCTTTCATGCGCCAGGTTCGCGATTCGCCTAGTAGAGCGGAATGATAGACAATACGATCCGTCGCCACATAAAGCGTGCCCTCGGATCCCTTCACCAGTCCAAGCTTCTTCACCGGCACCTTCCATTCAAACTCAGCCGGAACCTCGGCCAGAGCGGAAACGAAGCGCTGGTCAAGCTTCGCATGAAGCAAGTCATAGACCGCACGAAAGTTCTTCTGCGGATCTGCCAATTGAAACGCGAACGCGCGATCCAGACCCAGCTTCCAACGCGGTGAATCCTCGTACGTCACCAACAGCAGCTTGTTGTCGCTAACTTTCACCTCTTGCAAATGATCATAAGACCAGACTCGCAACTCCTCGCGTTTCTTCTTCACCTGCTTGCGAAACACTATGCCCTGCTCGTCTACCTTGAGCGTGCCGCCGCCCCGGATCTCATATGTCAGCGTCTCTGCGCCCAACGTTAAGACGGTTGCTGCAACGAAAGCGATTTGACTTCCGAGTGCCATTTCCACACCTCATAAATTACGGGATAAAGAATCAGTTCCAACAGGAACGAAGTAAAGATGCCGCCAATCATCGGAGCTGCAATGCGTTTCATCACATCCGCGCCGGCACCGGTGGACCACATGATCGGAGCCAACCCCACAAACATTGTGGCGACGGTCATGAACTTCGGTCGGATGCGCTTCACCGCGCCATGAACTACGGCCTCGCGAAGTTCTGTTGCCGACCTCGGCTTCGCGTCCTGATAGGCGATATCGAGATACAGCAGCATGAAGACGCCAGTCTCCGCATCCACACCCAACAGCGCAATCAACCCAACCCAAACACCGATGCTCATGTCGTAACCAAGTGCATACAACAGCCAGATCGCGCCGATCGCCGAGAACGGAACCGCGAGCATAATGATGCTTGTCTTGGCGAGCGACCTCGTATTCAGATAAAGCAACAGCAACACCAGTAACAAAGTCATCGGTGCGACAATCCACAGCCTCGCGCGCACACGTTCCATCGCTTCGTACTGTCCGCTCCAATGCACCGTATATCCTGCAGGCAACTGCAAGCCGTCGCGAACCACGCGCTTCGCCTCGTCTACATACGAGCCGATATCGCGACCTGCAACATCGACGTATACGTAACCCGTCAGCATTCCGTTCTCGTTACGCAACATCGACGGACCGCTTCGTATCTTGATTTCTGCCAACTGCGCCAGCGGGATCTGCATGCCCTTCACCGGTACCAACACACGGCTCAGCGCCGGGATATCGCTTCGGAAATCGCGCGCGTAACGAACGTTAACCGGATACCTTTCGCGGCCTTCGATCGTCGTTGTGACGTTGTCGCCGCCAATCGCCGACATCACCACGGACTGGGCATCGTCAATCGACAAGCCATAGCGCGCGAGCTCATCGCGCTTCCAGTCGAAGTCCAGGAAGTAACCGCCCGAGGTGCGTTCCGCGAACACACTGCGCGTTCCTGGAACGTTCACCAACAGCTTCTCGAGCTTGCCGCCCACCGCTTCAATCTGCGCCGTATCCGCGCCAAACACCTTGATGCCCACCGGCGTCCGGATGCCCGTCGTCAACATGTCGATGCGTGCCTTGATCGGCATCGTCCAGGCATTCGACGTGCCTGGAATTTGCAATGCCTTGTCGAGTTCGGCAACCAGATCCTGCGTGGACATGCGGTCCGGCGTCACATGACGGAAAACGCGCTGCATCCATTCCGGAGCCCACTCCGAATACCATGTATCGACGCGACGCCATTGCGAACGCGGCTTCAGCGACACGGTCGTTTCCATCATCGACAACGGTGCCGGATCCGTTGACGTCTCCGCGCGGCCTGCCTTTCCGAACACGCGATCCACTTCCGGAAACTGCTGCAGAATCCGCCCCTGCACCTGCAACAGCCGTTGCGCCTCCGTCACCGAAAGCCCCGGCAGCGTGGATGGCATGTACAGCAACGACCCTTCGTCCAAAGCGGGCATGAACTCGCTGCCCAGCCGCATATATGCGGGAATCGTCACCAATATCATCATAACGGCCACTGCCACAACCACCCACTTGTACTCGAGCGCCAGCCTGCACACCGGATCGTAGACCCGCATCAGAAATCTACTGATCGGATGCGCCTCTTCCGAAAGAATCCTGGTTTTCTTCATCGAAAACATCAGGCGCATCGCCGGATCCAGAGTAATCGCGAGCACCGCCGCAACCACCATCGCGAAGTTCTTCGTATAGGCGAGCGGCTTGAATAACCGGCCCTCTTGCGCTTCCAAGGTCAGCACCGGAAGAAACGACACCGCAATCACCAGAAGGGCGAAGAAGCTCGGGCCGCCCACCTGTTTCACCGCGTCGATCACCACCCGCTCGTAGTCGCCAATGCGTCCGCCGCGATCCCACTCTTCAAGCTTCTTGTGCGTCTGCTCGACCACGACGATCGCCGCGTCCACCATCGCGCCCACCGCGATCGCAATGCCTCCCAGCGACATGATGTTCGCACTGATGCCCATCAGTTTCATCGGAATGAACGAGATCAGAATAGCCGCGGGAATCGTGAAGATAGGAATCGCCGCACTCGGTGGATGCCACAAAAACAGCAAAATCACCAACGAAACGATGATCAACTCTTCGAGCAGTGTGTCCTTAAGATTATCGATCGCGCGCAAGATCAATTCAGACCGGTCATAAGTCGTGATGACCTTGACTCCCTTGGGCAGCCCCGGTTCGATCTCTTTCAGCTTCTCTTTCACCCGTTCGATCACCGCCAGCGCATTCTCTTTCTCACGCATCACCACGATGCCCGCCACCACATCGCCCGTGCCGTCGAGATCCGTGACTCCACGCCGTATCTCAGGACCCAACGTCACCGTCCCCACATCGCGGATCTTGATCGGAATCCCACTGGCATTGCGCAGCAACGCGATGTCGCCGATATCTTCGGTGGATTTCGCATAGCCTCGTCCCCGCACCATATACTCTGCGCCGGCGAACTCCAATAGCCTTCCACCGACATCGTTGTTGCCCTTGCGAACCGCTTCCACCACTTCCGCGATCGGAATGTTGAATGCCTGCAACTTTCTCGGATCCACGTTCACCTGATACTGCCGGACGAAACCGCCAATCGGTGCAACCTCCGCCACACCGGGAACTGCCTTCAAGTGATAACGCAGAAACCAATCCTGCACCGATCGCAACTCGGCCAACGAGTGCTTGCCAGACGTATCCTGCAGCGCATATTGAAACACCCAGCCAACGCCCGTCGCATCCGGACCCAACTCAGTCTTCACCTCCGCCGGCAGTCGAGACTGCACTGCCGACAAATACTCAAGCACTCGCGAACGTGCCCAGTAGATATCGACGCCGTCTTCGAACAGCACGTAAACGTACGAATAGCCGAAGTCAGAAAACCCGCGCACAGCTTTCACGCGCGGCGCACCCAGCATCGCTGTCACCAGTGGGTACGTCACCTGATCCTCAATAATGTCGGGACTGCGATCCCACCGCGAATAGATGATCACCTGCGTATCGGAAAGATCGGGAATCGCATCGAGCGGAATCGACCGCATCGACCAATAGCCCGCCAGCATCAGAAAGCCGGTCAGCAGAAATACCAGAAACTTGTTGCGTGCGGAATACTCGATGATCGCGTCAATCACGGCTTCGACCCACCAATGGCCGACTTCAGTTGGGATTCCGAATCGAGCAAAAATACGCCGGAAACCGCGATCTTTTCACCGGCGTTGAGCCCCCGGGTGATCACGATCCGCCCATCGCGGCGATCGCCGATCTCTACTGCGCGCGGCTCGAAGCGACCGTTGCCCTTATCGATGAAGACCGTCTTCTTCGTACCGGAATCCAGTACCGCTTCTGCCGGAACCGTGAGCATCGGCGCAGACGGAATTCGCAGATCCACCACCACAAACATTTCAGGCTTTAATTGTTGGTTCGGATTCGCAGCCTCCAGCCGCACCTTGATCGTGCGGGTGGTCGGATCCACCTCTGGTTGGATAAACGCGACCCTCGCATTGAGACTCTGCCCGGGCATGTACGAAAGCGAAACCTTCGCGTTCTGCCCCGGGCGCACCAGCGCGGCATCGCTTTCAAAGATATCGGCCACAATCCAGACTTTGCTCAAGTCGACGATGGTGTACAGTTCCATGTCCGGCGTCGCCTTCTGATGCGGAAACGCCTTGCGCTCGGTCACGTAGCCGCTGTGATGCGCATAGAGTGTGTAGTACCGAATTGGCTCGCCCGACGCCAGGATCTGCTCGATCTGCGGGCCGCCAAACTCCCAGAACTCCAGGCGCCGTTTGGCCGCTTCGAACATCGCCTCTGTCTGGTTCGCCGTTCCCGGAACGGTGCTTTTTTCCAACACCTTTCGGGCCTTCGCGGCCAGCAGCAACTCGCGTTGCGACGCCAGCATCTCAGGGCTATAGATGGTCAGCATCGGCTGCCCCCGCCGCACCCACTTGCCGGTAAAATTGACAAATACGTCCTCGATCCAGCCCTCCACCCGAGAATGCACGTGGCTGATCGCCGTCTCGTCATAAGTGACCTTGCCCTGCGCGTGAATGTCGCGAGCCTCGGTGGTTACTTCCGCGGAACCGGATTTCACTCCAATCAACTGTTGCTTGTCGGTGGAAACCTGGATGCCAGGTTCCTGCGATGTTACGCCCGCCTTGCGCTCCACCAACTTCATCCCGCAAACCGGGCAGTTGCCCGGCTTATCGGAATGGATATGAGGATGCATCGGGCAATAGTAATCGTGCTTTGCGAACGACAGTGTCTTCTTTTCCTGCGGACGTTCCTGCACTTGCCGAAACAGATAGCCGCTGCCGAAAACGATCAAGCCAATCAACGCGAAGAACAGAATCCTGATGTGACGCATGGCTATTGCACCAGCTTCTTTCCCGTGGATTCTTCCAGCCGTACCGCAGCTAGATGCAGGTTGCGAAGTTCATCCGCGTAGTTCATTTCGAACTCCAATACCGAAGTGAAGTTCGAAAGCACCGACAGAAAGTCCACCGTACCGGTTTCATAAGACGCAAGCGATGACTCCAATGCCAAACCTGCTTGCGGAATCACCGTTTCCGAATAAATCCGCAGCAACTTGTCCGCGGTTGTCGCCGCAAGATAGTCGTCTTGAATCTTCAAGCGCAGAGATTGCCCGGCGGCTTGATAGACATGCCGCGCCTCGCGGACATTTGTCACCGCCTCGGCTACCGCTGGCCGCTGTTTGCGAAAGTAGAACGCCGGAAGGCTGATGTCGGCACGCAGCATGAACATCGGTGCCATCAGCCCCATGTTGTAGTAGCCAGCCGAAAACGTATAGTCTGGCTGGTAATCTTTTCGTGCCAGATTCACAGCCACTTCCATCTTCTGAATCGACTTCCGCTCGCGCGCCAAAATCGGTGAATGCGCATCGGCCGCTTGTGCCAACTCATCGAGAGTGTCGAGGAAGACGAAGGCTTTCAGTTCGGCTGCGGTTCCATTGAACGCATGCCCCAATACCGCGCCGATTTCCTGTTGCGCCATCCGCGACTCCTGCGTCAATCGCAGCACCTTGGTTTCGAGCACACTCAACTGCATCTGCGCCTTGAACAGATCCTGCTGTGCGGCCTTGCCCACCGTATAGCGAGCCTCGGTGACACGCAGAATCTGCTGCAGCAGTTCGCGATTTTTCTCAAGGATCCGTCGCGCGGTCTGCGCATACGAGAGCTTGTAGTAAGCCGTCTTGACGCGAGTCGCAACGTTCAACTCGACGGTATGGAACTGCTCACGCTCCATCTCCGCGTCCTTGTAAGCAACGTCCGCGCGTAGCTTCAGCTTGCCCGGCGCAGGGATACCCTGCGACGCCATCACTCCAATATTTGCGATCACCTCGCGACCCACGCCAAAGCCCGGCAGAGGATATTTGACGCTGTTCGAAATCAGCGACACCATCGGATCCGGCAGGCTCGAGACCTGGCTCGGACGCAGCAGTGCCGCTTCCACACGCTTCTGTGCGGCTTGAATCTCGGGATTCTTTTCCAATGCCTCCGCCACCAAGGCGTCGACGCTGACAACGGGCTCTTGCGCGCAGGCAAGAGCGATCAGAAGACTGACCAACATACAAGACACCCCTTCTCTATGAATTGCTGAAAAGCGAATACACGGGAAAGAGATCAGATGCGGAGAATGGATACGGAATCAGATGGACGCGTGGCGATCCGGATCTCGACAAAACGTGGATCGTAAATCGCGATCGACAGGAGAGTGACGGGTTCAAGAGCAGAAAGCAAAGCGAAATCCACTGCGGTGTCGGTCGATTTCTCGGCATCGGTGGTATAAGAAATCGAGCAACCTTCATCCTTGCGATCGTCCTGTGCAGGATCCTGTTCCTGCTGATGACAAGGATGAAGCGTCTTGCTGTGTTTTTTCGCAGTTGCTTGCGATGGCGACACGCGGCACTGCGCAACGCAAACGCTGGACCATAAAAGTCCTGCGACCAGCATCAGCGCTTGAAGAAGTCTCGCCACTGATTTCAGTGTATATCACACTCGTTGGCTCTTTTCACCCGAATGACCCACACAGTTGGGGCAAGAGGCAGCGACTTCTCCCCAAATCACCCGTTTTTCTTGGCATCCAACGTGCAGTATCTATGAACGTGTAAGGAGGCAACAAAATGCGGTCAATCAGATGGTTATCTGCTCTCGTAACGTTTTTCATCCTGTCCGTCGGCACGGCGGCACTGCTCCGTGCGGACGAAAAAGGGGACGAGGTCCGCTCTCTGCTCCATTCTATAGCGCCCGATTCGGCCCACCCCGATGATATCGTCGTGGCAACCGGCGAGCGACTGACAACCAAACACCTCGCTGAGCTGTATCTCACAAACGGCACCGACGACGTGAAGGTCGAGATCCTCAAACAGACCGAAACCGAAGTGACGTTCAAGATACCGCCTGGAATCAAAGGAAGGTTCCGGCTGATGATCCTCACCGCCGGGGTGGATCCAAAGTTGGCGGAACAGCCGGTTCGTATCGTTGTTGAGTAGTCTTCTGGGTCCGGTGGAGGAACCCGCTCGGCACCGCGCGGGTTCTTTGGACGTGCAGAAAGTTTCTTATATTATTTCTTCGATCAGATTTCCGGAGACATCGGTCAACCGGAAGTCACGACCGTTGTAGGGATACGTGAGCTTCTCGTGGTGCAGCCCCATCTGGTGCAAAATCGTCGCGTGCAGATCGTTGACCGACTTGCGATTGTCTTCCGCCTTGTAGCCAAACTCATCGGTGGATCCAACAATTTGTCCACCCTTGATACCACCACCCGCCAGCCAGACCGTAAAGCCGTAGGGGTTGTGATCGCGCCCGTTCATGCGCTGTGAAATCGGCATGCGTCCAAACTCACCATGCCAGATCACGATCGTCGAGTCGAGCAATCCCCTGCCCTTGAGATCGCGCAACAGACCTGCGATCGGCTTGTCGGTTTCCTTCGAGTGCATGCCGTGATTGAGCTCGAGATCGAAGTGGGCATCCCAGCTCTCTGTAAAGTTGCCGCCACCGGAATAGATCTGCACATAGCGGACGCCGCGTTCCACCAGACGCCTCGCCATCAGGCATTGCTTGCCAAAGTATTCGGTATCCGGCTCATCTAGACCGTAAAGCTTTTGCGTGACGTCGGATTCCTGTTCCAATCCAACGGCCTTCACCGCGTGCGTCTGCATGCGATAAGCGAGTTCATGCGCGGCGATCCGCGCCGTGAATTCGTTGTCTTCGGGATTCTTTGTCAAATGCTCTTCGTTCAGCTTACCCAAAAGGTCGAGCCACTTACGTTGACGATCCGGCGTCATCTCGGCCGGCGGACGTAGATCCACGATCGGATCTCCACTCGAACGGAACGGGGTGCCCTGATAAGCCGCAGGCATGAAGCCGTTGCCCCAGTTCGGAGCGCCTCCGATAGGGCCTCCGCGCCAGTCGGTGAATACGACGAAAGAAGGTAGGTTCTCGTTCTCGCTGCCGAGGCCGTAGGTGATCCACGAGCCCATCGAAGGATGTCCGGTGAGGATGAAACCGGTGTTCATCTGGAAGAGAGCCGGCGCGTGGTCGTTCGAGACGCAGTACATCGAGCGGATGAACGAGATGTCGTCCGCCATGCCCCCGACGTGCGGAAATAACGACGAGACATCCATGCCGCACTGGCCGTACTTCTTGAACTCCCACGGCGACGGCAGCAGCCCACCCGGATGGCCTTGCGAGACCACGACGTTGCCTTTGCCTGACATCGCCTCGCCTGCGCGACGCTTCAGTTCGGGCTTCGGATCGAACGTATCCACTTGGCTCACGCCGCCATAGCAGAAGATCGAGATCACAGCCTTCGCCTTCGCTGCAAAATGCGGAGCCTTGGGCGTCATCGGATTCGTCGACGCGCCCTTCGCCAGATCGGACATCGCCAAGCCGGCAATGCCACCGCCACACCGATTCAAAAGCTCTCTGCGCGACCAAAATCTCTTGTCGATCATAAAATGTACGCAAACTCGTTCAGGTTGAAGATGGTCTGGCAGAAGTCCACCAGTCCCGTAGGGTTGTTGTTCAGAAAGCTCTGCGCCAGATCGATCTCACGGGATGAGGGCTTGCGTCCGAGAGCGATTTCGTAAGCCCGTTCGATCTGCGCCCTGCGATCGCTTGTGCCAACTTCGCGTTCCACGCGAGCCGCGAACAGCTTCGCCTGATGCATCGCAAAACCGGAATTCATGAGGATCAACGACTGCGTGGCGATCGTGGATCGGTTGCGGCGCGAACACGCGAGATTCGTATCCGGCTTGTCGAACAGCTCAAACATCGGCAACGGAATCGTTCGCTTCGAGTAGACGTAGATGCTACGACGGAAGGTCGATGTATCGTCTTCGGGCCTGCCCGGCCAAGTACGCCGTGAACTGGAAGCAAAAAGCGCCGGATCGATAAAGGGAAAAACACCGGGCCCGCCAATCCTGAGATCCAGAGACCCGGCCGTCGACAATATGTTGTCGCGTAGAATCTCAGCTTCCATACGACGGCGCGCTTGACGCCAGTTCATGCGGTTATCCGGATCGATCTTCCGATTATCCGCAACATCGTCGCTCGCCATCCGATAGGCATCGGAGGTGAGCATTATCCGGTGCATCGCCTTCATGCTCCAACCCTTGGCCACAAACTCGCTGGCAAGCCAATCGAGCAACTCAGGATGCGTGGGCCGTTCGCCGGTCTTGCCAAAGTTCGAAGGCGTCCGCACAATGCCTTCACCGAAATGATGCTGCCAGATTCGGTTCACCATCACGCGGGCGGTCAACGGATTGCGCGGCGAAGTAACCCATTCCGCAAAGGTTTTGCGTCGCATGCTGGATGTCGCTGTGGGATCCGGCGTGGGGAAGTCGAAGTCTTTCTCAGTCGCCACGCTCAACACACCGGGCTTCATCACAGAGCCCTTGTTGCCAAGGCTGCCGTGGTGCAGGAAGTGCGATTCGAGTGGTTTACCGCCATCCTTCTCAATCGTCGCGAACGCCGTATCCACCTCGGGCTTTTCATTCTGGATCAGCGTGATCTTCTCGATGAGATGGCATTGCTTCGCGGCATCCTGTGGAGTCATGATCCACTCGATTTCGCCGCGCGAAACACCGAGCGTCTTTTCTACTTGCAGTGCGTTCAAACGCTGCCCTTCCGAGCGCTTCTCTGGGGGTGTCTTCAATGCAAGTTGGTAAAAGTCAGGAAGCTCAACGATCTTTTCGCCGCGGATCCTGGCTCGATAGGAGGCCTGCAGAGTCTTAAGCTCCGCCTCAACAGGCTCCAGTCGCGCACGCCAGGCTTTCAACGCCGCTTCGTGCTTCTTCATCGCTTCGTCCGCAACGATCGGCAGATCTTTGCTCGATGAGGGAAAGAAGACCGCCTGCATACGGTAATAATCCTTCTGCGGAATCGGATCGAACTTGTGATTGTGGCATCGAGCGCATCCCACCGTCATGCCGAACATCGTTTGCGAGGTGGTCGAAAGGATATCGTCCAATTCATCCATGCGGGTCTGTTCGTTGCGAACGTTCGCCTCAGGACCCAGGTACACATACCCTGTCGCGATCTTCGCTTCTACAGTGCCCGGAGCGTATTCGTCGCCTGCAAGCTGCATCTTCAGAAAGCGATCGTAGGGCATGTCCTGATTGAAGGCGCTCACCACCCAGTCGCGATAGCGAAACACATTTGGGCGGTCGCGATCGGTTTCATAACCATTGGAATCCGCATACCGAGCCAAGTCGAGCCAGTGACGGCCCCAGCGTTCGCCATAATGGGGCGAAGCCAGCAACTGCTCAACGATGTTTGTGAACGCGTTCGTGGATGCATCCGCCAGGAATGCGTTTACCTCTTCGGCGGACGGCGGGATGCCGATGACATCCAGATAGGCGCGACGGATGAGCGTGCGCTTGTCCGCTTTTGCCGAGGCCTTCAAGCCCTTCGCCTTCCAGGCGGCGTTGAGAAACGCGTCCACCGGGTTTCCGGCTGCTGGAGGCTCGACCCGTTTCACTTGTTGGAACGACCAGAATTTGCGTTCTTCTTCCGTGATCGGGCGATCTTCCAGCTTCGCCAAAGCTGCTCTCGGATCTTCGTTCACCGAACTCACGACCGCATCGAGATTCGCGCCGGAATCGATCCAGCTTTTCAAAATCGCGAGATCGGCGTCGCCGAGCTTCTTGCCAGGAGGCATGGACGGCTGATCGATTCCCGCAGCAAAGCGATAGATTTTGCTATTTGCAGCATCGCCGGGTTTTAGTGCCGCGCCGCGTTCACCGCCCTGAAGCATCGCCTCACGCGTCCGCAGGTCCAAGCCCGAAGACTGCATGGCGGATCCATGGCAAATGAGGCAGTTTCTCTTGAGTACCTGTTGGGCCGCAGCCGAGCGGTCATCCGCCAACGCGAAGCCAGCCGTCAAGACGAAAGCAGCAAAAGACATCCGAACCATGTTTCGATTCTATGTCAGTTGCTGCAAGTCCGTGAGGATCGGACCGCAGTGAGCCGGGAAAAAGTGCACCCAGACTCTCGCGGGCGGAGATCTCGGACTCGATTGAAGAAATCCGAAACCAAATCGTCACGAGTGCTATCTTATGAAATGAAAGGGGGCGCACCGGTTTCGACAGGATTGTTGTGTTGTGAGAAGGCGTGCCGGGTTCCAGGCTCCCGTAAAACGACTGGAAAAACATAACTGCCAACAACACGCAGTTTGCGTACGCTGCTTAATTAACTAAGTAGCCGCCCTCTCTTTCGGGCCTGCACGGAAGAGGCAGGGCGTCATCTTGTAGGATTGGCTGAACGCTTCTGTCCGGAGCGGTAAGGCTGAAAACCAATCGGGCTGGGTGGGTTCCGCTCTTGCCGGTTCCTTAGGAACACACCGAGACACTTAGAATCGGAAACGCACGTAGGGCTTTTCATAGCAGGCAGTCTTGGACGCGGGTTCAATTCCCGCCGCCTCCACCAAGATCCCAAACAGGCGCGGCCTCACAAGCCGCGCTTTTTCTGTCTGAACTCGTCCACCAACATCTTGCCCACCGCGCGATGCACTGCATTCGACGGGTGCCCGGCGTGATAAAAATAGTGATCCGCAGGATCCGCGCAAGGCGTCGTGCTCTCGTTGAAAATCGCCCGTCCCGCGCAGGCATCCTTCGTATTCTCGATGCCGAACTGCTTCGGATTCTCCATCACGCGGTCAAAGAACGGACCCCACTGACTCAGCCGCACCTCTATCCCTTTCAGATCCTCAGGAATCTTCGACAGCGCGGGATTCAACCGCAAACCGACCTCCCGAAATGACGGAATCGCCGCCGGCAACAACGCCACCGCGAAACGCTTGGCGCCAAGCCCGGCCAGCACACGGATCCGCGCCTCAAGATTACCCACTGTCTCCGCCGACTCGAGCCTGCGATCATTCAACCCGCCAGCAATGTAGAACAACGTCTTCTTGGGGTCGAACTTCAGCTTCTTGTCGCGAACCCTCGCTACAAAATCCTCGACTTGATTTTCCATACCGATGCCCAATCGCGCGGATCCAACCGTCCGGCCGTTGCCTTTGCCCGATCCTGCGCCACTTACCGCGAAGTTGAGACTGCTCTTGGCGTCCGCCTTGGCATCGTTGGCGGCCAGCAGTTTAATGCCAAGCCCTTCGGCGAAGTAGTGGACGGCGGTGGGTCCGTTGCCGTCCACGTAACCGTTGCCGGTATCCGAATAGCTGTCTCCGAAGACGTAGATGCGATCGATTGGTCGGTCCGCTGCGAAGGCTGTAAGGCTGAGGAAAAGGAGGATCTTCACGCACTGCCAGTTTACAAGGAACTTCTCAAGCTCCCCCGGTGTCTACCGCAAGGATGACAAAACTCCAGAGAAATGCCGTGAGATGGAAGATGGAACAAGCCGCCCTAAGGACCAGACGCGAACTCTCTAGCGGAATCCGCTCGCTCGCGTTCATTGCCAGTGCTGCACCGTCAATTGGTGGAATTGGCACCGCAATTGGAATCGTCCATTCCTTCCGTGGCGGCAGCGGGAGCAAGATGACCATGTTTCTCGCCATCGTTCAATCGCTGAGCGAGGCGATCGTGCCCATGGCGCTGGGACTGGGCGTGGCCATTCCCGCTTGGTTGCTGCATCGTTGGCTTTCCCAAACACTGGACGAATTCAGCCTTGAGATGGCAATCGCTTGCACTGACCCACTGCGATGGAATCAGGCTGCATTGGGAACATTGACCGGCGACAACGCTCCCGTGTCAACGTCTTAATTCGTCGCTACCGCAGCGAACCGCTTAAAGAAGCTATCCCCATTCCATTGCGGACGCTGTTCCGCATTCGCCACTCGCGACAGCAGATCGAAGAGGATCTGCGTGAACTGCCCCGCCCCGGCAAGATCCACTGGTTGCTTCAGATCGTCGCTCAACCCGTGATAACGATCGCGATACCAATCCTTGTAAATCTTCTCCTCAGGAGTTCCAGGAACCCAGCCGAACTTGAACGCTAAAGACGGAACTCCCTTCTTGACGAAGCTGTATTGATCGCTGCGAATGAAACGGTTGCGATCCGGTTCCTTGTCGAACTGCACTTCGATCTTGTGATCCGCGCACACCGTCCGAATATCCGCGCCTAACGATGACTCGCCCAGCCCCTGCACTTCCAGATAACGAAGAGGAAACAGCGGCAGCACCATATCCATGTTGATATCCGCCACCATTGTGGCACCCTTGACGCTGGGATTCTGCGCAAAAAACTTCGAGCCCTGCAGGCCCTTCTCTTCGCCGGTCACCGCCACAAAGATCAACGACCGTTTGGGCTTCATGCCCGATTCCTTCAACCGCCGAGCGGTCTCGAGCATCCAGGCGATACCGGATGCATTGTCCATCGCTCCGTTGAAGATGCGATCGCCTTCCACCGCCTGCGCCTTGCCAAGGTGATCGATGTGAGCCGACAACACCACGTATTCATTACGTAGCTTGCGATCGGATCCCTCAAGCATCGCCACCACGTTCTGCGATTCCACCGCCGAAACAGTCGCTGCCGTCTTCACGCGCAGCTTCAGCTTCAAAGAAAACTTCGGCAACTCGCGATCCGCATCCGCCGCCGCAAGAATCTCTTTGAAGGTATGTCCGGTGCCGACGAACAGCCGTTCCGCCTTTTCCGGATTGAACGACATCGCGCACTTCATGCCGCCACCTTCGTCAAATTTCGGGTCCGCCAACGACATCGAGGGCTGCAATCGCGAAGCCGCCTGACGCGCCCATGGGATGTCCATCGACTTCGGATTCGCGATGTTCACGGTTCCGATCACGCCTGCCGCCTTTAGAAACTTGCCTCGTTCCGAAGAGAAATGGGCTCGCAGATTGCCCTGAATCGACTTCGGACCTCCCGCCAGCATCACCACGATCTTGCCCTTCAGGTCGAGTCCTTTCAAGTCGTCGTAGTTCGCATCTGGCACGGTGAGTCCGTAGCCAACGAACACCACCTCGGCTTCGATCGGCTCGCCTGCCACCCCGGAAGCGCCGCGCGTCGACAGCAGCACCTCTTCGCCGAACTTCACCCGCTCCGCCGCTCCGCCCGTGGGGATGATTTCCACGCGGCTGTTCGGCTCGTCGATCTGACGCACAGCAAACGGAACGGGCTGGATATAACCCTTGACTCCGGCAGCCTTGAGGCCCGCTCGTTCGAATTCCTGCGCGACATAGTTCGCGGCGGCCTTGTGTCCGGCGCTTCCCGTATTGCGACCTTCGAGCTTGTCGTCTGCGAGAAACTCGATATGCTTCCACCAGCGTTTGCCTTCGGCTTCGTAGTCGGCAGCAAAAGTAGCGGCACCGAGGGCAACGGCAAAAACGAGAACAGTTTTCATGGGTCTTCTAATAATAGTCCGAGCAACTCATGTAGTAACCGCACTTCTCGCAGAACAGCTTGCACTTCAGACTTGCGAGGCGAGTCGAACAGATCGGACAGTAGAGCATCGGCTCGTCTTCGGACTTCGGCACATCGTCAGCAGCAGGATCCATTCAGCCATATTGTAATATTTGGTAATGAAGAGCGATCAGCGTCCGGCTTGCGAGCCAGCATCGGAACACCAACACTCGACCGCCGAACCCGTCGTTCGCGGGTACGGTTTTCGACGCCTTGCGATTCTGCTGGTTTGCGTGACCACTTTCTGTTCCGGTCAGCGGAAACAGCCCGAAATGGCCGCCAAATACTCGGCTCGAGGCACACGCGGCGCAATCGGAGCAGGAGCGGAAACTTCCGCAGAAGCCGGTATGCGACTCTTCCATCAAGGCGGCAACGCCGTCGACGCTGGCGTCGCCACCATGTTCGCGGGATCGATGGGCGAGTACTCCCACTTCGGACTCGGCGGCGAAGCGCCAATCCTCATCCGCACCCAAACTGGCAAAGTCTATTCGATCGCCGGCATCGGTACCATGCCCAAACTCGCTACAGCGGACTTCTACCGTAAGCGCCCGCTGAAAGAAGGAGAGGTGCTGCAGATCGATCCCGGTGGGCTCAAGGGCATGGTTCCCGTCGCAGGGATGATGCCCGCTCTTGTTCCCGGCATGGTGGACGCCGGGTTGCTCGCACTTCGCGAGTTCGGATCCAAATCGTTCAGTGAGGTCGTGCAGCCTTCAGTAGACCTGGCCGACGGAATGGCGATGGACGAGATGCGCTATATGAGCATCGCCCGCTCACGCGAATTCTTCGAACTCTGGCCCGATTCCAAGCGCCACTTCATGCCGGATGGCAAGCTCGTTCGGCCTGGCGAAGTCTTCCGCCGCCCGGACACGGCGCGAACTCTGCGCGCGATGATCGACGCTGAAAAGAAGGCCCTCAAGGCCGGCAAGAACCGCGCACAGGCCATCGACGCCGTTCGCGATTACTTCTATCGCGGCGAAATCGCCCGCAAAATTGATGCGTTCAGCAAAGCGAACGATGGCCTTCTGCGCTACGAAGACATGGCCGCCTTCAAGCTCGAACTCGAAGAGCCACTCTCCACCACCTATCGCGGATACACCGTCTACAAGCCTGGATTCTGGAGCCAAGGGCCTTCTTTGATTCAGGCGCTCAATATCATAGAAGGCTTCGACATCAAGAAGATGGGCCACAACTCGCCCGAGTACATCCACAAGCTCACCGAGGCTCTCAAGCTCGCCTATGCCGATCGCGACACCTATTACGGCGACCCCAAGTTCAGCAAGATTCCTTCGGAAAAGCTGCTTTCACGAGAGTACGCAGCGGAACGCCGCGCCCTGATCGGTGACCGAGCAGCCATGGGATTCAATCCAGGCAAACTGGGCGGCACCCATCCTTCGGAAACGACGATGGTACGCATCAAGATCGACGATGCGCTGATGGCCCGCGACACCACCTGTGTCGATGTCATCGACAAAGATGGGCTCATCTTTTCGGCTACGCCCTCGGGCGCGTGGCTGCCATCGGTGATCGTCGGTGACACTGGCATTCCGCTCACCCAGCGTGCGCAGAGTTTTCTGTTGATTCCGGGCCATCCCAACGAACTGGCGGGAGGCAAGCGTCCCCGGGTGACGTTGAGTCCAACACTGGTGACAAAGCAGGATGGCTCGCCTTACCTCGCGCTGTCAACCCCTGGTGGCGACAATCAGGATCAAAGCCTGCTGCAGTTGCTGCTGAACGTGATCGAGTTCAACATGAATGCGGAGAACGCGGTGGAATCGCCTCGTCTGCAAACGCGTCACCTGGTATCGAGCTTCGACAATCACGCCTGGAACCTGGGCGATCTGCTCTTGGACGAACGTATCCCTCGTGCGACGTTTGACGCGCTCACCAAGCGCGGACACGTGGTTGAATACCGCGATCGCTGGAATAGCGGCGCCGCGCCTGTCCTGGTGCGTGTCGTTCCTGGCGGCATCATCGAAGCAGGCGCCGACCCGTGGGGATATCGCGTCGCCCACGCCTGGTAGGTAACATGCTGCCGCTCTTCGACGATCCGGAACCGCCCGGATTCGACAAACTCTCGCTTGCCAGAAAGCTGGAAAAACTCAGCCGACAAGGCATCCAGATCGGAACCAGTTCGTGGAAATACGAAGGCTGGCTCGGCCAAATCTACGACCGCGAACGCTACATCACTCGCGGACGCTTCTCTCAGAAGCGCTTCGAACAGGAGTGCCTCAACGAGTTCGCGGAAACATTTCCCATTGTTTGTGGTGACTTCACTTTTTACCAGTTCCCGTCGGAACAGTTGTGGAGCAAGCTCTTCGCTTCCGCCCCGCGATCGTTGCAATATGCCTTCAAGGTTCCGGAAGAGATCACCGTCAAGACCTTCCCGCCGCATCCCCGCTACGGTGCGCGCGCGAACATGGACAACCCCGGTTTCCTCAATGCCGATCTCTTCCAAGCGGCTTTCACGCAGTTGCTCGAACCCTACCGCCGACAAACCGCAGTCCTGCTCTTCGAGTTTGGAGCCTTCTCCCGCCGCGCGATGCCCGATGTCGAAAGCTTCGCCGCAATGCTCGATCCATTTCTCGCCAAACTCCCCCCTGACTTTCGCTACGCAGTCGAGATCCGCAACCCGGATTTTCTTGCGCCAGACTACTTCGCCGTGCTCAAGCAACACAACGTCGCGCACGTCTTCAACGCCTGGAGCAAGATGCCGGAACTTGGCACGCAGATGACCTTGAAGGACTCTTTCACGGCGGATTTCACGGTCGTCCGCGCGCTTCTCCGGCACGGCCGCGTCTATGACGAAGCGGTGGACAAGTTCGCCCCCTATGAGACAATTCAGGATGAAAACCCTCCTGCCCGCCAAGCCCTGCAATCTCTCATCCAGAGAGCCAAAGCGAAGAAGGAACCGAGTTTCATCTTCGTCAACAACCGGCTCGAGGGCAACGCCCCTAAAACGATTGAGGCCGTAGTGTCAGATGAATAAATTCGACGCAATCCTGTTTGATTTCGACGGTGTCCTCGCAGATAGCGAACCCATCCACTACGAGGTCTGGTGCGAGATCCTCGCGCCCTATGGTTTCAAAATGGACTGGGATCACTATGTCCGCCACTGCGTCGGAATTTCCGACAAATTGATGATCGAACTCTTCTGCGCTGCGCAGACGCCGCCGCTCGACTTTGAAGAGATCTACGGACAATATCCGCGCAAGAAAGAACGCTTCAGTGAGCGGATGCTCGAAGTTCTGCCGTTCCATCCCGCGACTCTCGAAATCGTTCGGGAAATCGCAATCCCAATGGCGGTGGTTTCCTCAAGCGGACGCAACGAAGTGGAGCCTCCGCTGATCCATGCGGGCATCCGCGACCGCTTTCAGACGCTCGTCTGCGGACTCGAAGCCGGCAAGCTCAAGCCAGAGCCAGATCCGTATCTGAAAGGCGCTTTGGAGTTAGCCGTGAAGAATCCGCTGGTGGTCGAAGATTCGGACGCGGGCGAACGCTCGGGCATCGCCGCGGGGTTCCAGGTTTTGCGCGTGGCGTCTGCCGACGAGGTGGCTCCTCGTCTCCGCGCATTGCTCTTGGAAAATCGCTAGACTACAGCGATGACCGCTACGTTGTCCACCCAAATCGATATCGATTCCAAGGGCGTCGCCCGGATCGCGGGAACCGGGTACAAGGTCAGGGTTCTCATTCCAGAGATCCTGGCGAGCGGGTGCGCTGCGAAAGCCGTACAGAAACAGCATCCAGATCTTTCGTTGGCGCAGATCTATGGACATCCAACTGCTGCGCCGCCGCAACCACTTTCGGCCAGCCGCCGGCATTTGCATCCGCGACATTGTTCCAAGGGCCATTCGTGACCGCGTCGCCCGTCGCCAGAATCTTCTCTTTGGGCAAAAACATGAAGCCGTCGCCGCGCGTATGCGCCCATCCGAAGTCATGGAACTCCACCCGCCGCTCACCATCGTCGATCTCGCAGTGTGTATCGGCATCCACGCCTGTGAAATCCCGTCACGGCAGCAACAGCGCTAATACACTGAAAACAGAGGGACAGCACATCGGCGCGACACTTGCCTCTATAATGAAGATGATGAAGTGGGTTATACGTCATGTAGTTGGGGCTGCTCTGTGCGCCGTCGCTCTTCCGATCTCGGGTCTTTCCGCCGACATTCAATTGATCGAAGAGATCATCGTGAAGGTCAACGGCGATATCATTACTCGCGGCGAAATCGAGCGTACGCGCCGCACGATGGAAGCCGAACTACGTTCCAACAAAGAACTCACCGGCCCTCGTCTGCAACAGCAGATCCGCGATCGCGAAAAAGATGTTCTGCGTGAACGCATCGATCAACTGCTGCTTGTCCAAAAAGGCAAGGAACTAAACGTCAATGTAGACCAGGAATGGTCGAAGTACCAAGCTGAACTGCAGCGCCGCTTCAATCAGTCCGATCCCGAAAAGTTCCAGGCATTCGTCCGTGAACAGACCGGTACGCCATATGAGGACTTCCGCAGTGACTGGAAGAACAATGCCGTTACCCAGCGTGTGGTCCGCGAACAGGTCAGCCGAACAGTCAACGTTCCTCGCGAAGAACTGAAGAAGTATTACGAAGAGCACAAGACCGAGTTCCAACGCCAGGAACGCGTCTTCCTGCGCCAGATACTGGTTGCCACCGAAGGCAAGGATGAAGGCGGCGTAGCCGCCGCTGAGAAGAAGGCAAAAGATCTCGTCGCCCGCACCAAAAAGGGCGAGCGCTTCCCCGAACTCGCCCGCGACAACTCCGATGCTCCCACGGCCCAACAGGGCGGCGACATGGGCCCTTGGGAAAAAGGCAAGCTCCGCGAAGATATTGAAAAGCTGGTCTGGGACAAACCGCGCAACTTCGTCAGCGATCCGCTGAAAGTTCCAGAGGGTTTCCTGATTCTGCGTGTCGACGAACATCAGAAAGAAGGCCAAGCCGAACTCGAAGAAGTCGAAGGCGAGATCATGGAAAAATTCTATGGTCAGCGCTTTCAACCGGCTTTGCGTGACTACCTGACGAAACTGCGCTCCGACGCCTTCCTCGAGATTAAGAACGGTTGGGCGGACACCGGCGCGGCCCCCGGTAAAATTACCGCGTGGACCGATCCCGCGCAGTTGAAGCCCGAGACCATCTCCAAAGAAGAAGTTGCCGCGCAAACGCGCCGCCGCCGTCTTCTCTGGGCGCTTCCGATCCCCGGAACCGCAGTTGCCAAGAACAAACCCTCATCCTCGAAACGTTAAGCCAGTCCATGAAATCTCCGTTTGTGGTCGACGTCAAGCCTGAACAGAACATCCACACGACGTTCCTGGTGCTGGCCAAAGAGATTCGCCAGAAGAAAAGTGGCGATCCGTTTCTGTCGCTGATGTTGGCTGACAAAACCGGCGAAATCGATTCTAAGATGTGGGATAACGCGGCCGAAGTGATGGACACTTTCGACCGCGATGACTTCATCCGTGTCAAAGGACTCACCCAGAACTTCCAGAACCGCCTGCAGCTAACGATCCACAAGCTGCAGCGCATTGAGGATGCGGAAATCGAGTTCGCGGACTACTTTCCCGCCTCGAAACACGACCCGCGCGAGATGGAGGCAGAGGTCCGGGCCCTGATTGCGAGCTTCGAAAATCCACATTTGAAGGCACTGCTCGAAGGCGTGTTCGCCGACGAGAAGATCGCGACCGCCTATCGCACCGCTCCCGCTGCCAAGAGTATCCATCACGCGTTCCTGCACGGGTTGATTGAGCACGTACTCAGTATGGCCAAGGTGGCGCTGTTCACGGCATCGCATTATGCGAACATCGACCGCGATCTGTTGCTGACGGGCGTGATTCTGCACGACATCGGCAAGATCCATGAACTCACCTATCATCGCGGATTCGGATATTCGGACCGCGGCCAGTTAATTGGCCACATCATGATGGGCTTTCAGATGGTCACTGAAAAAGCTGGCGCGATCACCGGCTTTCCGGATAAACTGCTGCAACTCGTGCAGCACCTGATCTTGAGCCACCACGGCGAACTGGAATACGGCTCGCCCAAGGTCCCTGTGTTTCCCGAAGCGATGCTGCTGCACCAGATCGACAGCATGGATTCGAAGATGGAAACCATGCGCAACATGATCGAGAAGGACAATCGAATCGACGGCAACTGGACCGGCTACAGTTCCGCCCTCGAGCGCGCTGTGCTGAAGAAGGTGCGGTTCCTCGATGAGACTCCTGCTGCTCCTGCTCCCACGACGAAGCCCGCTGGTGGACCGGTTCCTGCACACGGCGGCGGTGGACACAAGCCGCAGCAGAATTCCCTTTTCGCCGACAAATTGACCCAAGCCATCAAGAGCAACTAGTGAACGATTCCCCCGGCCCCTTGGAATTGAAGTGCCTGCAAGCCATCTGGCGCTTGGGCGAAGCCAACGTTAAGGATGTCCGCGACATCGTCACCAAAGACCGCAAACTGGCCTATACGACGGTCATGACAACGCTCGATCGCCTCGAAAAAAAAGGGACGCTCAAGCGTAAGAAGTCCGGCAAGGCGTTTGTGTATTCGGCCGCTATGACGGAATCCGAGTTGCGGCACCTCGCCGTGCAACATCTGACCGAGGAATACTTCGAGGGATCGAGAGAAAGCCTGCTGGCGTATCTGCGGGGCAGTTCGGAACCTGCTGCCGCAGCCGCAACAGCGCCTTCTCTGCAGCCTGTTTCTGTGGCCACGCGGTTGGATCCTTCGCTGCTCTAACATTCATTCCCTTTGCCAGTCTTCCGATATCCACCGTCGAGTGTCGAAGCGATCATGACCAAGACTCGGCGAATGCTTGCGGTCAGGACATTCTGTTTCGTGACGATGAGCGTGCTGATCCTCTGGTTTTCGTCACCAGGCAAGGTCGGCATTGAGATGGTGATCTTCCCGTCTTTTCTCTTGGTCGTCATGCTTTGGTCTGGAAAGCGAACCCTTCAGAAAACCAGGGGAAACCTCCGTCTACTGAATTCGAACTGAAACCGGATGCGATCGAGGCCCGGTCCGCGTTGGCCTCCCGTGTCATTCCTCGCAATCAGGTTCGGAAAGTGAAGAATGTTCCCGATGGCTTGCAGGTGCATGGCGCAACGCTCACTGACCGGCTCGTGGTCCGCAAAGAGTTGGAGGGCTACGAACAACTGGCCGCCGTTCGCAGTTGGGCTCCAGAGGGCACCGCTCGAACATCCGGAGGCATTTCCGTTCAGTTGCAACTACTCGGGTATCTGTGTCCTGCTGATTGGTTCGTATTCCGTGGCGAATCCCTGGATTGCCGTTCCGTGCTGTCTGGCAAAGTGGTTTCTGCCAGTCCTTGTTTTGCAGATCGCCGGACTCCTTGTGCGGGCCTACCAACTCAGTCGCTAACCAAACATCATCTTCCTGCAAGTATTTGCACGTCCACCTCTTGACAAGAGGCGAACAATAGGCGAATATGGATCAACGGCGAAGAAATAGCGAAAACGCAGCAATTGGACGCTGGTCACATCTCTCATGTACGCCTGTATCCACATCCTTTCGCTATCTCAACAGCAAGTTTGCAGCACAGCGGGCGGCGCAAATAATCTCGTGGGGCGCGTTGACGCTAAAGCTGCGAATCGGGCCAGTGCACTTTTGGGTGGACTGGCCCGTCTCTTCTCTCCTCAGATCGAATTTGTCGACGAAAACACAGCCGTGATTCCCATCGCACCTCTGACACGCCTCATGGGGGGCCCCGGACAGATCGCCAGCGAAATCGCCCGGCGCTTATCCGAACGCGGACTGCACGGCAACATCGGCATCGCCGCGCAGCCCGACACCGCGATTCTCGCCGCGCGCAGCATCCCCGGCGTCACCATCATCCCGCAAGGCTTCGAGCGCAATATGCTCGGCAAACTGCGGGTCGGCGTCCTGCCCGTCAGCAGTGAAGCGCTGCGCGTGCTCGACCATTGGGGCATCCACACGCTCGACGAATTCTGCGCACTGCCCGAAGCCGGCATCCTCGAAAGGCTCGGCAAAGATGGCTTGCAACTGCTGCAGATCGCCAAAGGACATCTCGCCCGCCCTCTGCGGCCCGAAGCGCAGCGCGTCAACTATACCGAACGCATCGAAACAGAAAATCCGCTGACGCTGCTCGAACCGTTATTGTTCCTGCTCTCGCGGATGCTCAACGAACTCTGCGAACGGTTGCGATCGCAATCCCGCGCGACCACGCAACTCCGCCTGCGGCTTGAACTCGAAGGAAAAACCACGCACACGCGCATCCTGCAACTTCCCTTCCCCACACACGATGCCAAGACGCTGCTGAAACTGTTGCAACTCGATCTGGAAGCGCATCCGCCGCAGGCTGCCATCCGCGCCGCGACGCTCGCCGTCGAACCGGTGGAACCGCGCGTCGTCCAGCACGATCTCTATACACCGCCCTCACCCGCGCCCGAGCGGCTGGAACTGACGCTGGGCAAGATCCGCGCCATGGTCGGCATCGAGAATGTCGGATCCCCACAACTGCTCGACACACATCGCCGCGATGCCTGGAAGATGAACGCCACACCGAGCCTCGTCGCAGAACAGTTCGAAACGCCGCGAGAGAAAGGCCTGAGACTCGCCTTCCGCTACTTTCGTCCTCCGGTCAAGGCACGCGTGGAACTCGCCAGCGGCACCGGACGCCCCGCCCGTGTCTTCACTCAAAAACTCCATGGCTCGCAACAGATCTACGGCGCCGTGGTCGAATGCGCAGGACCCTGGAAAGCATCGGGCGAATGGTTCACCTCCGCCCCCTGGGACCGCGAAGAGTGGGACCTCGGACTCAACGATGGCGGCATCTACCGCGCCTATTCGGCCAAATCGCCCCGGCGCCCGACGGGCGGTGTGAGGATGAACGAGGAAGATCGCGACTGGTTCCTCGAAGGTTCCTACGATTAGGACAGCAGCCGTGTCCTACATCGAACTCCATTCCCGCTCCGCCTTCAGCTTCCTCGAAGGATCTTCCGCTCCCGAGGACCTCGTCGAGGCCTGCGTCCGCTACGACATGCCGTCGATGGCCCTCATTGACACCGACAATCTCGCCGGAGCCCCGCGCTTCTACATGGCCGCTCAAAAGGCTGGCATCCAGGCTCACATCGGCGCGGAAATCACCGCCGACAACCAATCCCGCTACACCCTCTTAGCCGAAAACCGCACCGGCTACCAGAACCTCTGCCGCCTCATTTCATCGATGAAGCTCCGCTGCGAAAAAGGCAAAGCGAGAGCCACAGAGTTGGAGTTCCGCGAATACTCTCAAGGCATCGTCTGCCTCACCCGCGGCTTTGAAGACACCGCCAAGCTCATCGACATCTACGGACCCAACAACGTCGTCGCCGAACTCCAACGCCACTACAATCGCGAAGAAGAGGCCCGCAATCAGTACGTCCAATCGCTCGCGGCAACTTACAAACTACCGCTGCTCGCGACCAACGGAGTCCGCTACGCCACGCCCGGCGAACGCGAACTCATGGACATCCTCACCTGCACACGCCACAAAACCAACATCCACGAAGCCGGGCGGCTGTTGCTCAAAAACAATGACGCCTACCTCAAACCACCGGCAGAAATCAGACAGCTCTTCGCCGATCTCCCCGAAGCCGTCGATTACAGCCGCGACCTCGCACAGCGCCTACACTTCACGCTCGCCGATCTCGGCTATGAGTTCCCGCACTATCCTTTGCCGGAAAACGAAACCATCGATTCGTTCTTGTGGAAGCGCACGGACGAAGGCGCGCGCATCCGTTATCAGCCATACTACGATCGCGCGCGCAACCAGATCGAACGCGAATTGAAGCTCATCGCCAAACTCAAACTCGGTGGATACTTTCTCATCGTCTGGGACATCATGCAGTTCTGCAAACGCAACGGCATCCTCGCACAGGGCCGCGGATCCGCAGCCAACAGCGCCGTCTGCTACTCGCTCGGCATCACCGCCGTCGACCCCGTCGGTATGGATCTGCTCTTCGAACGCTTCCTCTCAGAAGAGCGCGGGGAATGGCCCGATATCGACATCGACCTGCCTAGCGGCGAACAGCGCGAAAGTGTCATCCAATACGTCTACGAACGCTATGGACGCCACGGCGCAGCGATGACCGCCAACGTCATCACCTATCGCGGACGTTCCGCCGTGCGTGACGTCGGCAAGGCGCTCGGCTTCTCGCAAGAAGATCTCGGCAAGCTTTCTAGCGTCGTCTCCAGATGGGGCTGGAAGGATGACAAGACCGACGCCGTGCCCAAGCAATTCAGCACTGCGGGCTACGACCTGCGCGATCCCCGCATCGCCAAGTTCATCGAACTCTGCGGCGCGATCCAAGACTTGCCTCGTCACCTCGGACAGCATTCCGGAGGCATGGTCATCTGCCAGGGCGCGCTCACCGGTATCGTACCTCTGGAACCCGCCACCATGCCCGGCCGCGTCATCATCCAATGGGACAAAGAAGACTGCGCCGACCTCGGGCTCATCAAAGTCGACCTGCTCGGATTGGGAATGATGGCCGCGCTCGAAGAAACCATCCACATCATCCGCGACGCCTGCGGTGAAGAGGTGAACCTCGGGCGTTTGCCGCAAGACGATCCCAAAGTTTATGCTGCATTGCAGGAAGCCGATACCGTCGGACTCTTTCAGGTGGAAAGCCGCGCGCAGATGGCTTCTCTACCCCTCACGAAGCCCGCCAAATTCTACGATCTCGTCGTGCAGGTCGCGATCATCCGCCCCGGACCCATCGTCGGCAAAATGTACCATCCGTTCGTCCGCCGCAAACAGGGCCTCGAACCGCCGGTGTCGCTGCATCCTTCACTCGACGGCGTTCTCGCGCGAACGCTCGGCGTCCCGCTGTTTCAGGAACAACTGCTGCGTATGGCAATGATCGCGGCCAATTTTACGGGAGGCGAAGCCGAAGAACTTCGCCGCGCCATGGGCTTCAAGCGCAGCGAGAAGCGCATGAAGGACATCGAAGTCCGCCTGCGCAGCGGCATGACTGCGAATGAAATCGGCAAAGAGGCACAAGAGAAGATCATTCAATCGATCACCTCGTTCGCGTTGTATGGCTTCCCTGAATCGCATGCCGCGAGCTTCGCGCTGTTGGCCTACGCGAGTGCGTACTTGCGCTGCTACTACCTCGGACCCTTCACCGCCGCGCTGCTTAACAACCAGCCGATGGGCTTCTATCATCCCGCGACGCTCATCAAAGACGCGCAACGCCATGGCTTGCGCGTGCTGCCCGTGGATATTGAGAAATCCGGCGCGGTTTGCACCATCGAGACTGGATGCTTACGCCTGGGCTTCAACTATGTGAAAAGTCTACGACGCCAGACCGGCGAGGCGATCGTTGTGGAGCGGAAGCATCGCGGCAATTTCGCCAGCATCACCGAACTCGCCCGCCGTGTCCCCGAAATCCAACGAGATGAACTGCGTCAACTCGCGCGCATCGGGGCGTTGAACAGCATCCAAGGAACCCACCGTCGTGACGCACTGTGGCAGAGCGAGTTGGCGTTGAAGCCGGTGGGGCCGTTGTTAGAGATGTTGGAACCCGCCAACGAAGCGTCGCCACTGATCGCAATGGCGCGAGAAGAGCGTCTCATAGCGGACTTCCAAGGCACCGGCGTCACCGTCGGCAATCATCCGATGGGCTTGCGTCGCGATCATCTCAACGAATTGGGCATCGTGCCCGCTGGCGCGGTACGTTCCGAACGGCACGGTTCGATCATTCGCGTCGCCGGATGCGTGATCTGCCGCCAGCGTCCGGAGACCGCCAAGGGGTTTGCGTTCTTCAGTCTTGAGGATGAAACCGGAATCGCCAATGCGATCGTGAATCCCGATCTGTTCGAGCGGAATCGGCTGATGCTAGTCAGCGAGCCGTATCTGATGATGGAAGGGATCCTGCAGAATCATGGCGCGCCATCGGTGAAGGTCGCGCGCGTCCAGCCGCTGCGCTTTGGAGAGCCGATGGTGGCATCGCACGACTTTCACTGATGCATTTTAAGTAGCCGACTGAATGAGCCCTTGGGTTTCGTCGACTCGAACCCATCCTCAGCGATTCGGATCTGTTGGCAAGGCCTTGCGCCACGGATCGCTGTTCATGTTCTCTTCCCCCGTGTAGTAGTGATGACGAGCCGTGCTCGGTGGTACGTTAAGGTCAACTCAATTTTCTTTGACCCCGGTTCGTACTGGTACACGCATTCAAGGTTGGAGGAAACGTAATGTTTCAATTTCGACCGTCTCTTTTGCTCCTTTTCCCAGTTAATACATAACGGCCATTAGGGGAAAAGGCAACGGAATTGACAGGTCCTCGATGCCCCTTGAATTGCCGAACTTCGACTCCGCTGGATGTTTCCCATAAACGCGTGACCGTGTCAGCGCCGCCTGTA
>CAZCPL010000053.1:0-27432 GCA_964500255.1 uncultured Solibacteraceae bacterium | reverse complement strand
CGCCTGCGCAGGCGTGCGGTCCATAGCCAAACGCTAGATGTCCCCCGTCGCTGCGAGTGAAATTCAGCCGTTCGGGATCGGGAAACTGATCTGGATCTCGATTTGCTTCCGCCAAGAGTAGGGCGATTCGCGTACCCTTCGGCAGATCGCCGACGGCTTCGGTGAGATAGCGAAATTGTGCCTGCGAGGGTCCCGCGAAGCGCAGCAGTTCTTCCAATGCGCGCGGCGTATGCGGATAGAAGATGTTTCGATCGAATAGCGCCGCAGCAGCATTGGCGAGAAAGGCGGCGAGAGATTGTGAGGTGGCAATGAATGCCTGTACGGTTAGCGGACCGAGCACAGACGGCAGTTGTGCGTCGAGTTCCTGCGATTCTGCCGCGGCTGGTAGTGCATTTAGAAACGCACCGGCTTCGAAGGCTTTGCGTGCGAGATCGCGTAATCTGTGACCCCGATCGACGGCAACCGTTACGAGTTGTAACGCAGCGGCATGACACCAAGGTTCAATGCACTGGGAAACCAGTTCTTCGGGAGTTGGCTGAAGCGCGATCTGCTGCAATTGAGCGACCCACCGGTTGAAGTGGGTTTGCAGAAAAGCGTCCATTGCCAAGCGCAGGGTGCGCGTCTGTCCTGACTCGTCGAAGTCCGACAGTAGCGACACGGCGAAGCGTTGCGGATCTTTGAGCGCTGACTGTACGTCCACAAAGCGCCGCAGCGTCCAGCATTGGAATCCGCTGTGGTATTCGAACCGCATGGCTCACTTTATCAGAGAGAATGGATGGATGACTCGAATCCTTGCCGCTGCGCTGTTGATTGCGGCCAGCGGCTTCGCACAACAGTGGTCCGCTAAGAAGGCGCAAGACTGGTACGCTACGCAACCCTGGCTCGTAGGCGCGAACTTTCTACCGTCGAACGCCATCAATGAGCTTGAGATGTGGCAGGCGGAGACTTGGTCTCCGGAAACGATCGACAAAGAGCTGGGGTGGGCGAGAGGGTTGGGTATGAACACCATGCGGGTGTTCTTGCATGATCTGGCTTATCGCAACGATCCTGCGGGATTCAAGAAACGGCTCGATGCGTTTCTCAAGATTTCGGCGAAGCATGGCATCCGGCCGATGCTGGTGTTGTTCGATTCGTGTTGGGATCCTTATCCGAAATCCGGCAAGCAGCGCGATCCTCAGAAGGGCCTGCACAACTCGGGTTGGGTGCAGAGCCCAGGGCGCGAGATCCTTGAAGATCACGCGAAATGGGGGCTTTTGCAGACCTATGTGAAAGATGTCGTCAAGAGCTTTCGCAATGACAAGCGGATTCTCGCCTGGGACGTGATCAATGAACCAGACAACGACAACGCCAACAGTTACGGTAAGAATCATTCGAAGCAGGAACCGATGGACAAGAGAGCGTTGGGAGTGAAGCTCACGAAAGAGGCCTTTGGTTGGGTAAGGGCAGCGAAACCGTTACAACCTGTAACGGCTGGCCCTTGGAACGGCGATTGGTCTTCGCTCGAAAAGATGAACGAGCTGAATCGCTTTCTCATTGCGAATTCCGACATCGTGACGTTTCATAATTACGACAACGCTGCGGAATTCGAGAAGCGGGTGAAGTGGTTGCAGCAGTATGGGCGACCGCTGTTGTGCACCGAATACATGGCGCGGGTGACCGGAAGCACGTTTCAGAACATTCTGCCCGTAGCCAAGCAACATCGGGTTGCGATGATGAACTGGGGCTTCGTATCCGGCAAATCGCAAACGATTTATCCTTGGGATTCGTGGCAGAAACCGTATGCTGCCGAGCCGCCGGTTTGGTTCCATGACATCTTTCGTACGAACGGCGATGCCTATCGCCCCGAAGAGACTGCGTTCATCAAAAGCATCACAGGAGCAACTCGCTAAATGGAATATGTCAACTTAGGCAGTACAGGATTGAAGGTTTCGCGTTTGTGTTTGGGGGCGATGACGTATGGCGACAAAAAGTGGCGCGAATGGGTGCTGGAAGAAGCAGAGAGCCGTCCATTCATCCAGAAAGCTTTGGATCTGGGCATCAACTTCTTCGACACGGCGGATATGTATTCACTGGGCCGGAGCGAAGAGATTCTTGGCAACGCTCTGGCAGACTTTGGCCCCGGGCGTGAGCGCATTGTGATTGCGACCAAGGTGTTCAATCCGATGGGCCCCGATCCGAACCAGAAGGGCAATTCGCGTAAGCACATCATGCATTCGATCGATGCCAGCTTGAAACGATTGCGCACCGATTATGTGGATCTTTATCAGATTCATCGGTTCGACTACGCGACACCGATTGAAGAGACCGTGCAGGCGCTGCACGATGTCGTTCGCGCCGGCAAAGCACTGTATATTGGCGCGTCGTCGATGTACGCGTGGCAGTTTGCGAAGATGCTATACAAGGCGGATCAGATGGGGTGCACGCGATTTGCGACGATGCAGAATCACTACAATCTCGTCTATCGCGAGGAAGAGCGAGAGATGCTGCCGCTGTGCCGAGCGGAAGGGATCGGCGTGATTCCGTGGAGTCCGCTGGCGCGCGGATTTTTGGCGGGGAATCGGGCGAAGCAGGACTTTGGCGAAACATCGCGTGCGAAGACGGATGATTTCGCGCACAAGCTTTATTATCAGGATTCGGATTTCGCTGTCGTGGACCGCGTGACCGAGATCGCGCAGGCGCGTGGCGTGAAGAACGCGCAAGTGGCGCTGGCGTGGATTCTGGCGCAACCTGGCGTTACGGCTCCGATCATTGGGGCGAGCAAGATGCCCCACTTCGACGATGCGATGGCGGCACTGTCGCTGAAGCTTGACGCGGAGGAGTTGCGCAAGCTCGAAGAGTGCTATCAGCCGCATCGGATTCTGGGCCATTCCTAAACATGAATCTCTTTGACCAGGAGGAAGTGCCGCAATCGACGCAGGGGCGCCCGTTGGCCGAACGTCTCCGCCCGCAGACGCTCGATGAGTTCATTGGGCAAGAACATATTCTTGGCCCGGGCAAGCCGCTGCGGATGCAGATCGAGCGCGATCAGTTGAATTCGATGATCTTGTGGGGTCCGCCGGGGGTTGGCAAGACGACGCTGGCGAGCTTGATTGCGAAAGCGACCAAGGCCGATTTCATTCCGTTCAGCGCGGTAATGAGCGGCATCAAAGAGATCAAAGGCGTGATGGTAGAGGCGGAACGGAACCGGTCTATGGGCCGACGTACGGTGATCTTCGTAGATGAGATCCATCGATTCAACAAAGCCCAGCAGGATGCGTTTTTGCCGTATGTTGAGCGCGGTGACGTGACCTTGATCGGCGCGACCACTGAGAATCCATCGTTCGAAGTTGTGGGTGCACTGTTGAGCCGTTCGCGCACGTACATTCTGCGGGCGCTGACGGTTCCGGAACTGGTGACGCTGCTCCGCCGCGGTGCGGAAATGCTGGAAGTGCGGGCATCCGATGACGTGCTGGAACAAATAGCACTGTTTTCGAACGGCGATGGGCGGTCGGCGTACAACCTGCTGGAACTGGTTGCCTCTGCGGCAGTGGACGGTGAGATCACGCCGCAGGCACTTGAGGATTCCACGCAACGCAAGATGTTGCTCTATGACAAAGGTGGCGAGGAACACTACAATCTCGTCTCGGCGCTGCATAAATCCGTGCGTTCGAGCGATGTGGATGCCGCGTTGTACTGGCTGGCGCGGATGATGGAAAGCGGTGAAGATCGCATGTATTTGGCAAGGCGCCTGGTGCGGATGGCGGTTGAGGATATCGGCATGGCGGATCCGAAAGCGTTGGAACAGGCCGTGGCGGCGCAGCAGGCGGCGCATTTTCTGGGGATCCCCGAGGGCGATCAGGCGTTGGCGCAGATTACGATTTATTTGGCGATGGCTCCGAAGTCGGATGCTGGCTACAACGCGTTGAACAGAGCGCGTGCAGCGGTGCAGGCGCGGCCAGCCGATCCTGTTCCGATGCAGTTGCGCAATGCGTCGACAAAGGCGATGAAGGCTTGGGGCTACGGCAAGGGATACCAGCATGCGCACCAGTTCGCCGGGGCGCTGAACGCGATGGATTGCCTGCCTGAGTCGCTGTTAGGGACGCGCTTTTACGAACCCAAAGATGCAGGCATCGAGAAGCGGATCGCCGAGCGACTGGAAGAGATCCGCAAGTGGCGCGAAGAGCGGAAGTCTAGCGATTAGGGCTTATTTTCGAGGGTTTTCCGATAGGCGGTCAGAAGGTCATCCTTTTGACCAGGAGTCAACGGGCCAGGGCCTTCCTCGGGCAACTTTCCCTTGCAGAGCTCAATACTCTTGCGCAGGCTTTCGACGAATTCCACGCAAGGCTCGCAATCCTCAATGTGCGTCTGCAGCTTTGCGCAAACCGCTTCGGGCAACTCGCCATCCAAGTATTCGGATAGTTTGGCGAAGACATCGTCGCATTCTAAAGTCACGCAGGTACACCTTTCATCAAGTAAGCGTCGATCTTCTGCCGCACGGCTAGCCGGGCGCGGTGTAAACGTTGCTTCACAACGTCTTCAGTGAGGTCTAAGACCTCTGCTGTTTCCTTGGTGGAAAGCCCCTCCATATCGCGCAACAGCAGTGTGGATCGATAGAGATCGGGCAGTTCACGAATCGCATCCCGCAGCGCCGCGGACATCTCGCCCGCAATTGCCTTTTGATCGGGAAGCATCTTCCAATCGGCGATTTCCAGCTTGAGTCCGTTGCCATGATCGCGAAATGAGGGACGCAACTCATCCAATGAAAGCTCTTGTTTGGGATTCGGGGCGAACACGCTTTTGCGGCGTTTCATCAAACAAAAGTTGCGGGCAATGCGAAAGATCCACGTGCGAACATGTTCCGGCTCGCGCAATTGATCGAATTGTTGAAAGGCGCGCAACAGCGTCTCTTGCGCGACCTCTTCGGCATCTTCGCGCTGACCGCAGGTCATGAACGAATACTGGAACAGCTTGTTCCGAATGGCTTCCACAAAGGGTTCGAAGGCGCTCACATCGCCGCCCGAGAGACGCCGCGCGAGATCCACCTCGACCGTTTGTTGGTTGCTCATGATCTTAGTATCGCCGCGCGCGCTTGTCATATGCTTAGAGAGATGAAAGTTGCCGCTGCGCTAGCGCTTTTTACCGCCCTCGCCATTCACGGGCAAACGTCCCCGATTGTAGCCGATCCACCGGTGCTCACTCCGATCGAAAAGGAATTTCAGCAGGCGATGACCGGTGTCACGCTTACCGGATTCTTCACGGTTGGCGAGAGCGGCGAACCGCACGACGATCGCTACATCGTTGAGGGCGTCACGAAGACCGCACCGGGCGACGTCTGGAACTTCGCGGCACGCATTCAGTACAACAAAAAAGACTACAAGGCCACCGTCAAAGTTCCCGTGAAATGGGCAGGAGACACGCCTGTGCTGATGCTGCAGAACTATCTGATTCAAGGCCAAGGCGTGTTCAGCGCGCGCATTCTGATCCACAACGGGATGTATGCCGGGACGTGGGGCAATCAGAAACAAGGTGGCAAAATGTTCGGGAAAGTGGTCAAGAACGAGCCGGTGTCGGCACAGCCGCCAACGCCGCAGCCCGAACCCCTCGGGCCTCCCCAGCGATGAACGTCGCAGAGATTGACACGGCGGATCCACACCTCCGCTACCGTAGCTTCGATCGGGCGGAGTGGGCCGATCTGCGCCATCACGATGAACAGATTCTGCTTGACGCGCATCGTATCGATGTCTTGAAGAGCATCCACGATCACCTCACGAACGAGGACATTGAGGAAGTTTACCTGCCGCTGCTGCGCTTTATCGAACTGCATATCGAAGCCACTCGCGGGCTCGTTCGCGCGACGTCGAAGTTTCTGCGAGTGGAAAATCCGCACCGGATGCCGTTTGTGGTGGGCATTGCCGGATCCGTGGCCGCCGGCAAAAGCACCGCCGCGCGTGTGATTCAGGAACTGCTCTCGCATCCGCGGCGCGGTTTTAAGGTCGCGCTCGTCACCACCGATGGTTTTCTGCTGCCGAGCGACGAGCTGGAAGCACGCGGGTTGATGCAGCGCAAGGGATTTCCAGAGAGTTACGACGCGAAGCTGTTGATGGACTTTCTCTCGACTCTCAAGAACGGCGGCGAACGGGCGTCAGCGCCGGTTTATTCGCATGTGAAGTACGATCGCGTGCCCGGCGAGTCAGTGGTGGTGGAGCGTCCGGATATCCTGATTCTTGAGGGACTTAACATCCTGCAAGGGCCTCCGGTCGACGGCCGCGGTGCGGACAAGCGCGTGGTGTCGGATTTCATCGATTTCTCGATCTTCATGCATGCCGAAGAAGAGCTGCTGAAGAGCTGGTATGTGCACCGCTTTCTGGCGTTTCGGCGCACGGTCTTTTCGCATCCCGAGTCGCACTTCCGGCGCTATGCCGGCCTATCGGATCTGGAAGCTGTGGAGACCGCGTCGAACATTTGGGAAACGATCAACGGCAAAAATCTGCGGGAAAACATCCTGCCGACCCGTTATCGTGCGGATGTGATTCTGAACAAGTCCGGCGGCCATCGCATCGAGTCGATTGAGATCAAGAACCGCTGAGTCTTGTTTGCCGACGGAGCAAATTTCTTGTCATTGCAGCGGTGCTGCCCTTTTGCCCACACTTCGCTGTATCCCGTCGTGATAGCATGACGAGGATGTTTCGCCGCGCTGTGATTGTCTCGTTTGCCACATGCCTTGGGCTGCTCGCTCAGATGGATCTGCCTCAAAAGCCGGTCCTGAACCTGGCAGGTATCAAGACCATGGTTGCCGCCGCGGAAGCAGAGGCCGTGAAGCGAAATGTCCACGTCACGATTTGCATCACAGACGAAAATGCGAACATCCTCTTTTTGCAGAAGGCCGATGCAGCCGGAACCGCCACCATCATGTACGCACAGCGCAAGGCCAGGCACGCCGCGATTTATCGCCAGCCGTCCAAGGCTGCGGCTGACCGCCTGAAAGGTGGCGATCTGAGTGTACTTGCTTTACCCGACGCTTTCCCGAATCAGGGTGGACTCCCCATCCGATATAAGGGTGCTGTCATCGGTGCGATCGCCGCCAGCGGCGCTCCTTCAGAAGTGGACGAGGCCATCGCGCAAGCCGGCATCGATGCACTGCTCAAGTAAATGCACCCCAATCCATGGCAAAGTATTAAAAGGGACTATGTTGCGAACGAACCGGCGATCGGCCATGGGCGGCTACAACGAATGAACTCCGCTCTCGCGGTAATGGACCGCATTCCCGCGGTGATGGCGCGCCGCACGCGTTTTGTCTACGACGCGATTGCGGGCGTGTACCCGATCTCAAGCTATCTGTTTCACGCCAAGGCCCATAAGGCTGCGATTGAGCTTTCAGGCCTACGCGATGGCATGAACGTGCTCGAAGTGGCTACGGGCTCGGGCGAATTGTTTCAGCATCTCTATGCGGTCAATCGCTCTGGATGTACGGCTGGTATCGACCTCTCGCCCCGTATGGCCGCGCACACGAAGGCCAAGACACTGCGCCAGTTTCCAGATGCGCGCGTGGTCTGTTCCGCCGCTGACGTCTGCCAGTTGCCGTTTCGCGACGATTCGTTCGACGCTGTATTCTGTTGCTTCGTCTTTGAGTTGATTGACGAGGCATATGTGGAAGACGCTATCGTCGAGCTGCGCCGAGTGGTTCGCCCCGGCGGCGTAGCGAGTATCGTGATCATCCCGGACGACAGGAGCTTCTTCAGCCGCCTCTATCAGGCTTGCGGAAGAGTGGTGCCCGCCTTCTGGGGACGCCGCGTGGAAACGGAGCTTCTGGAACTCTTCGCACGACACGGGTTTTATGTGCGCAAGAGCCGTCGGATCCGCCAGACGGGCTATGTGAGCCGCGTCGTGGTTTTGAGCTAAGCTCCGTCAAGTCTAGTATTTACTCATCTTCGCTCATCAGAATTGTCTTCGCCGATCCAGCGTTCGTAGCTCGGTCAGTTCGCCACGCGGGTGAACACCACCCGCCCACCGAGAATCGTCATTTCCGGCATGGCATCGAGAACGCGCGCCGGATCCACCGTGAGCAAGTCTTCAGACATCACCACTAAATCCGCCAGCATCCCCGGAGCGAGAGTTCCTTTGTACTTCTCCTCGAAGGTGAAGTACGCTCCATTCTGCGTGTACGCCTGAATCGCTTCGCGCATGCCGATCTTTTCCTGCGCCCCATACACCGTGCCGCTCGCGCCTCTGCGGGTCACTGCCGCGTATAGTCCCACCATCGGGCCGATTGGAAGGATATCGCTCGAAAGCGAAGTGAAGATGCCGAACTTCTTCATCGGCGTCGCCACGGGATTGTTGAGTTCCAGCCGGCGCGCATCGAGATTGTCTCGATAGCGGCCTTCGAGTGTGTAGGTGAAGTTGGGCTGCTGTGCGAGCCAGACGCCCGCATCCTTCATTTTTCGGTAGGTCTCATCGGGAGGCGTCATGCTGAAGTGATTCAGATAGTGGCGGTGATCGTTGCGCGGCGCAGCTTTGACGATCTCGCTGAGAGCGTTCACGGCCAACTGAATCGCGCCATCGCCAATGGTGTGCAGCCCCAACTGCCAACCCATCTCATGCGCCTTTTGAAACGCAGCTTTCAACTCGCTTTCTTTCATCGTGAGCTTGCCGCGGTAGTCGCCTTGGTCCCGGTAAGGTTCAATTGTGTACGCCGCAGGGCCTGTGAATCCACCATCGACAAAGATCTTGATCGCGCCCACACGTAGGCGATCGTTGCCGTCGCCGGTCTTGCGTCCGAAGGCGCGCAGAGTGTCCGGGAGAGTCCAGCGGATCTGCAACGCCGCCCGCGGCATGTCGCGATCTTGCGCGTAGATCTTTTCCCAGTCGGCGTATTCGTCCACGGTAACGCCTGCGACGACGATGCTGGTGATGCCTTTGGCGAAGAGATCTTTGAGCTTGCGCTGGAGACTGCCATTCAGTTGATCGCGGCTCGCGGGTGGTGCGAACTTGTAGAACAGATCGTTGCGCTCGCGAACCACTCCCGTCGGCTCACCGGCCTCGTCGTGTTCAATCGTGCCTTTGTCGGGATCCGGCGTGCGGCGGTCGATCTTGGCGATCGTCAACGCCTTGCTGCTGGCTACCGCGGAGTGCCCGCCAGCGCGGGTCAGCACAACGGGATTATCCGGCGCAGCCTGATCGAGATCTTTGCGATTGGGCTTGCGCTTCTCTTCAAGCTGATCTTCAGACCAACCGTATCCGGTGACCCATGCGCCCTTGCCGACTTGCTTGGATTTTGCCGTCACGCGCGCTTTGATCTCTTGAATCGACTTGGCATCGCTTAGTTCGACATAGTGCGTCGCATCGCCGCGGACGTGGATGTGGGTGTCGTTGAACCCCGGAATGACGAGGCGGCCTTTGAGGTCGATTTCGCGCGTGGCCCGGTAGCGGGCCGCGATCTCGGCGTTGGTTCCAATGGCGGCGATGCGTCCATCGCGGATGGCGATTGCCTGATGGTTCGCGCCGGTGGCGGGATCGTGGATCTTGCCGTTTCGCAACACCAGATCTGCTCCAGATCGCGATTGTGCCGCTGCCGTGCCTGCCAATGCCAGCAGAAAGACCGCATTCTTCAGATTCATGTTTTCCACTCCTGTCCGTCCCAATACGGCGAGAGAACAAGCGTACCATTCCACTTGTTCCGGGTGGTTGAGCCCGGTTCCGCGCCACCACGATTTAGAGAGTGACCGCCGGTGGTCACTGCCTGCAAGGCGTCGGCTGCGGTTTCGTTCAAAAGCCATCGAACGCTTGCCGCTGGAACGGCGATCCAGTTGCTCAAGGAATGCTAGGAGCTTATTTGTTTGAAAACGTCATGGCCGGGGTGGAAGATGCCCTCGATTGGTGGGGCGGGCTTTGCCTGTTCGCTGGCAGGGTCGTGCGCGAATCGTTTCGCCGTCCCTTTGAGTTCGTCGAAATTCTCAAACAGGTGTTTGAAATCGGTTGGAGGTCGACACCGCTCATCATATTGTCCGGTGTGGCCGTAGGGGGGGTCCTTTCCCTGCATACACGAGCGAGTCTTGAACGATTCGGGGCAGAATCGATGATTCCCACGGCGTTGGCGTTTGCTTTGGTGAAGGAGACGGGTCCGCTGGTCACCGGATTATTGATCTCGGGTCGCGTGGGTGCCGGAATTGGCGCAGAGCTTGGCGGTATGCGAGTGACCGAGCAGATCGACGCACTCGAGTCGCTCGCTGTGAATTCATTCAACTACCTGGTGGTCACCCGTGTGTTTGCCTGTGTCATCGCCATGCCGCTTTTGACCGTCGTCATGAATTTTTCGGGCATACTGGGAAGTTTCTTCGCAGAAACCGTTGTTTCGGGAACTTCGTTCACCTACTATTTCAACGCTGCCTTCAGCAGCCTAGGATTTTCGGACTTCATTCCGCCAACCCTGAAGACCGCGGTGTTCGGCTTTATTATCGGTACGACCTCCTGCCATCTTGGTTACAACGCCACGGGTGGTGCGCAAGGTGTCGGTCGCGCGTCGACGCAGAGCGTCGTGCTGTCGTCGATTTTCCTGATTGTCGGCAATGTCGTTCTGGTAAAGCTGATCAGCTTTCTCTATACAGGGAGCGGTGGGTGACGACGAACGCCATCGAGTTCGCCGGTGTATCGAAGGCATTCGGCAAGCGCGCTGTTCTGCGCGAAGTGAGTTTTTCGATCGCCGCCGGTTCGGCGTTTGTGTTGCTGGGACGCAGCGGGACGGGCAAAAGCGTCACGCTCAAGCTGATCTGCGGCTTGTTGAAAGCGGATTCCGGAACCATTCAGGTGGGTTGCAGGGATATCACAAAACTCGAAAGCAACGACCTCGTCGAAACACGCAAGAAGATGGGCTTTCTCTTTCAAAGCGCCGCTCTGTTCGATTCCATTTCAGTGGGTGAGAACGTTGCCTTTCCACTCCGCCGCAACACCACGGCACCAGATGGGGAGATTCGAGAGAAGGCGCGGGCGCTGCTTGAAAAGGTGGGATTGGGCGAAGAATACGACAGCCTGCCGGGAGACCTTTCCGGCGGTATGCGTAAGCGCGCGGGCCTTGCACGAGCGCTTGCCGTGGAACCCGAGATCCTGCTCGTCGACGAACCCAGCGCCGGACTCGATCCCATCACGTCGCGCGAAATCGACGAACTCCTTCTTAAAGTCAAGACCGACAGCAAAGTGACGCTCGTCGTGGTGACACACAATATTCCAAGTGCGCGAAGTCTCGCCGATCGTCTGGCGTTTCTGGACGAGGGCAAGCTGCTGCAGGAAGGCACCGCGGAAGAGCTTGAGCAAAGTAAGCATCAGATGATTCGGGACTTCATGAAGTCCCAACAGTCGGGATAACGTATGGAAAGCAAAAACAAGGTTATTGTTGGCATGTTCGTCGGCGGATGCCTGCTGCTGTTCGCCGTCGGCCTTTTTCTGATCGGCAACAGCAACCAGCTCTTCACGAAATCCTTTCAGGTCGTCGCCGAGTTTTCAAAAGTGACGGGTATGCAGAACGGCGGCAAGGTCCGCGTGGCGGGTATGGATGCCGGTACGGTGACGCGTATCGAGGTGCCGCTGCAACCCGAAGGAAAGTTTCGCGTTCACTTTCGAATCATCGAGAAACTCCATCCTCTGGTACGCACCGACTCGGTCGCAACGATTCAAACGGATGGGCTGCTTGGCAACAAGTATCTGGCGATCGATGCTGGAACCTCGAGTGCGCAACTCGCCAGAAACGACTCGACCATTCAGTCTCTCGAACCCTTCGATTGGGGAGATCTGATGGATGAGATCAGCAATGCTGTGAAGCAGGCGAACGTCATTCTGGTGGGCGTCAAAGAACAGTTGGCATCGACGATGGTCCACATCGAAGCAACGGTGGGATCCGTCGAAAGTATCATCAAGGATGCGCGGCCCGAGGTCAAGAGCATTTTGAAATCCGCGAACAAGATTACGGCGAATCTGCGCGAAATCATCGACGGCGTGCAGGCTGGCGAGGGAACCATCGGGGCACTCTTTAAGGATGACGAACTGCACGATTCGGTGAAGCGCAGCGTTCACAAGACTGAGAAAGTGATTGAAGACTTCCGCGAAACTACTGCCAGCATCAAGAAGGTTACCGCCAAGATTGAGGCCAGCGATATCGTTCCGGAAATTCAGAAGACAGTCAAGAACCTGCAGGAAATTACGCTCCACGTGAAGGACGCCGTTGACAAGTTTCAAGCATCTTCGGGTGAGGGTGGCGTTGGCGAGAACCTGCAGCGCACCCTCGCGGACGCTCACGAGGCGATGTCCGACCTATCCGACAATACCGAAGCACTGAAGCACAATTTCTTTTTCAGAGGATTCTTCAAGAAGCGCGGATTCTACGACCTGGCGGCCCTTACGAGTGCCGAGTACCGCAGCCCGAAGTTCGGCAAAGGCTTCAAGCAGATGCGCTTGTGGCATGAAAGTGAGACTCTCTTCAGCAAGGATGCGAAAGGGGTCGAAGCGTTGAGCGCCCAAGGCAAAGCCATGCTGGATGAGAGCATGACAGCGATCCTGCAGTTTCCCCGCAATGGGCCGCTCATGATCGAGGGATTCGCCGGAACGGGATCTTCATCGCAGCAGTATCTGTTGGCCCGACGCCGTGCGGTGCGAGTGCAGACTTATCTGATCGATCGCTTTCATCTGCGGCCCGCCTATACGGGTGTGATTGCGTTGGGAGCTGAAAAACCAGCATCCGGTGCAGCAGGCGCATTCAAAGAAGGCATTGGGATCGTTTCGTTCCACAAGTAGCCTATTCCGATTTCTGAAAGCGGATTCTGATGACCTTTGCCATCTCGAGAATGGCAAGAGGAATCGCTCCCAAAGCGAGCAGCAGAAAGAAGTCAGAATATGGCATGAAGGGTGTCTTCAAAAACTCGCCTAAGATCGCGTTGTGCTGGCTCAATACCTGGATTCCAATGGAAAGCACCACGACGATCACCAGATTGATGTTCGTGAAGAGCGAGATCCGCCAGACCGGTGTGACTTCGCTGCGTGCCCCAAAGGCTCGCCACAACTCGGCGAACACCAGAACGGCGAACGCGGATCCGCGAGCGGCTTCGACGGTCTCCGTTCGCAAAGCATGCAGGTAAACCACAAACGCTACGGCAGCGGTGAGAAACCCCGTGAAGAACATGGTGCGCAGAAAGCTACGGTCGGTGATGCTTTCCGAGCGTGGACGCGGATGCTGCTTCATCACATCCGGATCGACCGGATCGGTAGCGAGGCAAAGTGCCGGAATTCCATCGGTGACGAGATTGATCCAAAGCAAGTGGATCGGCAGTAACGGAGACGGCAGCCCTACCACAACGCAAATAGTCATGAGCAGCAACTCGCCGGTATTGCCAGCGAGCAGATACTGCAGTGTCTTGCGGATGTTGGTGTAAATTCCCCGGCCTTCTTCGACCGCGGCGACGATGGTGGCGAAATTGTCGTCGGTAATCACCATGTCAGCGGCCTGCTTTGTCACCTCAGTGCCAGTCCTTCCCATAGCGATGCCGATGTCGGCACCTTTGAGCGCAGGCGCGTCATTCACGCCGTCCCCCGTCATCGCCACCACCGCGCCGGCGGCCTTTAGTGCCCGAACGATTCGAAGCTTGTGTTCCGCCGTCACGCGGGCGTAGACTGCGATCGCCGCGGCGCGCCGTTGTAATTCCTCGGCAGACATCTGGTCGAGTTCTACGCCAGTTACGGCGGCCTCGTCTTTCCCAGCGATTCCGAGCTCTTCCGCAATTGCAGCGGCAGTGTGCGGATGATCGCCGGTGATCATCACGACACGGATGCCTGCGTTGCGGCATTCAGCAATTGCATTCTTAGCTTCGGGCCTTGGAGGATCGTAGATTCCAGTCAGGCCGACGAAGACGAGGTCGCGCTCGACGGTTTCAGGGGTGTCGCCCGTGGGCGACTCGCCGTAAGCTGCACCCAATACGCGCAAGGCCCGCTTCGCCATCGTCGACGTTTGCGCGAGAATCTGCTCGCGATCTCCATCGAGAATCGGGCGCACGCCAGACTGCGTGTAAAGCCCGGTGCAAAAGTCTAAGACGGACCCGGGAGCGCCATTCACAAATGCCCGCAGCTTGCCATCCGGCATGCGGCGGACCATCGAACTTCGTTTTCGGTCGGAATCGAAGGGGATCTCAAGCTGTTTCGGCATTTCCGAATCGATTCGCCCACGATCGCCGCCGGCTTTGCCGCCCGCAACCAGCAGAGCGCCTTCTGTCGGATCGCCGAGCGTCTTCCAAACACCATTCTCTTCGACGAGATTCGAGTTGTTGCAGCCCAATAACACCGTCGATAGTTCGAGCAGCGCGGCGGTGTGCGGCTCGCCTGCCTTCTTCCCCTCAAAGATCACCTCTCCTGCCGGCGAATATCCCTCGCCTGTCACGTCGTAGTGATTGCCCCCGACATAGAGAGCTCGCGCGGTCATTTCACCCACCGTCAGCGTGCCCGTTTTGTCCGTGCAGATCACGTTTGTGGATCCCAGTGTTTCGACGGCGGCAAGTTTGCGAGCCAGTGCGCCGCGTCGCGCCAGACGAATCACGCCAACGGACAGTGCGACGGTCACCACCGATGGCAAACCCTCCGGGATTGCCGCTACGGCAAGACCGATCGAGGTCATAAACAATTCAAGGATGGGCACGCCGCGAAGCCAGCCCAATAGAAACAGCAAGGCCACGACACTCGACGCGGCGTACAGCAAGACGCGCCCAAAAGCGTCCAGCTTCTTTTGCAGAGGCGTATCCTGTTCGGAATCCGCGTCGTCGATGAGCTTGGCGATGCCTCCCAATTCAGTTTGCATCCCCGTCGCCACAACTACCGCTTGCGCAGTGCCCGCCGCGACGCTAGTGCCCAAAAAGACAATGTTTTCGCGGTCTCCCAGCGGGATATCGCCCGCTGGCAGGACATCCGGCTTTTTGTCGACCGCCTCCGATTCACCCGTCAAGGCGGACTCGATGCACTTAAACGAGGCCGTGCGCAACAGCCGTGCATCGGCCGCAATGAGATCGCCCGCTTCGAATTCGAGGATATCCCCAATGACGAGATTCGAAGCGGCGATCGACGTGACTTGGTTATCGCGGCGGACCTTGGCCTGCGGAGCAGTCATCTTTTTGAGTTCCGCGATGGATTTCTCCGCGTTCAGTTCCTGATAGAAGCCAATCATCGCGTTGAGGACGACGATGGCAAAGATTGCGACCGCGTCGCCCACCTCTCCGAGCACGGCGGAAACGGAACCGGCGCCGATGAGTATCCAGACGATCAACCCTTTGAACTGTCCCGCCAGTATGCGCAGCGCACTGACTTGCGGACCTTCTTTCAACTCGTTCGGGCCGTTCGCTGCGAGGCGTTGCGCTGCTTCCGCGGCAGTTAAACCGGTTGCCGACGACTTCACTTCGGCAAGGACTTGTTCTGTGGATTGATTGTGCCAAGTCATGTCAACGATTCATCCGCCAGATTGTGAAGTTCAGATTTGCGGCGAAGGTGACCCATGCGAGATAGGGCAGCAGAAGGAAGCCTGCGATGAAGCGCACCTGCCAGAATGCGACGAGCGTTGCGGCCAGAACGCACCAGAATACGGCGATTTCCACCAAGGCGAGTCCCGGGCGGTGCATGCCGAAGAACAGCGGGGTCCAGAAGGCGTTGAGAGTCCACTGCGCCAGAAACAGCCCCAAAGGAAGCCGCTGTGCCGTCCATCCACCTTCGCGCCAAACCAGCCACGCGGCCACCGCCATCAGAGTGTAGAGCAACGTCCACGCAGGTGCGAATATCCACGACGGCGGGTTCCATGGCGGCTTGGCGAGGTCGGCATACCAGCCGTCGACAGAGACGAACGCGGCCCCGGCGGAGGCCACAAAGCAGAAGGCCAGCCATCCGGCCAAAGCGAGCAAGTTGGAGGAACTTGTGGGCGTCTGAACTTGACCACAGCGATCAATCCCGGCGCTTCCGGCAAAATCGACTTTTGAGTGAGTTGTCATTGAGGTTTAAAGAGCACCTTTGAGGCCAAAGCTCGCAATCGCTTCTGACCGAATTCAGTCGTGTGACCCGGCGTGGTCACTTTGAAAAGAGATCCAGCTCCTTTGCGGCGTCGGCGCGATGGCCCTGTTCGTGCTTCAACAAAGCCAAGACCATCGAGCCGGTCAGCTTGAGAGCCACACCAGGTCGAGAAAGATTGGAGCCTATCATGTCGGAAAAACACAACAGTGGATACGCAGAGCACGGGCGTGCCTCAGACCTGCAAGATCACACTGCCTACGCTTGTTCGGTCGCGGCGGCGCAAAGCGAACAAGATCATCATATGTCGAGTAGCGAAATGTCACGGCAGGGTCCGGAACACGCAACGGCTGGCCACCAGCGGACAGCAGCGGCGGACCATCATACGTCGAACTCGTTCGGTCATGCGGAAATCGCGGCTCTCGCCTACGAGTTATGGGTGGGCCGGGGTTGTCCAAAGGGTTCATCCGATCAAGACTGGTTCCTCGCGGCCAGGCAACTGAGGGCCCGCTTCGGTGAAAAGTAGCGAACGGGTCGGATAGTTTCCACAATATTCAGTCTCGCCTGGGAGGGCGAATCCATGTTCACGAATACAAAGAATTTAAAAGGACTCATTGTCCGGGCAACGGATGGCGAACTCGGCACGGTAGATCAACTCTACTTTGACGATGAGACCTGGGCGATACGTTATCTGACCATCGAAACAGGTACTTGGCTCGATGGCAGGCCTGTATTGATCTCGCCTCACTCCGTTCGCTCCGTCGACTGGCAGTCTAAGCGGATTGACGTATCGCTTTCGATGAAGCAAGTGCAGAATAGCCCCGTCATCGACACTCACCGACCGGTCTCCAGACAACACGAAGCCGAATACCTCGGATACTACGGGTATCCCAACTACTGGGGCGGGCCGAATACGTGGGGGCAGGACATTTACCCGGAAGGCATGGCGAATTCAACGAGTGATTCGCCGAAACTCATCGCCGAGCGCATCCAGCGCGAGACCGCGGACTCGCATCTTCGCAGCTCACAGTCGGTCACCGGTTACGGCATTGAGGCCGTGGATGGAGAGATCGGACATGTCGATCAGTTCATTATCGAGGAAAGAGCTTGGGCAATCCGTTACATAGAAGTTGCGACCCAGAACTGGTGGCCAGGCAAAAAGGTGCTGATGTCACCGGCGTGGGTGGAACGCGTGAGTTGGAGCGATCAAAAAGTCTACGTTGCTTTGACGAGGGACGTGATTCAGAATTGCCCTGAGTACGTTGACACGATGAAGATCACGCGGGAATATGAAAACCGGCTCTATTTTCACTATGGCAAGCCGCCTTATTGGATCGCCGACGCAAAGAGAGACGCTGCGGCACTCGCAGCTGTGTAGCCGGGAAAGGCGTCCGCTCGAAGGAACGGACGCCTTTCACTTTACTTGATCTTTTTCCGGCGATCTTGCTTTGTGATCACTTCCGCAAGATCGTGAGAGTCCGCGTCTTCGACGCCTTCGATCACCTCCGCTTCGAAAAACTGCCCCTCTTCGACCAGTTCCTGGACACTTTCCGAGTCGGCCTCTGGCCGATCCGACAATCCTTGTGTGTCGCCGGATTGTCCAGCGGAATTGGGTCCCAGCCCTTTTTGTTTACGCATACAACGTGCCTAGCACGCCAGGTACCACGGCCCTTGACGTGCATGTTTAGGCTCCATGAAGAACGATCGTCAACTGCGTGCTGACGTGGAACAGGAACTGCTGTGGGATCCGAGTCTGCATGCCGAGCAGATCGGCGTTTCAGTGAGGGACGGAGTGGTGGAACTAGGCGGCCACGTCGCCAGCTACCTCGAAAAATGGGCTGCGGAGCGCGCTGCGATGCGTGTTTCCGAGACCAGGGCCTTGGCGAGCGAAATCAAGGTGGACATGCCCGCCTCAGCGACTCGAACCGATGCGGACATCGCCCGCGCCGCGATCCATCAGATCGAGTGGAACGCTTCCCTGCCCGGTACGCTCAAGGTTCAGGTAACGGATGGTTGTGTGACGCTGCAGGGCCCTGTCGAATGGCAGTATCAAAAAGAGAGGGTGGAAGAGGCGATACGGTCGTTACGAGGAGTACGATCGGTGAAAAACGAGATCGCGGTGACACCGAAATCGAAGCCCGTCGACGTTGGAATCAGCATCGAGAAAGCGCTGAGACGCAACGCCTCGACGAGAGCGACGCAGATTTACGTTGAGACTGCCGACAGCAAGGTTATTCTGCGCGGACACGTGCATTCCTGGGCGGAACGCGATGCCGCAAAACGAATCGCATGGGCGGCACCGGGTGTCATGTTCGTTGACGATCTAATTATCGTTGAAGAGGTCAAATGACCGCCCGCGGTCGCAGGCATGCAGAGCGATCGCGGTTTTGCCCGCAAAAGCTGGTCTTCGCAACTGGCACATGAAATGCTGACGTAGTTTGCATGATCCTACTTATCATTCTGTTGATCCTGATATTGGGCGGCGGCTCTGGCTATTACGGCCATCAACGTTGGGGTTCCGGCGGAGGCGCGGGTGTCGGACTGGGAACCGTCCTGGTCGTTCTCCTGGTGTTCTACATGCTTGGTGGCCTGCGCTGAAAGTTGGACCCAATGAGCCGACTAACTTCCTTTTTCAGTGACAAAGAGACCCGGCTCGGCGTTTTCTATCCGACCAACCATCTGCTCGCCGTGTTTCCCAGTCGCGAAGACGCGGACACGGCGAAGCGTGAGCTCCAAAAGACTGGCGTGCGCGATGAGGAAATCATTTCCGCAACCGGTGACGAAGTGGTTCGTTTCGCCACGACGATTGCGGTGGACGACGGAATCTGGGGCCTTGTCATGAACAAAATCTCCCGAGCGATCGGGACCGAAGCTGCGTATTCCGAGGAAGACTTCGACGCGGCACAACATGGCGCCGCGTTTGTGTGCGTTCACTGTCCGACCGAAACTCTAAAAGAAAGTGCCTGGAAATCGCTCGAGCTCCAGCATCCGATGGCCGCGCGCTACTACGGCTTTGGAGGCATCGAGCACCTGGCGGGAGATCAATAACATGGCTGTAATGACAACCAAAGACGGCACGGAGATCTACTACAAAGACTGGGGTACAGGGCGGCCCGTTGTGCTCAGCCACGGCTGGCCGCTCAATTCGGACAGTTGGGAACATCAGATGCTTTTCCTCGCATCCCGCGGCTATCGCTGCATCGCGCACGACCGCCGAGGCCATGGACGTTCAAGCCAGCCTTGGACTGGAAACGACATGGATACCTACGCGGACGACCTCGCGGCGCTCATGGAGACACTCGATCTCAACCGGGCGACGCTGGTGGGATTTTCCGCTGGAGGTGGCGAAATTTCGCGTTACATCGGGCGTTTTGGAACCGCGCGTGTCGCCAAAGCGGCGTTGATTGCCGCAGTTCCGCCGCTCATGTTGCGGACTCCCGCCAATCCCGGCGGCCTTCCGATGGACATCTTCGATGGCATTCGCGAACAGTCTACGACCAACCGATCGCAGTTCTATCAGGATCTTGCCACGGGACCGTTCTTCGGGTTCAACCGTTCCGGAGCAATAGGATCGAAGGGAACATCCGACGCGTTTTGGTCGATGGGCATGCAATCCGGCCATAAGAACGCCTTCGATTGCATCCGCGCGTTCTCTGAGACCGACTTCACTGAAGACCTTGCGAAATTCGATATCCCAACGCTGGTGGTTCATGGCGACGATGACCAAGTGGTGCCCATCGGCAGTTCAGGCTTAGCGTCTTCGAAGCTCATCCCCAAGGCTATATTGAGAGTCTATTCGGGTGCCCCACACGGACTCACGCACACTCACAAAGATCGACTCAATGTCGATTTGTTAGAATTCCTCGAAGCCTGACACTCGGCCGATCCACACTTTGTCTTTGCAGTGGACTACTGCGATCCGAACCCTGCGGCGCGAGTTTACTCGGAACGATTGCGAGAACCGCGCCGCCCTCGCCTTCCCAAGTTTCAATTGCCTTCTGTACAAGCACAAGGCGGGAATTCTCATCGCTTTTCATTTGTTGACCTCACCATGACTGAATCCGGTCGTGTGGCCACGGCTCCAACAATAGGACCCGCCCTTCGTCAGGTGGGTCCTATCGCTGTCTGCTCCTCCACTCGTCTGCACTGACGCAAAGCGTGTTGCAGACCTTAACTCACACCGCTTGATCCCAGCTTTAAGGACTGATGATCGCGGTCCAAGCCGTTACGAACATGCTTTCTCTTGCATCTGGATTGCCATTCTGCCGTGGCCCACGGATTGCACTGTTCTAAACTGACATGCCGCTACGTGATTCCATCCTGCTGCTTGGCCTTGCTTCGATGCATGCATCTTTGGCACTGGCGGATGTGGATGCGCTTGCAATTGTCCGCCGTTCCGTCGCCGCCGATGAACGAAATTGGAAGATTGCCCGCAGCTATGAATTCTCGGAGCGAGTGGACGCGCGGCGTCTCGATCCTGACGGGAAACTGAAGTCGAAAGAGATCCGAATCTACGACGTCCTGTTGCTCGACGGATCGCCTTTTCGCAAGCTTTCTGGCCGCGACGATCGGCCGTTGCCTCCAAAAGACGAAGCGAAAGAGCAGGTTAGGTTCGTGAAGAATCGGGCGGAACGCGAGAACGAGACGGCGAGGCAAAGAGAGGCTCGCATCTCCGAGTATGAGAGCCGCCCTGAATGGCAACGCGAGGCGTGGCGTGAACTTCCTGAGGTGTTCGATTTCCAATCGATCGGCGAGGACGCACAGAACTTCGCGATTGAGGGCAATCCGCGACCGGGATACCGCTCAAAATCACGCACCGCCGATGTTCTGCAGCACATGCGCGTCAAGCTATGGATCGACAAGCGGGACTTTCATCTGGCAAAAGCCGAAGCAGAAGCCATCGACGCGATCTGGGTCGGCATGTTTCTGGTCCGGCTGGCAAAGGGTTCGCGGGCAGCATTCGAATACACGAAAGTAAACGCGTCGGTCTGGATGCCGCAACGGGCACGCATCACAGCGTCCGTGCGGCTTGGTCTATTGAAGACAATCCATATTGAACAAGACATGCGCTACGGCAAGCTTCGCGAGGCCGCAGAGATCCGCTCAAAAGGAAGTGACAGGATGGGTCAGATACTCACCGTGAACGGCGGATCGTCCAGTACGAAATTCGCGACGTACTCGACAGAACGGCTGGAACGGATTTTCTCTTCTACGAGAGACGTGGTGGGGCACGACAGCAATCAACTCCTGGATTGGCTCGAAGAGCAAGTCGACTTCGGTTCTCTCACCGCGGTTGGACATAGAATCGTGCATGGTATGAATTATCTGCAGCCGGTTCTACTTACGCCGCACATCCTCGCCGAATTGCACCGGATCGGTCTCTTCGATCCGGAACATATGCCGGGGGCGTTGTCGTGGATAGAGGGCATTCGCGCGAGGTACCCTTCGCTGCCACAGGTTGCCTGCTTCGATACCGCGTTTCATGGCAATATGCCTCGCGTTGCGAAAACAGTGCCGATTCCCCGCAAATTTGAGGCGATGGGGGTCAGGCGATACGGTTTCCACGGGCTGTCGTATGAGTTCCTGCTCGAAGAGTTCGGACGACTTACCGATGCGCTGACGGCGCAAGGGCGGGTTATCTTCGCGCATCTGGGAAATGGATCGAGTCTCGCAGCCGTGCACCACGGGCAAGGTATCGAAACCAGCATGGGGTTTACGCCTGCCGGCGGCGTCCCCATGGGTACGCGATCCGGCGATATGGACCCCGGTGTCGCATGGTTTCTGATGACCGACGGCGGACTCTCGCCCGCTCAGTTCCAGCACCTCACCAATCATGAATCCGGGCTGCTTGGCGTCTCGGAGACAAGTTCCGACATGCGCAAGCTGCTGGAAGCGGAAGCATTCGACCAGCGCGCAGCCGAGGCAGTCGATCTGTTCTGTTACCAGATCAGGAAGTGCATCGGATCGTTCGCCGCTGCCCTCGGCGGGCTGGATACGCTGGTGTTTTCCGGCGGTATCGGAGAGAATTCCCCAGAGATTCGCGCTCGCATCTGCAGCGGCCTCGGATTCCTGGGCATCGCTGTCGAACCTTCTAAAAACACTGCCAACGAAGCGGTGATTTCAACCGGTGGAATTCCGGTTCGCGTCATCCGCACCAACGAAGAATCGATGATCGCTCGACACGTCCGCAAGTTGCTTGAAGTGTCCTAAGGAGTCCGCCGTTTGTCAGAACCTCTTACGCAAGAACTGCTGTCGAGAATCGACGGTTATTGGCGCGCCGCGAATTATTTATCGGTTGGACAGATCTATCTGTATGCCAATCCGCTGCTGCGAGAGCCGCTGCAGGCGCAGCACGTGAAGCCACGGCTGGTCGGTCATTGGGGAACCACACCGGGCCTCAACTTCATCTATGCGCACATGAATCGACTGATCAAAGAGCGCGACCTGGGGGTGATTTTTATCACCGGACCCGGCCACGGAGGGCCTGGCATTGTCGCCAACACCTACCTTGAAGGAACATACAGTGAGGTCTATCCGAACATTTCGCAAGACGAAGAGGGGCTTCAGCGGCTGTTCAAGCAGTTCTCATTCCCAGGCGGAATCCCCAGCCACGTCGCGCCCGAGACACCGGGGTCGATCCACGAAGGCGGTGAACTTGGATACTCTCTTCTGCATGCCTACGGCGCGGTATTCGACAATCCCTCTTTGTTGGCCTGCTGCGTCGTAGGTGACGGCGAGGCGGAAACTGGCCCCCTAGCTGCCAGTTGGCACTCGAACAAGTTTCTGAATCCGGCCCGCGACGGTGCGGTGCTGCCGATTCTACATTTGAACGGCTACAAGATCGCCGGTCCGACGGTGCTGGCACGATTGTCCAATGAGGAACTCGTCCATCTCTTTACGGGCTACGGTCACAAGCCGTATTTTGTCGAAGGCGATGACCCGATGACGATGCATCGAAAGATGGCGGCGGTGCTCGATGAGATCGCCGATGAGATCGAAGTCATTCAACGTGTGGCCCGCACACGAAATCCCCACGAACGCCCCGCTTGGCCGATGTTGATTCTTCGTTCGCCGAAAGGTTGGACTTGTCCGAAGTTTGTGGACGGACTGCAAACCGAAGGGTCATTCCGATCCCATCAGGTTCCCCTCAATCAGGTGAAGACAAATTCAGAGCATTTGGCGATTCTGGAATCCTGGCTGAAAAGCTACCGGCCCGAAGAACTCTTCGATCGCGATGGCAGGCTCGTGCCAGAACTTCGCGAGTTGGCTCCAAGCGGCGACCGGCGCATGGGCGCGAATCCACACGCCAACGGTGGGCAATTACTCGAAGACCTCATTCTGCCCGATTTTAGGACGTATGCGGTGAATGTCCCGAAGCCTGGCGATGCCGTCGCGGAGGCAACCCGGGTCATGGGCGAGATGCTTCGCGACGTGATGAAGCTCAACGAATCGGCGCAAAATTTCCGCATCGTGGGTCCCGATGAGACGGCATCGAACCGCTGGGGATCGGTTTTCGAAGCCACCGATCGTGTCTGGATGGCGCGAATCCTGGAGACGGATGAGCAGCTAGGCCAGCAGGGACGGGTCATGGAGGTTCTCAGCGAACACATGTGCCAAGGCTGGCTCGAAGGTTATCTGCTCACCGGCCGACACGGATTTTTTTCCTGCTATGAGGCTTTCATTCATATCGTGGATTCGATGTTCAATCAGCACGCCAAGTGGTTGAAGGTGTCGCGCGAGATCCCGTGGCGGAGACCGATTGCGTCGCTGAACTATCTACTGACATCTCATGTGTGGCGGCAGGATCATAACGGCTTCAGCCATCAGGACCCCGGTTTCATCGATCAAGTCGTGAACAAAAAGGCGGACATCGTGCGCGTGTATCTGCCGCCGGACGCCAACACGTTACTTTCCGTGACCGATCATTGCCTGCGCAGCCGCGACTACGTGAATGTCATTGTGGCCGGAAAGCAACCGGCGCTGCAATGGCTCGACATGGAATCGGCGATTCGCCATTGTACGGCGGGCATCGGTATCTGGGGTTGGGCGAGCAACGATCAGGGTGTTGAGCCGGATGCGGTGATGGCCTGCGCGGGCGATGTGCCCACGCTTGAGACGCTGGCGGCAGTCGATCTGCTTCGCCAGCATCTGCCTGGCTTGAAGATTCGCGTGGTCAATGTGGTAGACCTGATGACGCTGCAATCCGAATCGGCGCACCCGCATGGCTTATCGGATCACGAGTTCGATTCTATTTTCACGACGAATAAACCGGTCGTCTTCGCCTATCACGGCTATCCGTGGCTCATTCATCGGCTCACCTATAAGCGGACCAACCACGACAACATTCACGTCCGCGGATACAAGGAAGAGGGCACGACCACAACGCCGTTCGATATGACGGTGCTCAACGATCTCGATCGCTTTCACCTGGCAGGCGATGTCATCGATCGCGTTGTGCACATCGGCAATCGCGCCGGACATGTAAAGCAGTTTCTGAACGACAAGCTATCGGAACACAAGCGCTACATCGTGGAACATGGCGACGACATGCCTGAAGTACGCGACTGGAAGTGGCGTCACGAAAGTTAAACATGCCGGGTTTGGCCACTTTCCAGATCGAATGGATTGATTGTCGAACGCAGATCCCGGATGGCTGGCCCGCGGTCAGCGGTGTTTTCGACAATCACGAAAGTGATGTCATCCGGCTGCGGTACACGACCCGTGAACTCTTCAAGCGCCTTCATGAGCCCCTGTTCCACCGCCTTGCCGCCCGAGGCACCTTCGTGATGAACAATCTCCAGCAGTCTCTCCGCCCCAAACAACTCCCTTTGGAGATTCTCAGCCTTTATAAGTCCATCTGAATAGACCACCAGAACGTCGCCTCGATCCAGACGGAACCTGCGAGGCCGGTAAACAGCGAAATCGAACATCCCCAGCATGTAGGAATCCGACTCGAAGACCGCAACGTCGCCAGTGGCCGCGCGATACACATAGACCGGGGTATGTCCGGCGCTGATAAATCGGCCGGTACCATCCGGGTGCAAGATAAAGAGAAACAACGTGACGAATTGCGAAGGCAGTGACTTCAGAAAAAGCAGCTTGTTGAGGCGATTCAACGCTTCGCTTGGCTGTGTGCCCGAACGGAGTTCCATGTTCAGCGCGCCAAGGGTCATCGAACTCAACAGAGCCGCGGACATCCCTTTGCCGGAGGCGTCCGCCAGCACTCCCGCCCAATCGCCACCGCCCAATTGCAGGAACTCGTAAAAATCCCCACCAACGGATCGGGTGGGATTGTTGAAAGCGTCGATATGAAAGTTTTCAAACTGAGGAAGAGTACGGGGCAACAGGCTGCGATGCGTCTCTCGCGCCAAAGCGGCTTCGCGCTCGCTGCTCTTGCGTTCTTCCAGAGTCTTGAGACGCAAATTCTCGCGGCTCTCCACCAGTTGTTGCACGGTATGTTCCAGCTCAAGATTGTGCTTCATCGCTTGCAGATGCAAGAGGCGTACTTCCAGCAGATTGAACACGCGGGCGCGGAGTTCGGCAATGTCGAAAGGCTTGCTGATAAAATCCTTGGCGCCGGCTTCCAGCGCCCGCAGTTTGTGCGCCGGCTGCGCGGTGATGACGAGCACCGGCAGATAGTCGTCCGGTTCGAGCTCTTTGAGGTCTTCCATTACCTGAAATCCGTCACGGCCAGGCATGAGCAAATCGAGCAGAATCAGGTCGTAGCGGTTCTCGCGATGCATCGCGCAGACCGTATTCGGATCGGTTGTGGCGTGCACGGCCGTATAACCCGCGACGCGCAGAATCCCTTGGATCAACTCGACATTGACCATCAAGTCATCGACAATCAGAATTTTGGCACTTCGAATTTGGTCTGAGGCGATCATGATATTTTGTCCAGAGCCGATTGCAGAGTATCCATGAGTTTATTGAGATCGATTGGCTTCGTGAGATAGCTGAAGAACCCCGCGGACAGGCCCTTTTCGATGTCGCGTGGCATTGCGTTGGCACTGAGGGCAACCACCGGGATGTGCGCCGTGGTTGAGTCTTCGCGCAGTATCTGAAGAGCCTCGTTGCCGCTGATGCCGGGCAGATTGATATCCATGAGAATCACGTCCGGAAGGCTGGCGCGCGCGACTTCGATGCCCTGATTGCCGTCGGTCGCGGTCATCAGAAGAAATTCAGGGTGCCGCGCGATGAGTTGCTCGACCAGCTTTAGATTGGCCGGATTGTCCTCGACATACAACAAGGTGCGCCGCGCTGCCAGGTGGTGAACCGGCCATGGAGTGACAAAGACTTCTTTGTGGACCAGTTTTGACTGTGTCGCGGTAGTGGAATTCAGTTCGAACCAGAACACGCTACCGAAGCCGATAGAGCTTTCGACACCTATTGCGCCGCCCATCAGTTCCACCAGGCGCTTGCTCATCACCAGGCCGATGCCTGTGCCCTCTTCCATACTGCGTTCCTGGCCAAGCCGGTTGAAGGGCTGGAAGAGCTGCAACATTTTGTCGGGGGAGAGGCCCTCGCCGATATCTCTCACGCTGACGTGAACTCTAGCAGTTGCGTTGCCAACCGGAGCGACCAAGGCGCAGTCGACCGCTACGGTTCCGTTGGATTGGTTGTACTTGATGGCATTCGAAAGAAGATTGATCAGAATCTGTTTCAAGCGCGTTCGATCGGCCATTACATAGTGTTCGCATCCGGTCGGCGAGAATTGCATTCGAATATTGCGCTTGGTGGCCTGCGGTTCGATCATCGCCTGACATTCACTCATCACTTCGGATAGTGACGTGGGTTCGAGCGAGAGCGCCAGCTTGCCAGACTCGATTTGGGCCAGATCGAGAATTTCGTTGATCAGGGCGAGCAGATACCAACCGGCTTTGAGAATTTGGTCGACACTGGCTGCCTGCGATTCGGTGGGCGGGGGTAAATCGGAATTGATGAGTTGTGCAAAGCCAAGAATCGCATTGAGCGGCGAGCGAAGCTCGTGGCTCATGCTCGACAGAAAATCGGATTTCGCGAGATTGGCCTTGTCCGCGGCGGCACTGGCGGTTTCCAATTCCACATTGTTTTCCTTCAGCGCGCTCTCAATCCGTTTGCGGTCTGTGACATCGCGAGCGGCGGCGATAACGCCCTGCAGTTTGCGATTGCGATCGTGAAAGGTGGTGGCATTGTAGGAAACCAGCGTCTCTCTGCCGCCCCTGGCTCGCGCGGTGAGTTCGTAATCGGTGACCTTGCCCTCGCTCAGGACTTGCTTGATGGCGGCCTCGGCCCTGTCCGGATCGGTGAAGTAGCTCTTGAACGGAGCGCCGATCAGCTCGTCGCGCGTACAACCGGTGAGCGCCTCCATCTGCTTGTTGACATCGGTGATGATGCCGCGCGGATCGGTGGTCATGATCGCGTCGATATTGGATTCGATGAGCGAGCGCGTGTAGAACT
>CAZCPL010000052.1:0-27437 GCA_964500255.1 uncultured Solibacteraceae bacterium | reverse complement strand
GACCAGGGCCGCCCACGCCCGGCGTCGGCGCGACTTCCTCCACAACCTTCATCTTGTGTCCGCCCTTCATCTGCGTGAGGACATAAACTGGCAGTTCTTTGGTCTCGGTGTGGTATTTCAATTGAAACCGATCTTCGATCATCGACTTCAGCATGGGACGCAGCACCTCTGGAGGAACCCGATCCGGCATCCCTTCAGGACCCTTGGCATCGATATCGAAGCGGTCGGAACCGATCCAGCCCGGCCCGCCGGTGATCTGAAAATCACGCATGTTGAAGGCCTGCCCCACCAGCATCTTCAGTGTCGCGCCGTTCGCGTTGAAACGTCCGCCGGGTGCCATGCGGATCATGATGCGATTGTCATTCGCGGCGTTCGGCTTGATCGAGACGACCTCGAAAGCCTTGGGAGCATCCTGGGCGAACGCCAGCACTGGCAAGAGAAAGAGTAGATAACGCATGTGGTTCTATACAGCCATTGCCGCCTTCACCGAAGAAAGTTCCCTAAAGTTTTGCAAGCCGTTCGCGGGCCGCTTCGAGCGTTTCTTCTTTCTTGCAAAAGCAGAAGCGGATGAGTTGACTGCCGTTGGCGGGATTCTCAAAGAAGCTCGACCCCGGAACCGCAGCAACGCCGATGTTCTCGATCAGATACCGGACAAACGAGATGTCATTTGCAAAGCCGAACGAACTGATATCGGCCATCACATAGTACGCGCCCGAAGGCTTGATGCAGCGGAACCCGCGCGCGCCGAGGATCTCAAGAATCGTATCGCGACGCTGCTGGTAGTGCGCCGAAAGATCCGTGTAGTAGCTATCCGGTGCAGAAAGGGCGAGTACTCCGGCCTGCTGCAGGGGCGACGCCGCGCCCACAGTGAGAAAGTCGTGAACCTTGCGAATGGAATCCGTCAAGTCAGGCGCGCCCAGCACCCAACCCACACGCCATCCAGTCACCGAATAGGTCTTGCTCATGCTGTTGATCAGCACCGAACGATCACGCATGCCGGGCAGCGTCATGATCGGGATGTGCTCGGTTCCGTCGTAGAGAATGTGCTCGTAAATCTCGTCGGTGATAGCGAGGGCGTCGAACTCCTGGCAGAGCGAAGCAATGAACTCCAACTCCGAGCGAGCGAACACCTTGCCGGTCGGATTGTTCGGCGTATTCAGAATGATCGCCTTCGTCCGCGAAGAAAACGCCGCGCGCAACTCGTCTGGATCGAACGTCCAGTCGGGCGAACGTAACGACACGAGCTTGCGCGTCGCGCCGCAAAGCTGTGTGTCGGGATGATAGTTCTCGTAGTACGGCTCAAACACGATGATCTCGTCGCCAGGATTCGTCGTGCCCAACAACGTCGCGATCATGCCTTCGGTGGATCCGCAGCAGACGGTCACTTCGCGTTCCGGATCCAGTTCCAATCCATAGGTCCGCGCGTACTTCCCAGCGATCGCATCGCGAAATGGCTTCGCACCCCAGGTGATCGAATATTGATTGATATCCAGGTTGATCGCATCGCAAGCCGCCTGCTTCAAGTTCGCCGGTGCGGGAAAGTCAGGGAAACCCTGCGCAAGATTCACGGCCTTGTGAACTGCCGCCAACCGCGACATCTCACGGATTACAGATTCCGTGAAGTGCGAAGTCCGTTCGCTTTTGAATCGCGCGCGTGTCTCGTGAGTGGGGGCTGTTCCCACCGAAGTGCTGGACATAAAGTCGAGGGTATCATTCGCAAAGCACAGCCGGTATATACTTCAAAGACCTGGGAACCGGGCGGTTCCCGATACACCTGGGAACCAGGCGGTTCCCGATACACAAGGAGTTCAGGGAATGAAATCAGCAAAGACAGCCTCGCTGCTGCTGGCGTTGACCGCAAGCTTGATCGCGCAAGCCCCAGTGGGAGAAATCACCGGGCAGGTGGCGGACTCGACAGGTGCCGTTCTGACCGGCGCGAAGGTGACCGTCACCAATCCGGCCACGAACCAGATACGATCCGTAGACACCAATGATTCCGGGGTGTTCAGCGTCCCAGCGCTGCAACCTGGAGCGTATAGCGTAAAGATTGAAAAATCAGGGTTTGGAGCGCAAAAGCGCGAGGGTGTAATTTTGAGCGTTGGTCAAGTGTTGGCGTTGAACGTCACACTGCAAGTGGGTAACGTCGCGGAGGTCGTGGAAGTGACGGGCGGCGCTCCGGTGCTGGAAACAGAATCCACGTCTGTCGGTACGGTGATCGAAAACAAGCGTATCGTCGAACTGCCGCTCAACGGGCGCAATTATCTTCAGCTCGCTTCGCTGATTCCCGGTGCCACAACCAACGGACCCGCCTCGAGCCAAGGCCAGCAACGGATGGGCGGCTCGCGCAATCAATTTGCACTCAATGTCGCAGGGCAGCGCGTACACTTCAACCACTACACGCTCGACGGCATGGAAAACACAGATCCGAATTTCAATACTTATCTGTTTCTGCCATCGATCGATGCACTGCAGGAGTTCAAAATCGAGTCCGGCTTGTTTTCCGCCGAATACGGGCGAGGCATCGCGCAAATCAACGCGTCCACCAAGAGCGGCACCAATAGCTTTCACGGCGTCGGATTCGCTTTCGTCCGCAACTCCTATTTCGACGCACGCAACTTCTTCGCGCGGGTGAATCCACCATTCAAACGCAATCAGTTCGGGGGAACCTTCGCTGGCCCGATCATCCTTCCGAAGTTGCTCGACGGCCGCAACAAGCTGTTCTTCATGTTCAACTACGAAGGGCTACGCGAACGCCGCGCCCTCACGCAAACGGGCACTTTGCCCGACGCCCGTTATCGCAGTGGCAACTTCGGATTCCTCAACAAAGTCATCCGCGATCCGCTCAACAACAATCAACCCTTCGCCAACGCAATCATTCCCGATAGCCGCATCAGCCCGATTTCACGCAAAGTGTTGACCGACTTTTTTCCACTGCCCAATCAGGCAGGCAGCGGATCTCTCGGCATCGCCAACAACTATCTAAACGATGAATCGCGCAGAACCGACGGCGATCAGTTCAGCATTCGCGGCGACTATAGCATAACCTCCAAGGACATGACGTTCTTCCGCTTCTCGCAGACGCAAGAGCCCCAGTACATTCCTTCCGCCATTCGAGATCAAGGCAACAATGTCCAGATTCTTGGGCAACAGGGCGTCTTCGGATACACGAAAGTCATTGGCGCGAACAAGGTCAATGATTTCAAGTTCGGCATGAACTACTTCAACTCTCAGAACATTCAGCAGCGGGCATTTCAACGCAACGTTGTTTCCGAACTCGGGCTGCAAGGCATTTCGCAAGATCCACTGTTCTGGGGGATCCCGGTGTTTCAGATTACCGGGTTTGCCAACGTGGGTGAATGCAACGACTGCCCGTTCGTCAACTGGAACACGACATTCCAATGGTCCGACAACTTTTCGTGGACCATTGGCAAGCACTCCCTACGCATCGGAGGTGAGCTTCGCCGCTTGCGGTACAACCAGATCGGTGCCGTGGTTCCGCGCGGACGCTTTTCCTGGAACGGTCAATATGCCGGCGAACCGATGGCGGACATGCTGCTGGGTGTGATGTCGTCAACGGAAGGCCAAGTCGGTGCGCCGATTGCCAGCTTCCGCCAGAACTATACAGGCATCTACTTGCAAGACACTTGGAAGCTCACTCGCAAGTTGACCGTCAACATGGGTTTGCGTTGGGAATACGAATCGCCTTACTACGACAAACACGATGCGATCGTGAACGTCGACTTCAAGTGGGACAATTCAGCAGAACCCGTCTTCGTGCGGGCAGGCACCGGCGCTCTGAATCAAGGTAACCCCCAGTTTCCCGCCCCCGCTGGCTGGCAGCTCGTTCGCGACGGACGTTTCGGACGCGGCGCAGGCCAACCCGACCGCAACGACTTTGGTCCGCGCGCCGGCATTGCCTATCAGATCACCGAGAAGACCGTGCTGCGCACCGGTGGCGGCATCTATTTCGTTCGCGACATCGGCAACGCGGTGTTCGATATTGTCCGCAACATTCCGTTCACGATTCGACAGGCGGAAACAGCGGATACAACCCGTCCCAATCTCACCTGGAACCGCCTCTTCACCAACGCAGGCGCACCCAGCTTCCTGCTGATCAACCAATTCGGCGAGCGGACTTCGTACGTCGCCCAATGGCAGGCTTCGATTCAACGCGAACTGACCCGCAACATGTCTCTCGAAGTCACGTACATGGGTTCCGCGGGAATCAAACTGCGCCGGTTAACTTCCTACAACAACGCACAGCCGGGCCCAGGAAATCCGAATCTGAATCGTCCATTCCCTAAGTTCAACGGAAGCTTTCAGAACATGAATGCCCCAAGCCATTCCAACTATCATTCGCTGCAATCGCGCCTGCAGCACCGCTTCGCCAATGGTTTCACGCTGTTGGGATCGTACGCGTATTCGAAGTCGATCGACAATGGATCCGGCGTGCGCACGACAGACGGCGATCAGTTGACACCTTCCGATAACTACAATCTGCGCGCGGAACGCGGGCTGTCCGCCTTCGACTTCCGTCAGCGCTTCACCGCTTCCTTCCTTTACGAATTACCGTTCGGCAAGGGACGCAAGATGAACATCACAAGCTCGGCAGTGAATTTCTTTCTTGGCGGCTGGCAACTGGGCGGCATCCTGACGTTCCAGGATGGCTTTCCGATTACTGTCACCTGCGGGCCGGGCAACATCCAAAATGGCGGCGGATACTGCAAGCCCGACGCAATTGCCGGTGTCAATGCGAATCTGGCAAACGATCAGCGAACGGTTGCCCGCTGGTTCAACACCGACGCCTATATCGATCGTATTGGCGTTGCACCCGGTGTGACCCCGTCTATCTTCCGTTACGGCACGGCGGGTCGCAACACGGTGATCGGACCAGGGCTTTCGAGTCTCGACATGTCGGTCAACAAGTTCTTCCGCTTCAAAGAGAACCGCCATACGGTCGAGTTTCGCGGCGAATTCTTCAATCTTCCGAACCATGCGATCTTCGGCCAACCCGGCTCCGGGCTACGTGTGGCGAACTACGGCGTCATCGGCAACACGCGTGTGGATTCACGGCAGATTCAGTTGGCTCTGAAGTATTCGTTCTAGTCGGCAAAAGGCCGGGGTGGCTGCAACGCCTGCAACGCAGACAGTTGACCGCCGCACCGGTCTGTTTTGCCGACAAATACAGAAGAGCTGTCACAACGGCGAGACTCAACTCGTCGTAGGGGCATGGAACGCAAGACAGTCATCGGCGGAGGCCTTGCAGGATTGGCCTCCGCCATTTCTTTGGCTCGCCGCGGATTTCGTGTACGCCTGCTCGAACACTCCTCGCACCTCGGCGGACGCGCCATCACCACCGCCAACAAGGGCTTTCTGCTCAACCTCGGACCTCACGCGCTCTACCGTTCTGGCTATGCCTGTCGGATGCTCAGCGAATGGGGCATCGCGCCTCCCGGAACTCGTCCAGATGCGGGTGCGCTGGGCAATCTCGTGCAGCAAGGCCGTCTCGTGGACTTCCCGCAATCGGCCAAAGACCTGCTGTTTTCACGCTTCCTGAACGCGCGCGAAAAGTTGGACGCAGCCAATGCGCTGCGCAAATTGCAAGCATACAGGCAACAGGAGGGGAGCTTTCTAGGCTGGGTCCGCCGTGAAGTCGCCACGGAAAAAGTAGCGGCCTTTGTACAGGCGATGATCCGCGTGGCGACCTACAATAACGAGCACGATAAACTCAGCGCGCACGCCGCGATCCGTCAGTTTCAATTCGCAGCGAGCGCTGGGGTGATCTATCTCGACAAAGGTTGGCAGTCGATGATCGATGCCATGGAAGCTTACGCGATCCAACTTGGTGTCCATATTGAAAAGAACGCTGCGGCCGATGTGGGATGCATTCTCGCTGTGCCGCCCACGCAGGTCGAGAAGCTTGCTGGCGCGCGACTGCCCGCGACTCGGTCGGTGCGCATGGCATGCCTCGATCTCGGATTGTCCAGCCTTCCTCCGAAGTCATCGCTCTTCGCGCTGGGGCTCGACCAGCCCCTCTATTTCTCGGTCCACTCGCATTGGGCGAAAATAGCGACAGAGGGACAAGCAGTGGTGCACATCGGCAAGTATCTGGGCGGCAAACCCGCGCAAGCGGCTGCAGACCGCGCAGAACTCGAAGCGTTTGCGGACATCGCGATGCCTGGTTGGCGCGATCGGGTCATCGTCGATCGTTTTTTGCCGGATATGACCGTCGCGCATTCCGCACCTTGGCTGGATGAACCGCGTCCGAAGGTGGACGCGATCCCAGGTGTCTTTCTCGCTGGTGATTGGGTTGGCGAGGAAGCAATGCTTGCAGACGCCAGCTTCGCCAGTGCAGAACGCGCCGCGGAGCAAGCTGCCGGATGATCTTCGAGGCACTCCGGCCGCAGTTGTTTTCGCTCGCCTATCGCATGATGGGTACACGCGCCGATGCCGAAGACATCGTGCAGGACGCTTACCTGCGTTGGCAAAGCGCGGATCGCTCTCTCGTGTTATCGCCGCGATCCTATCTCAACGCGGTGGTTGCGCGGCTGTCGCTAGACGCGCTCAAGTCCGCGCGCCACAAGCGCGAAACCTATGTCGGAACCTGGCTGCCGGAACCCATGGCGCAAGTTCCCGATGCTTCCGCTGCAGTGGAGATGGCCGATTCATTGTCGATGGCGTTCTTACATGTGCTCGAATCGCTCAGCCCTGTGGAACGCGTGGCGTTTCTGCTCCGCGAAGTCTTCGGCGCGGAATACTCCGAGGTGGCTGTCGTTCTCGAAACCAGCGAAGCCAACTGCCGCCAGCTTGTGGCCCGCGCGCGAACGCACATGCGCGAAAAGCGGCCTCGATTTTCCGTCGATTCAACCAAGCACCAGACGGTGTTGCGGGAGTTCATCACTGCATGCGCCAAGGATGATAAAACGGCTCTCGTGAGCATGCTGCGAGACGATGCAATTCTCTATTCGGATGGCGGTGGCAAAGCAGCGGCGGCTCTGAATCCCATTTATGGGGCCGATAGGATCGCGCGGTTCTTTCTTGGAGTTCGCGACAAGCAGCCGGCGGGCCTGCGAGTTGAGCCTTCGCTTGCCGGAGGAATGCCCGCCTTGGCGTTTGTCACCGACTCGGGCATCGACGGTCTGATGAGCCTCGATCTCGACGAAGATGGCCGCATTCAGGGCGTCTACATCGTGAGGAATCCCGACAAGCTCGGAACCTACATGCGACACTAGAGATCTGTGTGCGGAATCGCTGGTTTCACTCACAGGCGTTCCCGTCCCGACCCGGACCTGATCCGCCGCGCGACGCAGTCCATCGTGCATCGCGGTCCCGATCAACAAGGCGTATTCGAGTCTGATTCGATCTCTCTGGGGGCTGTGCGCCTGCGGATTATCGACCTCGCTGGAGGCAAGCAACCTTTGCATGCCGGCGGTTGCGTCATCGTCTTCAACGGCGAAGTCTACAACCACAATGAGTTGCGTGCGGAACTCGAATCCAAAGGCCACCGCTTCGAATCGAAATGCGATACAGAGGCCGTTTTGCGGGCCTTTCTGGAATGGGACATCGCGAGTTTTTCGAAGCTGCGCGGCATGTTCGCATTCGCGATTTGGGATGAATCCCGCAAGCGACTGCTGCTCTGCCGCGACCGGTTGGGCATCAAACCGCTCTACCTTTACGACAACGCCGGCGACCTTTTCTTTGGATCCGAGCTCAAGACCTTGTTCGAAAATCCTTTGGTGGAACGCAAGCTTGACGCCACGGGGCTCAGTCACTACCTCTCTTTGAACTGGACTCCTGCTCCGTTCACGCTCTGCAAGGGCATCACGAAACTGCAGCCCGGCGGCTGGCTCGAATGGATCGATGGCAAGACTCGCAAGGGAGAGTATTGGAATCTCGCCTTCGAGCCGGACGCCCAGCGCGATGCCAATGACGCGCGCGACGAACTTGACGCGCTGATGAAAGCTTCGGTGAAAGAACACTTGCTTTCCGATGTCCCACTCGGTGTGTGGGCGTCTGGCGGTATCGATTCCTCGGCGATCCTGCATTACGCCGCGCAGCAGTTTTCCGGGCGTTTGAAGACATTTTCAGTCTCGTTCAAGGGGCGCACGTTTGACGAGAGCCCTTTCTTTCAGCAGATCGCCAAGGTCTATTCCACCGATCACCACGAGTTCGACCTCAATCCGGAACACGACCTCGCGGACGCGATCGAGCAGATGACGCATTACTCGGATGAACCGAGCGCGGACGCTGGCGCGCTGCCCGTCTGGTTCCTTTCGAAGATGACGCGCCAGCACGTGACGGTTGCGCTGAGCGGCGATGGTGCCGATGAGTTGTTCGGGGGCTATGAGACCTATCGAGCCGACCGTTACGCGACGATGGCGTCGCACGTCCCCGCCTTCTTGCGGCAAGCGGGACTCGCCGCTGCGCATGCTCTACTGCCGGTTTCCGACGACAAGATCGGCTTCGACTACAAGGTGAAGCGCTTTCTCGAAGGCGGTTTGCTCAACGATCCCGTCGCCGCGCATCTTTTCTGGAACGGCACCTTCTCAGACACCCAGAAACGGGCGTGTTTCCAAGCGATACCCGCTAACACGGCAAAACTAGTCGGAGATCGCGTGCCCGGCGTGAACAGCCTGAATCGCATGATGCACATCGATCAGTTGCATTATTTGCAGGACGATATCCTCACCAAAGTGGATCGCATGAGCATGGCCCATTCGCTCGAAGTCCGCCCGCCGTTTCTCGATCATCGCATCGTTGAGTTCGCGGCCCGCTTGCCCGAAAAGTTCAAGATTCGCGGCTCGAAATTGAAAGTGCTGCTCAAAGATTCGTTAAAAGACAAGCTGCCGCCGCTCATTCTCGATCGCAAGAAACAAGGCTTCGATATCCCGACGCATCACTGGCTCAGAACCTCGCTGAAGCCGCTGCTGCTCGATACAGTGACCCGCGAAACCATCGAAGCCACCGGCATTCTACGCTGGGCGGAAATCGAGAAAGTCCTCGACACGCATCTGCAGCGCAAGGCCAACTATGGATACCATCTGTGGGGCCTGTTAATCCTCTGTTCCTGGATGAAACGTTGGAAAATCGCATGATCAAGCGCGAATTCGTCGTTGTTCTCTTTGCCGCGCTCATTTATCTTGGCTGCATTTTGAGTCCGCCGACTTTGATGGATGACGTCGATGCGGTGCAGGCGCAGATTGCAGGCAATATGCTGGAATCCGGCGACTACGTCACGGCGCGGCTCAATGGCGTCGCCTATCTCGAAAAGTCACCGCTCATCTATTGGACGATGGCCGCTTCGTACGCGATTTTTGGCGTCCACGATTGGGCCGCGCGTATCCCGGTCGCATTGAGCGCGATCGCTCTCGCTTGGCTGGTGTTTCGATTCACCCTGTGGGGAAGCGGATGCGAACGAACGGCCATGCGCTCAGGGCTGGTCATCGCCACCTGCATCGGGCTCTTTCTGTTTACCCGTATCCAGATTCCCGATGTCACGCTCACGCTCACGATTGCGCTTGCGATGTGGGGATTCCTGCGCGCGCTCGAACCCGATGAGCCGAAGCACGCCAAGTGGATTTACATCGCTTATGCCGCGGTTGGCACGGGCCTGTTGTTAAAGGGGCTGATCGCGGTTCTGTTTCCGGTCGCAACGGCTGGCCTGTATCTGGTCTTCACCGAACAACTCTTTAGCAAAAAAGCCTGGCAGCGCATCCGGCCCATCGGCGGCACCTTGCTCGCGCTCGCCATCGCCGCACCGTGGCACATCGCCGCGACGCTCGCGAATCCGCCTTATTTGGACTTCACCTTCCGCAGCGTGCCCGGCGATTACCGCGGTTTCTTCTGGTTCTATTTCATGAACGAGCATGTGTTGCGGTTTCTGAATATGCGGCATCCACGCGACTACAACACCGTGCCGCGCGCTCTGTTTTGGGCCTTTCATCTCCTGTGGCTTTTTCCCTGGTCGATGTATTTCGGAGGCGTCGCACGATTGGATTTTAAGCCCACCACGCGGGCCGGACGCATGCGTCTGCTGTGCCTCTGCTGGGTTGGATTTGTCCTTGTCTTCTTCACCTTCTCGACCACGCAAGAGTACTATTCGATGCCCTGTTATCCGGCGCTGGCGATCCTTCTTGGATCCGCGATCTTGAAAGAGCCCCGCGAAACCAAGTGGCTGCTTTCCGCACTCACAGGCACTGCGCTGCTCGCCATCGTGGCGATTCTCATCAGGGTCAACGGGGTCCCCACGCCGGGCGACATCTCGAACGCGCTCACTTCCAACCCGGACGCTTACACACTCTCGTTGGGCCACATGGAAGACCTCACGATCGACTCATTCGCCTATCTGCGGACGCCGCTGGCGATCGCCGGTATCGCGTTTGCAGTGGGGTTCATCGCCGCGTTGAAGCGCTCTGCTTTGGGCATCGCCGCGATGATGGTGCTCTTCTTGCACGCCGCGCGATTGGCCCTGGTGACCTTCGATCCCTATCTGGCATCGAGAGCCTTGGCGCAAGCGCTGCCGAAGGATGGAACGCTGATCGTAGACAATCAATATTATGCGTTTTCTTCCGTGTTCTTTCACACCAACCGCCGAGCGCTCTTGTTGAACGGACGCGTGAACAACCTCGAATACGGTTCGTATGCACCGGGCGCGCCGCAAGTGTTCATCGACGATCGGGAGTTCGCGCGGCGCTGGCGCTCGACATCTGAGCGCTATTACCTGTGTATTGAAAAGCCCGCAGTGGAGCGGATCCGCAATCTCGGAGTGGCGTTGCATCTTGTGAAAGAGAGTGGGGGCAAGTTCCTTTTTTCCAATGAAGATTCTCGTTGATGCGACGTCACTGCTGCTACGCAGCGCCGGAATCAAGAACTACACGTACCATTGGCTCCAAGCCCTGCAAGCCCGCGCCCCAGGCCGTTTTGACGCCTATCCGTTCATCCACGAGTTGGGCAAGCTCAATCACGATGGTTCGAATCTGCCGATGTACGCGACACTGCCGCGCATTATGGCCTTGCAGATATTCAACCGCGTGCTCACCAAAGGGCTCGATCGCGTCACGGCCCCTTACAGTCTTTTTCATGTTTCGAATCAGGTGAAGCGTCCGCCCATGAAGACTCCGGTTTCGGCCACGATCCACGACCTTACTTGCTGGATCCTGCCTGAAACCCACACTGCAGCCAATCGCGCGGCAGATCGACTTTTTGCCGATCGCGTTCTCAAGAAGGCCAGCGGCCTGATTGCGGTTTCTGAGCACACGCGGCAGGATGCGATCCGGATGCTTGACATCCATCCGGACAAGATTCGTACGATCTATTCCGGTGTTCCCGACGCTTACTTCGACGCGGCCCCCGCGCAACGTGCGAAGCCCTATCTGCTCTATGCGGGAACCATTGAGCCGCGCAAGAACGTCGACTTGTTGCTCAGCGCGTATCGAACGCTGCACCCCGATTTACTCGAACAATACGACCTCGTTATCGCCGGGCCGCAGGGCTGGCATTCGGAAGAGACGATGAGGATGCTGCGCAGTGCCACGATGAAGAGTGTCCACTATCTGGGCTATGTGCCGGAGGCGGAAATGCCGGGGCTGTTCGCCGGTGCGACTGCATTTGTATATCCGTCACTGTACGAAGGCTTCGGGTTTCCAGTGGCGCAGGCGATGGCGGCGCGAGTCGCGGTGATCACGTCGAATACGTCGTGCTTGCCTGAGGTGGCGGGAAACGGCGCAATTACCGTCGATCCCCGAAGCCGCGCTGAACTCACCAAAGCGATGACGACGATGCTTGAGCATCCAATGCTTCGCAATCAGCTTGCGGAAAAGGGCCGCCTGCGCTCGGAACTGTTTCGCTGGAAACTCTGCGCTGAGCAGAGTATCGAGTTCTTCGACGGGTTGTTGGGATGATCCCTTACTGGACGGCGACTTCCACTCTGTTCGAGGTCGCGTCGCCTTGGGTCAGTGTTAATTCGACCGTCAGGCTGGGAGGCAACGTGAGCGGAATGGCGATGGTAACGATCGAGATTCCCGGTAGAGTTGCACCGGCAGAGGCAGTGGAGACCACGCGGGCTTCGATGCCTCCAAGGTAGGCGGCTACGGCGTCGCGAGAGAGACCCGTCACATACACCTGAATATTCTGACCTCGAGAGATGGGATTATAACGCGAGTTCGTTCTGGAATCCGGGGCATTCACAATTGTCTTGACGATCGCCGGTGCAGAACGTTTCAGTTCGATCGGTTGTTCCGCGTATCCGTAGTCCGAACTCACGGCGAGAGTCACGGTTCCCGGTGAGAGATCCGCTGGAATGACGAAGTTCAACTGGAATGGGAACGCCTGCACGACGCGGGCCGGCGAACCATTCACCAGAACGTCGGGATTGGGTGCGCCGGGGCGGATGAAGCCGGTTCCGAAAATCGCCGCGAGCGAGCCGGGCGCGAGGTCGCGGGAGAGGTTCGCGACGTTCACAACATCGGCTGCTTCAAAGGCGATGTCGAGCGGTGCGAGGCTCCACTGCGCGCCTTTTCGGGCGACGCGGAAAGCCGACGAGCCGCCACCGGTGACTTCTTCGCGATTGCCTGGATTCCCCAAGTCTGTGAACGAGCCCTGGAAGTTCGCATTCTCACGGACGATGAATGCCTGCAGGAGTTTCGCATCGCCATTGGCTGCGGGATCGCAGTGAAAGAGCGAGAAGGGTTCGGGCGTGCCGGTCGAGGATGTATCGAATGAAGTGACGGTGGTGAAGGCAAAGTTCTGTCCGCAGGCACCGTCGGGGGTCTGTACGTTCGAAAGTCCTGTGGCGGCGATCAGGAAGCCAGCACTTGCAGGGGCGCGAGGAACAAGACTGACAACGCCGCTCAATTCACCGCGGATGCCGTTGAAGCCGACGGTATACTCTGTCAGCGATTCACGCGCGAAGAGGGAATCCTGCAAGAGAATCGCGCCATTGCCGGAGACACCGATGGCGACGGCAAAGTGCGAACCAATCAGCCGGTCGCCAGCGAAGAGGCGAATGGCGACGATGGGCGCAAGGCCTTCGGCGATGAGGTCGCGGACGCGTGTGTCCTCCGCAATCTCAGGGCGAACGGTGAGCGCGTTGTTTACGAATCCACCCAAGCGCCAGAGATTGACGATCTGTTCCGATGTGCCCGGGGCTTCGAGGAAACCATCGCAGAGTTGCGCACCGGCGGCGTCGAAGGCACAGAACGAACGCAGATACGTATTGAGACTGACCGGATCCGCCAGCCCTTGCGCCGAAGGCAGTTCATTACGGGTCTGCAGATAACGAACCACGGCGGCAGCGGCAACCAGCAGCGAACCTTTGCGTGCAATGGTGGCGGATCCGTTGCCAAGTGTCAAGGTGGAATCTTGCGACATCTTTGGGAAGCCGATGAGTGTCGTGCGAACCGCTCGAGCGCCGAACGTGACCACTTGTCCGCTGGCTTCGGCAGTGCCCAGCGCGGTGCCTTCGCCACTTGCCAAGCGGAAGAATACTTGGGCTTCGCCGCGATCGTTGGTGGCGGCATCGCCTTGTACAATGGCCGCGCCGGGGGAGGCCGCCCAACGGACAGGAATGTTCGGAACCGGGCTGCCATTGGGATCCGCGAGGCGCACGACCACGGGCTGTACGAGCATCGCACCGGGAGGTCCGCTTTGTTGATCGCCGCGCGCGACCGTCAAGCGAATCCGTGCCTCGGCGGTGGCCAGTACGCTAAATGTCGTCTGCGCGGCGGCTTGTGTCTTGGTATCGACAGCGCGGACAGTGACCGTGGAACTGCGGGACGTGGTGGGCAGATAGTTTTCCCAAACATAGGCCCCGGCGGGGACGTTGACGGTGAAGTCCTGCTGTCCCGTGATTGCCACGCGAATCTGGGCGTCGTTCTCGAAGCCTCCCAAAGCGAGGCGCACCACGGTTCCGGCGGAAACGTTGTTGGGGGTCGCTGTTACGACTGGGGTGCGGGTGTTTTCGTTGACGCGCACTTCGGTTTCGCCTTGTCCATATTCGAGGAAGCCGCCTTCGAAGTCCTGATGGTTTTGGCCGTTGATGACGTACTCGTCAACGATGGGCGCGCCGAGTTTGCTGGCGGTAAAGCCCAGCGACGCGTACTTGGCGAGCGCGATGCCCTTGACGAAGTAGACCTTGCCGACTTGCGCGGGCGGCCCCTGCAGAATCTCATAGATCACAGCATTGCGGAAGGACTGTGCGCGGCCAGCGGTAGCGCGAAAGCTGAGAAACGTTCCGGGTGCGGCGGTGGCCGGACCGGCGACACCGGTCTCGTATCCGATGGATTGCCACTTGGCGAGAATCGCGCCCTGCACCAATTGTGCGGGGTCGCCGACGAGCGAGCCGTTTTCAAAGTTCTGGCGTCCACCGGCTGTGGGGTCAGTTGTGGGATAGCCGAGTGTGCCGGCGGGTCCACCGAGTTCGCGATAGCGTGCGAGCAGGTTGCCGCGCAAAACGTAGCCTGCGAGGGTGCGTTCGGAGACCGCGATCCAGAAGGTCTGGCCGTTGGCGTTGTCCACGAACTCCTGCACATAGCCGAAACCGATACGGCTGGCGGGGCTGGCGGCCGGCAGACGCGGTGTCAGGCGGTTGCGAGTGATCGCGTCTTGAATCGATTGCTGCAGTGCGGTGGAAGGCGCGCCTTCACCGATGGCGCAACAGGGTGCTGTCACAAAGATGCTGAGGGGCGCACTGACTTTGCCTTCGCTGGTGGCGGTGATTGTGGCGGGTCCGCCGCCGACGGCTTTGACAGTGACGGCTGCGCCATTGGGAGTGATCGCGGCGATGCGTCCGTTGGATGTGGCCCAGACGATGTCGCGGCCGGTGAGTGTTTCGCCGGTGGGTGCGTAAGTGATGGCTTGGACGGTGAGTGACTCGTTCAAATTCAAACGGATGGGGCCTTGTTGCGGCGCGAGCACGACCGATGTTACAGGAAGGCGCAATGCGCCGGAGCCGTTCTGATTGGGATCGTAGTCGATGGATCCACCGACGAAAGTCTGGCGACGGCGTCCACCGGCGATGACGACTTCTTCTGTGAGCGGGACGCCAAGAAAGCCTGTGTATCCGCCGTTTGCGGCGTAGATCTGGTAAATTTGCGGTCGGACGGTGAGTTGGCGTGCGGCGACCGTGCCTCCGGTAATATTGAAGACCGCTCCGCTCGTGAAGGTTTGCACAGTGCCGGTGATGCCGCCCGCTGTCGTAAAAGCAGTTTCGGCAATGTTGGCAGGCCCGAGGGTGTCGATGCCTCCTGCGGCTTTCCAACGGGTGAAATAGGGATCGCGGGTGAAGTAAGTGGAGGCGCCGAGGTTGACCGGATTTGCGTAGACGAACAGCGCGTAGTTCTTGTCGAAGGTCTGATGGAAACAGGAATTGCCGTTGACGAGCGTTGGGCAGGCGCGCGAGTCGAGCGTCGGGTATCCCGCGGTGTTGACACCGATGGAATTGAAGTACGCATAGACGGTTGCGGACATCTGAAAAACCGCGACATTGCCTTCTATTTGGATGGTACTGTCGTTGGCTTTGACGAGCGCATAGCGGACACCGGAGGTTTTGTTGAGGTCTGGAAACTCCTGGACGTAGCCTGTGGATCCCAGGCGCTTGACATCCGCGACCGGTGGCAGAGAGACGAGGTTGGCAAAGCCGTTGCGGTAGAAGGCTTGCACAAACATGTTGCGGATGGTCTCGTTGGGCGCACCGCTGCCAACATCCTGGGCCTGGGCGGCGGACGCGATGAGAAACAGTAGAAATCCGCAGGCGGAGATAGAGCGCATGTTCTTGGTCAGAAACGTTATTGTACTGAACACGGTCCGGAAGGGTGAGTTGCGTGCGGCACGGTGCATCGAACGCTTTAACCCAAGGCCATGGCGAGTTGGTCGATGTCTTGTTCGTTGTTGTAAAAATGGGGCGACACCCGCAAACGCCCATGCCGCGCGGACACAATCACGCCCCGCTCCTTCAACCGCACCGCCAGTGCCCCGGCATCGCCTTCGAACGCCGCGGACACGATCGGCGAGCGATCTTCATTGACGTTCGATGCCCCACCTTCGAGCAGCACCGCGCGTGTGCGATCGGCAAGGTCCAAGGCCCTCGCCTCGATCGCTTCGGGGCCGACTTGCAGCATCAACTCAAGAACGGCGCCCATCGCGTATAGGGAAGGAAACACCAGTTGGCCGCCTTCGTAACGTTCTGCGTCGTCGCTAAACACAGGGTCGCCATGATTGAGATTGTTCACCTGCCGCCAATTGAGATCGCTGCGCCACCCCGCGATGCTAGGCACAAGACTGGGCCGCAGAGTGGGATTCACATAGAGGAATCCGCCGCCGTTGGGCGTCAACATCCACTTATAGCCATCGACAGCAAACGCCGAGGGTTGGATCAGGCGCATGTCGTACTGGAGTGCGCCGCAGCCCTGTGTACCGTCGACATAGAGCAGAATTCCGCGAGATTTCAGTTCAGGACCCAGTGTTTCAACCGGTGCTCGGAACCCCGTGCCATAGTTCAAGGAACTGAGGATCACCACGCGCGTACGCTCCGTCAACGAAGGCCGCAGGCTGGCGAACGGCACCACGCGAAACCGCACGCCTGCACGCGCCAGAATCGGGCGCTGATACAAGTTATTGGGAAACTCGTTTTCCACCGTCAACACTTCATCGCCGACGTTCCAGGTGAGGCCATTCAAGAAAGTCGAAAGTCCAATCGAAGCATTGTGGATGAACGCGATGTCCGAGGCTTCGCAATGAATCAACTGCGCACAAAGGCCACGGATCCGATCCATATCGTCGAACCAGGAAAGAAAGTCCGTGCAGGCGTGCTCATCCCGGCGTGCGAGATGCTTGTGCATCGCCTCAACCGCGCAACGAGGCGTCTGGCCGTAGGTTGCCGTGTTGAGGAACGTCCGGCCTGAGAGGGCCGGAAACTCCGCGCGGACTTCTTTCCAGAGACTCACTGCAGCTTGCTCTTCACGGTCGCGATCGCTTCGGCCAGCGGGACATCGACAGTCTCGCGCGTACGGCGTGTCACGACTTCGACCATGCCTTGCGCGAGCTTCTTGCCGATGGTGACGCGGAATGGGATACCGATGAGATCGGCATCCTTAAACTTCACCCCGGGGCGTTCTTCGCGATCGTCGAGCAGGACATCGATGCCCGCGGACTTGGCTTCCGCATAGAGCTTCTCGGCCGCCTCGCGCTGCGCCGCGTCCGCAACGTTGGCGGGTGTGACCACCAACGTGAACGGCGCGACAGAAGGCGGTAACGACATGCCGTCTTTATCGTTGAACGATTCAATCAGGCAGGTCAGGATCCGCTCGATGCCGATGCCATAAGATCCCATGATTGGGGTGACTTCTTTGCCGTTCTGGTCGAGTACGCGGAGGCCCATGGCTTCGGAATACTTGTAGCCGAGCTTGAAGATGTGCCCGATTTCGACGGTCTTCACTATGCGGATCGGATGCTCAGAACCGATGCAGAGATCGCCTTCTTCCACTTGGCGGAGGTCGAAGTACTCGGCTTCGAAGTCCTCGCCTGGGGTGACGTTCTTGAGGTGATAGTCGTCGGTGTTCGCGCCGCTGATCATATTCTTGCGGCCTTCGAGCGCGCGGTCGGCGATGACCAGCATGTTGGTAACGCCGATGGGTCCGAGAGATCCAGGGTTAGTTCCACCGAACCAATCGCGAATCTCTTCAGGATGCGCGGTGCGGATCTCCTGTTTGCTTTTCAAAGCCGCGGCAAACTTGGTTTCGTGCATGGTGTGATCGCCGCGCAACAGAGCGAGCACCGGCTTGCCATCGGCCACCATCACGAGGCTCTTGATTTGCGAGGTCGCGGGTAAGCCGGTGAATTCCGAGATCTCGGCGATGGTCTTCTTGCCGGGCGTATGGAACTTCTCGGGCTTGAGATCGCCTTCGGGATCCGCAACGGTGGGCGGCTTGGGAATCGCGACTGCTTTTTCCAAATTGGCGAAGTATCCAGCGGGTTCGCAGATGGCGACAAAGTCCTCACCGGCGTTCGATTCCACCATGAATTCGTGGCTCTGGCTGCCGCCCATTGCGCCCGAATCGGCCTCAACGGCGACGAACTTCAAGCCGCAGCGCTCGAAGATGCGGCAGTAGGCGGCGTGGTGTTTGTCGTAAGCGGCATCGAGTCCCGCGGCGTCCATATCGAAGGTGTAGGAATCCTTCATGATGAACTGGCGGACGCGCAGCAGTCCGCTCTTGGGGCGCGGTTCGTCGCGGAACTTGGTCTGGATCTGATACCAGATTTGGGGCAGTTGCTTATAGGAACGGAGTTCGCCGCGGGCGATGTCGGTCATGACTTCTTCGTGCGTCATGCCGAGGCAGAGGTCGCGACCCCAGCGGTCTTTTAGGCGAAACATGTTGGCACCCATGATGTCCCAACGTCCGGATTCCTGCCAGACTTCGGCCGGATTCAAAGCGGGAAGCAGCATTTCCTGGCCGCCGATGGCGTCCATCTCTTCGCGCACGATGTTGGTGATCTTGAGGATCGAGCGTTGGGCGAGAAACAGGTAGTTGTAGATCCCGGCGGAAAGCTGGCGGATGTAGCCCGCACGCAGCAGGAGCTGGTGGCTGACGACTTCGGCGTCGACAGGGTTTTCTCGAAGGGTGGGTATGAAGAGTTTGCTCCACTGCATGGTGTGGGTTTGAATCCTTTTATTTGGGTTTCAGAGATGGCGCGCGTGGGGGATCACGGTCGGCCGAGGGGAGTCGGGACGACAGTGGAAGGGATCACGAACGATGCCGGGAGGCTGCGCATACTGTGATCTCCTGATTTTATCAGAGTCGGTAGAGCTTCTTGAACCAAGCAACGAAGGGACTGGCGCTGGGCGATAGGGAGTCTGAAATCTTCCGGGATAGAGCCACTCCTGGATTTTGTCCGGGAGGATCCTGCCAAGCCATCCACGTGTACAACTCCGCTTTAGGAAAGTGGGCTTCCTTGCAATGAGATCCCAGACCGCGAGCCTGCGCGAAAGAGTCGCAGGCTAACGTGCGAAGGTCTTCTTTTTCTTTTTGGATTAGTTCTCCGACCGCTTGACAAGATTCGATAGAACATTTCCACCACTAAATGTGTTGTGCATACTGGAGAAATCGCACGTCCAGCCTTGCGAATCAAGGTCCACCATAAGCACCGGAAGAAGGTTTGCCTGGGATCTTCGAGTCGTGAATGCGATAGCGGAAGCCGCTTCCATGGATGAGGCGTCTCACCAGGAGTTCGGGTTCGGTGTTCTTGGTGCGAACAGCCTTCATCGTTTCGCTAACGCTGTTGAGCAGTTCGAACGGCTCGGCCAACTCTAGCCCAATGCAAGCCAGGGGCAATCTCTCATTCATTCAGACGCAACGTCACCATCCGAGTTGCGAGCGATTGAGCCTTGGCCGCCGCGACCCACACGGAGCCGAAATGTGGGCGGTGTCCACGGCCGACCGAAGCCCTCGACGGACAGAGATTTGGTGTAAGATTCTGAGACACGCATGCTCGTCCTTGCACTCGCCACTACCCTGCTCGCGGACTTCCGCGCCTCCGCTGTCAAAGTCGACATCACGCCCAAAAACACACAGTGGCTGATGGGCTATGGGGCGCGCCAATCCACAGGCGTGCTCGATGCGATTCATCACCGGATCCTGGCGATGGATGACGGCAAGGGTACGCAAGTGTTTCTGGTGGCTTCCGATCTCTGCGTCTTTTCACCGAGCGTCTACGACGACTTTACGCGAGACCTTGAGAAGGAGACCGGCATCAAGCCACGCCAGGTTTGGTGGACGGTCACGCATACGCATTCATCGCCCGAGTTGGGGCCTCCCGGTGTTTACGATGTTCTGCTGAAAGGCCGCAGTGATCATCCTTGGGATCGTGAGTATCTGTCGCTGGTGACGCAAGCGTTGAAGCGTGGCATTCTCGAAGCGCGGGAGAAACTTGCGCCTGCGCGTGTTTTGAGCGGCGTTGGATTTTCCAGGGCGAACATCAATCGACGGTCGCGCGATGTGGATGGCACGATTTCGCTGGGCTTGAATCCCGATGGTGTTGTGGATACCCAGCTTGGATTGTTGCGCATTGAGCCAGCAGCGGCAGGCGGTACGCCGATCGCACTGGTGGCGAACTACGCGATGCATGGCACGGTGTTGGGCGGACGGTCGATGCTGGTGAGCGGCGATGGTCCTGGGATAGTGGCGGACTATGTGGAAAAGAAGACCGGTTCGATTATGCTGTTTGTAAACAGCGCAGCGGGGAATCTGGCTCCAATCTATTCGACGCAGGAAAGTTCGCGGGGGCGGCAGTTGGGGGAGTTCCGGGTACTGCTGGGCGATCGAGTACTGGAGACAAACGCGAAGCTCACCAAGCCGATGCGGGAATTTACGCTTGGCTTGGACGAGATCACGGTGGAAACAGCGCGGCGCGAGGGCTTGGGGTGGCCTCCTGATCTGGCGGCCTATGCGGCGGGAGATACGGGAGTGAAGATCCCGGTGCGGATCCTGCGGATGGGCGATACGGTGATGTGGGGTGCGCCGGTGGAGTTATTCTGCGAGATTGCGATGCGTGTGCGGAAAGAGTCCGGGTATCGAAATACGTTCTTCTTTGGATATGCGAATGGATGGCTGGGATATTTGCCGACAGCCGTAGCCTTTCAGGAGGGCGGATACGAGCCGCGAACGTCGCCATTTACTCCGCGAGTAGAGAAGGACTTTGGCGACGCAGTAGTGAAAGCGATCCGCCAGGGCCGCTAGCGACTAGCGGTGGAAACAGCCGCAACGACGTCTGCCTGGCGGCCGGCGGCGCCTTGGGTGGCACCGGTAAGGTTGGCGTTCAACCGACGGAGTTCAGACATGCCATAGAGAGCGCGAGTCAGTTCTATGCCGAGCACGGTGGACGAACCCGCGGACTGAGAGTAGAGGACCTCGCCCAATAACAGAGTGTCTTGCCATTCGACTTTGATGAGCGACCCAGCGGAGATGGATAGCGGCGATTCAAGACGTATCCCGCTCACGGACGCGTCAATGATGCGAGCATCGATCGTTCGACCGTCCTCACTCAATAAAGTCAATCGAACTATGTCATTCTGGGCGAATCTTGGATGACTTCTACGGTCTCTACCGGATACCATACGTATCTTTTCGGAAAAGAAAGGTCTGGTGTGAGAAGAAAAAGACCTTAGAAGATCAGAACCAGAAACTGACCCATATCGCTCCGGCGAGAGCTGCCACAAAGCCGATCTCGGCCCACACCTGCGGATTCCGCCATGCAGATTGAAATCCGGAAGGGGCGGAACGTTTCACAGCGCCCACGCTCACCATCGCTTGAGGAGCCTTCCAACGAGTCTGGATGCTCGATGGCTGCCCTTGCAGCGATCGCATGATCTCTTCCCTGCCCTTGCGGTCGGCAATGAGGATCGTCTGCGGCTTGAGCCCACCCTTGGGATTCTCAAACCGCTTTCTCCATTCTGGCGGAACTTCATCCACCGAACGGAACACTCTTGTCTCGTCGTCTACCGCGACGAATACCGTTGAATTCTTGACCGTGATGCGACTCATGCCTTCAACTCTTCCTGTCCGCCACTCTCTCAACCGAACTATACTGAGCTGACCTGCCGGATCGACGAGCGAGCCGAATGGTCAAGGGTCACCTGAATAAAACCGAGCGCCGCTTTCGACAACGCCTTATCTTTGCGGTAGATCAGGCCGATTCTGCGAATCATCGGTTCCGGACCCAACGAGATTGCCACCAGCTTGCCGGCCGCGACCTCTTCTTCGCAATGGGAGGCGGCCAAAAAACTCAGCCCCAAACCCGCCATCACGAACCGCTTGATCATTTCCGTCGAATCCAGCTCCATCGATACCTGAATCGTATCCTCAACCGGCTCCAACCAGGAATTCAACCGCTGCCGGGTTGTGCCCGACTTCGGTAAAAGTAGTGGATAATGTTCCAGATCGGCAGGAAGTACCGATTTCTTGCGGACCAAATCGTGATTCGGCGGTGCCAGAAGCATGATTTCGTCCGAATGGATCTTTACGAGCTGGAGTTTCTTTTCGGTCACGGGCAGTTGCGTGATGCCGAAGTCCGCCAAATTGTTGGTCACGGCGTGCACGATGCTCGACCCGTAGGAGCGATCCACCATCAGTTGCACGTTCGGATACTGCCGCTTGAATTCGGGAAAAACCTTTGGCAACACATAGATACAGGTCGCCTCATTGGCCGCGATAATGAGTTCGCCGCGAGGTGTACGTTCGAGCTCGTTGATGGAATCCTGCGCTTGGCGGCGAAGGTCGAGGATTTGCCCTGCATACCCGGCGAAGATCTTGCCGGCCACTGTTAACGAAATCTTGGTGCCCAGCCGATCGAAGAGCGGGGCGTTCAGTTCCTGTTCCAACTGGCGCACTTGGGCGCTGATGGCGGGCTGCGTGCGGAAACAGGTCTGCGCCGCCTTGGAGAAGCTCTTCAGACGGACAATTTCCAGGAATGTATGTAGCTGGTCGAGATCCATAGGATCAACGTCTTCCCGATTGAGTTACAACCAATTGTAGCCGAATTCCGGTCTCGCGTCCCCATGCCATAATCGCCTTATGCGGCTGGCTGCAGCAAGTCTCTTGTCCTCAATGGTCTCTCTTCACGCGCAAACCGGGGCCAACGTCCTTCTTATCGTCAATCGTAGCTCCCCGGATTCGAAATCGATTGGGGAGTACTACGCCAAGCGACGCGCGGTTCCGACGCGAAACCACTGTTTTTTGGAAGTGTCTCCGGATGAGACGATCATCCGTGCGGTGTTCGACGCCAAGATCGCCGGTCCCGTACGACATTGCCTGCAGACCCGCGGACTCTCGGAAAGTATCCTGTATCTGGTTACCACTCTTGGCGTACCGCTGCGAATCGACGGCAATGGAGGGCGCAACGGCGACTATGCAGCGGTGGATTCCGAACTGACATTGCTGTATAGCCAGATAAAGGGCGCCAACTACCCGCTGCCGGGTCCGCTGCGGAACCCTTTTTTCCAGGCAGTTGACGCCAAGTTTGAACACACTCGCTTCCCGATCTATCTGGTGACGCGGCTCGCGGCGTACGATCGCGCGGGGGTGTTCCGGATGATCGATCAGTCGCTGCAGGCGTCCAATCGCGGCAAGATCGTGATCGATATGCTGGAGCGCGATCAGACGCAGGGCAACAGTTGGCTGGAGGCTGCGGCGAAGTCGTTGCCCGTGGATCGTGTATTGCTTGATCGCACGCCTTCGGTGCTCGAGGGAGTTCAGGATGTGATTGCGTATGCGTCCTGGGGGTCGAACGATCCGTCACGCGGGTCGCGGCGCTTTCTGAAGTTCCGCTGGTTGCCGGGCTCGATCATGACGGAGTATGTGTCGACCAATGCGCGGACGTTTCAGCGTCCCCCGGCGGATTGGGTGCTGGGGAATAGTTGGACGGATACAAAGCAGCATTTTGTGGGGAGTCCGCAGTCGTTGACAGCGGATTATTTGCAGGAAGGTGCGACGGGAGCGTCGGGGCATGTGTACGAGCCGTATTTGACATTCACGCCGCGTCCGGATCTGTTGCTACCTGCCTATTTGAAGGGGCGGAATCTGGCCGAATCGTATTATCTGGCGATTCCAGGATTGAGCTGGCAGAATGTGGTGATTGGGGATCCGCTGTGCCGGCTACGACCGTAGGAGTTCCAGCGCTATGCCCGTTCTACGAATGGACTCGTATGTTTCCGGTCACGATTGTCGAACCTGCTCGACGCGAACCCGGTGGCCTGGATTCGCGTCGTTTCGAGCGATGCACAGCAGCGTTCGTTACTTCTTCTTGGCGGCCGACGACTTGGACGCAAGGGCACCCATCTTGGTGGCTTCGGCTTCGGTCATGAATTTGCCGTTCCTGGTCGTGCCGTAATGCTGGCCTTCTTTGTGGTAGATCTTGGATTCGAGGTTCACCCAAACCAGCCCCTTGGCTTTCGCCGAAGCGATCTCGCTGGCGCTGGCGGAACCGCCGGAGATTGCGGCAGCAGCCTCGGGCTTCTTCTTGGTAACGGCTTCCTTCGTGACATCCGCGGTCTTTTCCACGCCCTTCTTGGTGGCTTTGGCTGCGTCCTTCGTCACGTCGGCGGTCTTCTCGCCAACAATCTTTGCGCCTTCGACGGTCTTCTCGCCGACGACCTTGGCACCCTCAGCAGTCTTATTGGCGACGGTCTTGGCCCCATCGACGGTCTTCTGAGCGGCAGCCTTGGTTGCCTTCTTGGTGGTCTCAACGGCTTGGCCAAAGAGGCTGGCGCTGAAGCAGGCGAACCCGAGGGCTGCGGGCAATAACAGTTTCTTCACGTTCATGGTGGGTGGATAAACCTCCTGTTTGGTTCCAAACATGGGATTCGTGTGAATCCGAACCGGTTTCAAGGCTTGAAGAACTTTAACATCCGCGCACTTTTCACCCCGGACTTTGCGTCCGTCGGCAACTGCGATAAAGTGAACATTGCTGCTGCCTACAGCAGAGCACCCAAAGGAACTTCGCCAACGATGAAGACGATCAAAACCGCAATATTCGGCACAGGATTTATGGGAAAGGTCCACACGGAGGCCGTTCGGCGCCTGGGCAACGTCGAGGTAGCCGCCGTGGCATCGATCGACCAAGCTTCCGCCGACAGCTTCGCCGCCTCGATGAACATCCCCAAAGCATATGGTGACTGGCGTCAGGCCCTCGCCGATCCCACGATTGACGCCGTGCACATCGGGACACCCAACGCGCTGCACTACCCTATGTCCGAAGCCGCGCTCAAGGCCGGCAAGCATGTGCTTTGCGAAAAGCCGCTGACGCTGACCTCCGCCGAAGGCAAGAAGCTGGTGAAGCTGGCGGAGTCCACTGGTCTGGTGAATGCCGTGAATCACAACCTCCGCTACTACCCGATCGTGCAGCAGATCCGCCAGATGATCGCCATCGGCGAACTCGGCGACATCCTTATTGTCAACGGCACCTACTATCAGGATTGGCTGCTCTACGACACCGATTACAACTGGCGCATCGAGAGCAAAGACAACGGCGCGCTGCGTGCAATGGGCGATATCGGCTCGCACTGGATGGACATGATCCAGCATGTCACCGGGCAAAAGATCACCGATGTGTGCTGCGATATGCAAACTTTTCACAAGACCCGCAAGAAGCCGGATGGCGCTGTCGAGACCTTCACCGGCAAAAAGAGCAAGGCACCGGCGAAGTTCACCGAGATCCAGATCGATACCGACGATTTCGGATCGGTGCTATTGAAGATGGGTGAGCGCACGCGCGGCTGTTTCGCAGTGAGCCAGATGTCCGCGGGGCGCAAGAATCGGTTCGAGATCGAAGTGTATGGAACGAAGTCCAGCGTGGCCTGGAACCAGGAGCGTCCGGATGAATTGTGGATCGGCCATCGCAATACGCCGAACCAGATCATCATCAAGGATGGCTCGCTGATGCTGCCCAAGGCGGCTGCGTTTGCCGATCTGCCCGGTGGTCACTCAGAAGGGTACGATGACGCCCACAAGCAGCTCTATAAGCGGTTCTATGCACGGATTGCGAATCCCAAGGTGGAGATCGATTATCCGACGTTCGCCGACGGTGCGTGGGGCATGCATCTGCTCGAGAAATGCCTCGAAAGCAGCAAAAAGCAGAAGTGGGTGAAAGCCTAGTATATCGTTTCATTAAAATATATCCGCATCTTCGGTGAGAGCATCGAACGCTTTCCAGCGATGGATGACTGGTTGTGCATTGATTTCTGCGACTCCCTTGAGGATTCGGTCCTTCAACTCCTGGAGCGAAGCAACGCGGATGTGCTTGAGAAATGTTCTGGCCATCTTCCCAAACAGCGTCTCGGCAATGTTGAGCCACGATCCATGTTTGGGCGTGAGAACGTACTTGAAGCGGTTGGGATGTTCCGCCAGATAGCGGCCAGTCTCTTTGGAGAGATGAGCGGAGTGGTTGTCAAGCACGATTCGGATGATGGATCCGGGCGGATAGTAAGCGTCCAGATCCTTGAGCAAGGCGACAAATTCGACACTGCGATGACGAGACTCGACTCTCGCGATGACATGTCCATCGCGCAAATCCAAGGAAGCCAAAATGGAGAGCGTGCCAAGCCGTTTATACTCATGGTCCCGGGAAACGGTGGGATGTTTGCCGGATACTGGCGGCAGGTCCGGCGCGGTGTTGGCAATTATGACGCGGTGCGCTCGACCACGCCACGCCGACACGGTGCAGCATGAGCAACATTCCCCGGCACACCATGTCGCGCAGTGCGCCGTTAGCTTGTCGCCATTGCCAGGCTTCGCATAATTTTGTGGATAGGGTGCGACGGCTCTCGCCAGGGTGCGCGGCGATCAGCTCCCGTATGAAGAGGATGTCTTCGCTGGTGTTTGTCCGGCCGCGGTAGGTGATGAGTTCCGTCATCAGCAGCAGTACGAATCGGCTGATGCTGGAACGCAAGGAGAAAATCGCTTTGGCGGTGAGTTATTTCAAGGTGTTCACCCGCCGCCACATCGGCGCGCCCTGCCGTCCGGATAAAGCAAAGCCGGTTTTCGTTGAACTCCTCGCACCGCCGCCGCGGCGTCCTTGACATGTTCCGCAACGAGCGGCAGCGCAGCCGCGCCATCCTTGCGGAGGGCGGTCAGTTCAGCAATGTCGCTGGCCTCCAGTTGATCCTGAAGGCAGAACCGGCGCAAGGCATCCCGCTGCCATGCGGGGCAGCCCTTCGACCATCTTTCATATTCAAACCTTCGCCATCACATCGTCCAGATTCCGGGCCTGTACGAATTCAGCAGGGTAGTCGCCGACCGCCAGCGCCTTGAAATGCGCCTTGCCGCACTCGATCTTTGCGCCTTCCCTACTGCGCAGGTCGTCGTCGAACATGCTGGGCTTGGTCTCAACCACGAAATAAAGCCGTTCCTCGCCGTCCTTTTCGATCAGCACAGCCCAATCAGGGTTATAGCTGCCAAGGGGCGTCGGCACCTTAAACCAGCCAGGCAGCTTGGCGTAAACTTTCACCGTCTCGTTTTTTTCGAGTTGTTCCGCGAAGCTGCGTTCCACGCCCGCCGAGTCATAGACTACCTGCTCATAAACGGACTTCGTCGACGCCAGCATATTTTTGAGATATCCCGTCAGTTCTTTCTGCTCGAACAGTTCTTGCGCGTAGTAAACCTCGTCGCCGAGCCGCAGGTAGCGGATGCCGTCCACCAGAGCAAGCCGTTTTGTCCGATTGATCGCCTCAGGATCTTGATCCGTGATTTTTTGCATGGTTCAGTTTTCTCCCACATCCTTGTTTTTCGGTGGCAGGTCGCCTTGAAGTTCGGCTTCCAATTGTTCAATGGTGGGCAGACTGCCCTCGAATTCAGAGGGGATGGCCTGCGTCAACTGGTATTCGGCAATACCAATGGGTTGGCCGATAGCTGAGAGCGCATATTCGGCCACCAGGCGGTTCTGCTTGCGGCACA
>CAZCPL010000051.1:0-27445 GCA_964500255.1 uncultured Solibacteraceae bacterium | reverse complement strand
GTCTTGAATCGCGACTTCGCCGGCGGCGTCTTGGGTGATTGCTTCGAGGAAGTGGCGCGCCACGCTGAGATCCAGGCGATGAGCCGTCGCAATCTCCAGAAACCGGGCCACCACCGGATCGCTCGATCGGCCAGCTTCCAGATCGGCATCGACAGTCCGCAGCAGCCTAACTGCGTCGCTCTGCGCGCCATCGTCAGCCAAGTCATCCATGCTGCGGCAGAACGCATAAATATCCGCAGCGTCGGCCGCAACGGACTTGGGCAGAAACAGGCTGGCAAACCAGAATGTCTTTCCGCCTCGCTTGAGCGCGCTGGCCCCACTGCTGAGCATTTCGTTCTTCCTTCCACTCCCTACACTGGCGAGAGCAATCGATCAACCACTTTCGCACTGGAGAGAACCCCTGGCAGTCCTGCACCAGGATGAGTACCTGCGCCGACAAGGTAAAGGTTTTCCAGGACTTCCGATTTGTTGTGATAGCGAAACCAGGCAGACTGTCGAAACACGGGAGCCACCGAGAAACCGGCTCCGTGCACACTGAGATACCGGTCTTGAAAATCGGACGGCGTCATGTGGAATCGTTCCGTAACGCAATCACGAAGCCCGGGCAGCATCGTTTCCTCCAGCGCTTTGAGAATGGCGTCGCCATATTGTTCGGCGATTCGATCCCAGTCTGTCCCCGATTGCAGGTTGGGTACCGGAGCCAGTACATACCAGGAATCGCAGCCTGGCGGAGCAAATGATGGATCTGTAGCGGTCGGGCGATGGAGGTAAAGCGAAAAGTCCGCGCCAAGACGGTGGCGGTTGAAGATGTCCTGCAGGAGTTCGCGATAGCGGTCGCCAAACCAAATGGTGTGGTGCGCGACGGAATCATATTTGCGAGTGGTCCCAAAGTAGAGGACGAAGAGCCCCATCGAGAAATGTGCAGTCTTCGTCTTCACCCAAGAGCTCAACGAGCGCTGCTCGACCATCTTGGAATAAAGGAAGGCGGGATCGGCGTCTGAGATCACGATATCGGAAGGGATCTCCTCGCCTGTATCCAAAGTCACGCCCGTCGCAGCTCCATCGCTAGTGAGGATTCGCGCCACGGTGGTGTTGAGACGAATCTGAATTCCAGCTTCGGCCATCAGGCGCCCAAGAGCGTCGACCAGAGCCCCGGTGCCACCCATTGCGAACTGAATGCCCCATTTTCGTTCCAGATAATGAATCAAAGAATAGATGCTCGTCGTATCGAAAGGGTTGCCGCCAACCAGCAACGGAGACACCGAAAAGGCGCGCCTCAGCCAGGGATGCCGGATATGGCGGTTCACCATCTGCCAGACGGTCCGGTAGCTGCCCAGCGAAATCAAGTCGGGGACCGCGGATACCATCGATGCGAACTTGTGAAAGGGTTGATCGGAGAGCTGTTCAAAACCAACGGCGAAAATCTTTTTCGACTCGGCGACGAGATTCAGATACCCTTGACCATCTTCTGAAGAGAACCGTGCGATCTCGGCGAGCGTGTCGTCGATCGTGCCCCCATAATTGAACTCGGTTCCGTCCGGAAAGCGGAAGCGATACCAAGGGTTCAGTGTCACCAGTTGGACGAAGTCTTCAAGACGTTTTCCGAAGAGTGCGAAAAGCTCCTGGAATAGGAACGGAGCTGTGATGACGGTGGGTCCCGCATCGTGACGATATCCATTGCGGAGGAAGACCTGTGCTCGACCGCCCAGTTGCGGACATCGATCCACCACAAGCACTTCATAGCCCTTCGCTCTCGCACGCAAGGCTGCGGCGATTCCTCCAAATCCGGCTCCGATGACAAGCGCCCGCCGCGGCACCTAGAGAGACTCCGCCATCGCGGAACCTCGCAACTGATCTGCGGCCAAGCCCTTTAGAGCAGTCGTCGCGTGAGCCTCCAGGATCGACCCGCATTCGAATGGCAGCAGCGAGGCCTCTTTTCGTGCGACCTGGAACAGGATGGCAGCGCGCTTCCGAACGATGGACCGGGCCTGCTCATAGCCGCATGAGTCTTGTCCCTGAACCACAGTCACGACGTTCAAAGACCCAGCCCGCTGATCGGCGTCGAAATCTTCCAGGTCGTCGGCCATCTGATAGGCGATGGAGAAGGCCGAGGCCGCGCGGCCAGCTCTGCCAAGGCTCGCAGAGTTTCCGGAAACGAAAAGCGGGAGTTCCAAAGGCAATGTAAGCAGCGATGCGGACTTGCCCAGCGCAAGATTCTCGTATTGGAGCATGGTCAGACTGACTGCGCTCTTTGCGGCATTTTCTGCACATTGGCCGGCAATGACCTCACTTGCACGTCGGTGGATAAGGCGAATGAGGTCTGGCAGCATCGCAGGGTCGGAAATTTTGCCCACCGCTCCATAGGAAGCGGACAACATCAGATCGCCGCTGCAGACGGCTACGTCGTCTCCAAAAGCCACCCAGACACTGGGTCCGCCGCGGCGAGTGGATTCGCGATCCAGTAAATCGTCATGAACCAAAGACGCGTTGTGCAGGAGTTCGCAGACTGTCGCCAGTACGATCGCATCGGTTGCGATGATACCCAGCCGGGCTGAAGCGTCCAGGCAGATGGAGGCTCTTAGGCGGTTGCCCCCCGCTGCAAGGTGATGCTCGACCGCGATCCTCGCCGAATTCTCTGGTTCACAGAAGGTGGCGCACATGTCTCGCATTCGGTCGTCGATTTTGGAATGTTGGGCCAGATTCTGGAGCATGAAAAGATTCCTCCAATTTGACGAGAGATCTACCCAGGACAACAACCGAAGTCCGGCATTCGGCATTCGGCTGTCGTCCTGGATCGCGGGATCTACTGAGTAATCAGCGACACAACCCGCGCTTCGGCTAACGAGCAGGGGCAGGGACGAAAGACTCGATCTCCGACTTCCTCACTGCAACAAAGTAGATGAAGATGCCGAAGGCAGCCTTGGCAAGAACATCGGCGATGCTGTATCCAACCTGGACTCCGACCTGGGCGGAAGCGCCGCTTAGGCCGAGCATCGGAAGGATGAAGACAACCGGATAGAAGCACCAGGTCAGCACCGTAATGTAGCGGGCCGCGCTCACCATACCTCGGGCCGCCGCGGGCTGCGAGTCGATCGAGCTCTTCAGGCCCACAAACAACTCGAACTGAATGAGCAGGAAGGGGATCATGGCGAGAGTCCACCAGAGCCAACGGGTCCCGGAGTCCGTGGAAATCTCACCCGGGTAACCGAGCAGAACCATAATCGCCGCATAGGAGGCGAGACGGGCCGCTTTTCCGTTTCCAGCTGCACCAGGGATCCGCATGACAAGCACTAGTTCGGTAACGAGAAGCGGAACCGTGAGTAGCCAATCCATGTAGCGGTAGACATCGTTGAAGGGTTTACCGGTAGCCGTGACAACCCCGTTCATTACGGAATAAGCGGCGTCAAAGCTCTGGAAAATTCTGTAGTAGTGGTACAGAGCGATCATCGTCACAACGCCGGCGATGGAAACGGCAGATCGGTATTGAAGCGCTACCTGCGAGCGGTTGAGAAAGAGGAAAACGGTTGCGGCCCCCATCGCGGCTAGCACGAAGGATAGGGCGTTGTAGATCAGACTGTACTGTGGGTAGGAAAGTTGTTCCATTGAGATCTCCGTGTTTTGGATCGCGTGGGAGCCCGAAAAGAGCTTATTTATTTCAAAACTGTCATGGGAGAAGTTGTAAACCTTGAGACTTGCGGGCATTCTTCGTGTTTTCCCTGGTAAAAAGAATTGACCGGGAAGAGATCGGAGTTGTGCCGTTCCACTTGATCGAATCGTCGATGACTACTTGGCCTCGTTGGGCCAAAGCCCCGTCGACGGTCCTCGGCAAAAGACCAAGGCAGAGGAGAACTCAAGAGCGTTTGTTGCGAACGGTTAACGTCATATCTTTCGCTGAAAGCTCATACGATGTCTGGATTCCGCGATGGACCTAGAATCTTTTAAGAAAGGGGAACCTGTGGTTTCTCGCGAAAACGGCGGTTCTGCGTCGGGATCGACTTTCGCGCAGGGTTCAGAAACCGCGATGTTCAATTTAGATCGCTGATTAGTTGTCGCAGCTCAGGAGCGGCCTTACGACGCTGCTGAGCCGGTGGTTTGTTTGGACGAGAAATCCGTCACGCTCCACGCCGAGATGAGGCCCAGTTCCCCTGCGAAGCCTGGACAGGAGGCTCGACAGGACAGCGAGTACAAGCGCTGTGGTACTGCCAACGTTTTCTTGGGGCCACCCGGCCGTTGCCCGCATCTTCTCTTCGATGGATCCGGCGACGCTCGTGGGCCTGAAACCGCTCGAATTCAATGGGTCATGGCATAGATCACGTAATTCGTGCCTAGCCGCATGGCTTCGGACGAAAGCCGTTCTGGATACTCGGGGTCGTCGGCGAACTCCCAGCCATCTCCCATGTCCTGATTGAAGCTGATCGCCACCATCATCCGTCCCGTGCCGCGCGGATCGAGGATGGCGCGCCAATGCGGCTCGACGCCCCCGCGCTCAATGCCCGATCCATGCACGACGTTTGCACCGGACACGCGCACGCGTTCCTTCATGTCGAACAAGACATGAAACGGGGGTGCCGCAACGTCAAGGTCTTCCGGCTCAGAGGCAAGAGCCATCTGGTGGACGCCTTCCATGAACCTTGCCCATTCACGATCATTGTGAAAATCATCGACCAGCAGGAACCCGCCACGCCGGAGATACTCGCCGAGGCGCCCGGCCTGGGATGGGGACAGTTCCCAATCGCCCACCGACACGGCAAACAGAAAGGGCACGTTGAACATCTCGTCGCTATCCACGTCGACGATGGTCTCGATGGGTTCCACATCGAGTCGCGTCAGGCGGCGAAGAATGCCGATGAAAAGGCGGTCGCCCTTGTTGGCGTCGATGCCCCAACGTGCGTATCCTCCGCCTCGGAATCGCCCTCGGGCATCCATAGGTGAACGGTAACGCAATCGGCCAAGGGCGAACTCGCCTTTTCGCCCCGCATCCAACGGGTCGTCCACCGGGTCCTGCATTTCGGCTTCATAACGGGACCAAACCCGATTGCCACCCATCTGAGCAGTAGCGGATGCGAGCAGCACCACGATGCCTGTCAGCGGCAAAACGCGCGAAATCCACCACCGATCGAGTTTGACCACAATCCTGCCATCTTAGCGAATGCGATCCTTACGTGCGCGACGCGACGGGTTGACCTGCACTTGTCGGCAGGTGGAAATGGAAGAGCGATTCACAATTTTGCCGACTGGCCCTGGACCTGGTCGGTCGGTGTTGTGGGAATGAACGATGTGGACTCGACAACTGCTGTTTTCACCCCGGTTGTGGCGGCAAATTAGCTTTTTTGCGGGAGTGTCGGCAATAGACGTTCACAGTCCCCGCGCGGTTTCCACAAATACCTTGTGGTTCGCGTGGTTCGCCGACGTACTTGACCAGCACATTTTGACCATCGGGCGTGGCCAAAGCCTCCCCAGAGCCTCCATACGGTCGAAAAGTCAGGCAGAGCCACCCGTCGCCACGTATGACTCAAGGGACTCAGGGCCGGGCTGAGCAGTCGCCCAATTTGGAAGACATGCAATTTACGCCGACGAGTTCTATAGAGTCAGCACTAAGACTCAATGACTTACGGGCGGACTGGCCATCCTTCGAAACCACTTTGGACAGCACAAGTGGCGGAAATATCTCATTTTAGACGTAATTATTCGAAGGGTTTTCGCATTGGCCTTCGAATTGCATATATAACGTGACAAGGGTCGCTGGCAAATTCAGTTAGCTCCCAAATCGCTTGAAACAGTGGAGAGAACACCAATGAAGAACTCACAGAAGAATGTGGCGCAGAAGACGGTTTTTAACTGGCGGCTGCCGGTCGGAACGGTGACCTGCCTTTTTGCAATGTCCGCGTCGGCCCTGCTGGCGCAAGAAACACCCAGATTCACCTTCGATGTTGGAGCTGGTTTCTCGCAGACGACCGGTGGAACAGGCCGTCGCCTTGACACGGGATGGAACGCTGGCGCTGGCGCTGGCGTGAACTTCAACCGTTACGTCGGGCTGATGGTCGACGCCAAGTTCAATCAACTCGGCGTGAACAGCAGAACGTTGAACAGCATCGGCGTTCCCGGCGGCTATATGCGTATCTTTTCGGCGACGCTCGATCCGGTCTTCCACGTCGGTGCGTATCGGCGGGCCGATATGTACATCATCGGTGGCGGTGGGCTGTATCGAACTACCCAGGAATTCACGCAGCCATCCATCTCGACGTTCACTACCTTCGACCCGTTCTTCGGCTTCTACAACGTATCGGTGCCATCGACACAGATCCTGTCGTCGTACACCGTGAACAAGCCTGGAGTGAACATCGGTGCGGGATTCGCGGTCGGAACGAAGTGGAGAGGCAAGCTCTTTGGCGAGGCGCGCTACAACCGGATTTTCCGAGGCAACAATCGCCATCTCGACTACATACCAGTCTCGTTCGGATTCCGCTGGTAGGCAGGAATCCGCGTCGAAAAGAGGCAGGCGCTTTTCCTTGGAGCGCCTGCCTTTTGTCGTTCCCATCAGATCTTGGCCTCTACTCCTCCCCCTCGGCGGACGAAGCCGACGCCAATCTCGGATGGAAACCTCGCCCACTGCCCGGCGGCACACCCCGGCAATCTCACCCTCCACCATTAGCGCGCCCGGGCCAAACACGCGCTGTCCAGAGTTCCACGCGATGTATTGCATCGGGCACAAGGATCTCGCGATCGGATCCCCACAGCAGATAGTACGCATCGCCGCCTGGCAAAAGTCGCCATCCGTACACCGCGCCCGCGGACAGCCGGAACGCTGCCTCGTCGGCCGACAGGATGCAGGCGGCGGCGACCGCTGTCCGCACAGGCGTCACTCGCCAGCCAACTCATCGAACGCGCCTATCGCTTCTTTCCGCCCTATCCCGGCCCAACGGGCGAACGATGCCGGAGTCGCAGGACCGAAAATGTGAAGGTAGCGGAGGCGTGCCGCTTGCGGATCGATATCGGGCGGCGGTGCGGTCCAGATAACCGGCTGACGCGCTGAATCCCAGCGAAGCAAAACCGAATCCGTCGGTGCCGCATAGCGCAGACTGTTTGCCGGTACACCCATCTCGCGTCCAGCTTGGCCGAAAGGCATCTGCCTTCCGTCGAGGAACGCGTGCAGTCGCGACGCTGTGGTGTGCGCCTTCTCGCGCCGACGGATGTCATGCGGCAACCTTCCCAGCGAGAACGCAGCCACGACGTGGTCGTTGAATCGCGGACCCCAAAGTTGCGCGAGCGACTGGTGTTCCCACGACGTCGATTGAGTGCCTTCGACTCGAGCATGGATCGACAGCAGCGCGGCGCGGGGAAAGGAGTCCAGCAATCCGGCCCATGCGGTCGGCGCAGCGATTGCGTGCCTGCGGAGATGCGCTGGTCCAGCAAACCGGCCCTCAGCCGGAAGGAAAGGATTTGGGAGCGCGAAAGCTCAAGCCGTGAAAGGCGAAATCACTGGCCCCGGTCTACTTCTTCAGTTTTTGCGCGACCTTGGCGACATCTCCCCAAACTCGAAGCAGATTGCCACTCCAGATCTTCTCGATCTGTTGTTCCGTATAGCCGCGGCGTACCAGTTCGAGCGTCACGTTGAAGGCTTCGGCTGCGCTATCCCAGCCGTCGATACCTCCGCCGCCGTCGAAATCCGAAGAGATGCCGACGTGGTCGATGCCGATAAGTTTGACGGCGTAATCGATGTGATTCACCATGTCCTTGACGTTGGCGCGGGGCCCGGAAGGGTATTGGGCGTCGATCCCAGCCATCCGCTTTTCAAATTCCGCTCGGCGTTCAGCGGGCAGAAGGTTGAGGAATGCACCGCCAGCACGGCGAGGGGCGGCAGTGGTGTCGGCTGTCGGCGCAGCGGCTTTGGCATCCTCCACCGGACAGGCGCGCGTGGGACGGCGGAAAGTGGGGCCACCGCCGGTGCGTCCACCGCCGCCTCCGAAACCGAAATCGGTACGGAGCTTGTTGAGCGCCGCTGTGCGTTCTTTCGAGTCGACCTTCAGATAGGACGCAAATCCAACGATCTGGACCACTCCGCCATTCTTCTTCAATGCCAGAAGCTGTTCGTCATCCATGTTGCGGCTGTGGTCGGCAAGCGCGCGGGCGCTGGAATGCGAAGCGATGACCGGGGCTTTCGAAAGGCGGAGGGCCTCGAGGTTCGCGCCTTTGGAAGGGTGCGAAAGATCCACCATCATGCCGAGGCGGTTCATCTCGGCGATGACTTCGCGTCCAAGGGGTGAGAGTCCATTGTTGTGGAGATAGCCGGAGGCCTCACCGGTGTTCGAGTCGGCGAGTTGGCTGTTGCCATTGTGGGCCAGCGACATGTAACGGCCACCGCGATCGTAGAATTCCTTGACGCGCTTGATATCCGTGCCGATGGGAAATGCGTTTTCGACACCGATCACGGCGATGCGCTTGCCTTGGCGGTGAAGGCGGCGAACATCTTCCGGCGTGAGGGCGAGTCCCATGACGTCGGGCGCGATCTTCTCTGTGAAGTGATGGATGGCGTCGAACTTTTCAATGGCCTGTTGGTAAGCCTTGGCGTACTCTTCCTCGGTGGGCAAAGCTTGGCCGACGTAGACGATGAAGAACGCGACGTCCATATCGCCTTCGACCATTTTTGGCAGATTGACCTGAGTGGTCAGCCGCTTGAGGTAGTTGCAGTCGGCGGTGAAGGTGGCGGGGTCGATGTCGTTGTGCGTGTCGAGCTTAAGGACGCGGTCGTGGATACCTTTGGCTTTGGCGATGAGCGCCGCGTCGTTGGGCTGCGCGATGGCGGTCGAGGCCGTCAACTGCAACAGCAGGCCGGCAATCGTGAGCTTTCGTTGGATATCTTTCATGTGGATCTTCCTGTCTCCGAGCCTAGAGGCGCGGAATTGACAACTGGTTCGGGAACAAGAGACTGACGGGGTCTGGGCGCGGAAACAAGGGCGTCGCGGAATTTGCTCATTGTAGCAATGTGCGGAGGGCCGCCCCTCGCTGGAAATCGGAATCCCGCGCAACACCCGAAGGGATTACTTTCCGTCGTATCCCCGCCAAACATACTCCAGCGCCAACGGCAACGTGGCCGCCTTCACCGCTCGGTCGCAATGACCCGAGTTTTTTGAAAAAACGAACTGATATGGATACTTCTTATCGGTCAGCGCCTTTGCCATCCGCTCATTCGCCAACACCCAATCGTGGTACGCATCGCGTGTGCTCAAATTGTCGCGGTCGCTCACATGCATCCAGATGCGAAGCGGCTTGCGCGGACTGTTCGGGATGATCGTCTCGTGATAATCCCAGGCACCATGCGGCGTGGCCGGATTCTCGGGCCATTGCTGATACACATAAGTTCCCGAATAACTCACCACTCGATGGTACAGATCTGTACGATACCAAGCCATGGACATCGCTGCCGACGCCCCTGAACTGCACCCCATCGCCGCACGGCCCTCTGGATTCTTGGTCAACTTCACGCCGTACTGCTTTTCAACGAGTGGCAGCACTTCCGTCTCGACAAACTCCGCGAACAGCCCGGACATCGTGTCGTATTCCAACCCGCGTTGGCTGCCTTGTGCGTCGCCGCTGCCATTGGCGATCGAAATGGCAATCATCGCCGGTACGCGCTTTTCCGCAATCAGATTGTCGAGAGCCGTGAAGAGCGTCCGATCCGGACCGTCGGTGCCAACCAGGAAAGGTGCCTCCGTGCCAGCAACGTACTGTTTGGGCACATACACCGCGACCTTCCTTGTATACGGTTTGGAACCGCTTTTCACAGTCAACTTAGCGGGATTGGCCGGGTCTGGCTGCATGCCGCCTTCCCGAGCAATTCCCGGATATATTTTGCTGTCTTTGGAATCCATCGTGAATTCGTACACTTGGCCTTGCGGGACGGCTTCTTTGACGGCCATTTCCGGTGCCGGCTTGTAGGTCGGACCGATGATGAAGTTCCCATTCGATTTGGGCGAAGGGAGTTCGCCGTCGGGCATTTCTTTGGCCTCGACGTAACCCGACGTGTGCGGATCGCGGGTCGGCGGTGGCGTACGCACGGGCTTTGCGGGGGCCGCTTGTGGTTGGGTCTGCTGGCCCATCGCAATAACGGCCAGACTACCGCCCAGCACCAAAAACAGCGGCAGCGCGCGGATTGTAAGAGAACGACCGGTCAATGTAAATTCCTCCGCATTGATCCTATCGCACTTGTCTGGATTGCAGCAGGCGACCAGTTAGGAAATCTGTTCGCGCAGCCAGGCTATGGCATGGGCGTATTCTCCTCGAGCCTGCGCCACCGTGATCTGCATTTTTGCGGCGATTTCTTCCCACGTGAGGCCATGGTCGGTCGGGTTGCAAGCCTCGAATCGCGTGGATCCAGGCGCGGAACAAAAGTGCGTTGTCCCCCGACGACCAGATGCCGCGGTTGTCGTCAACCGCGACGCGTATCCAGCGCTCATCGGGGAGGTCCGCCGATTCCCCGATACGAATCAGCTTGGGCGTGTTGCTTTCTGCTTGCCGCAAGTGAACCAGAGGCTGCCTGCTTTGTCGAACTGCAATTCACCAAAGCCGCTGGCGATATGTTGCGGGGGAACCCTGCCCATGTCTTCGATCGCGATGCGCAGGATGCGGCGGTCATCGAACCCTGTTTCGTTTCGACGAAATAGCGAGTGTCCCGGTGGCCCGGCAAATGCTCCGCATCGACCGCAATCGTTCGCTCATGCAGCAAAGTCGCGAACGCGGAAGATGCCACCTTGAGAAGCCACCCACACGGCACCATCCGGCGTGGCGGCGACCGCATAGCTGATGCCGCCCACAGGCACCGCAATCAGCCGGGCACCATCGAAGCGATAGAGCACCGATCCGCCCAGCCAGAGAAAGCCGTCACGATCCTGGGCCACCGCGGAAACGATTCCCGTAGGAATGGACGTGACATCGAATGGATCGTGCTGCCCCGATGCCGCCACCCCGCAGAGACACAGTAAAATCGCGACTTTTCGAACCGTAACGGGCATCGGGCGGGAGTCTCGACAGTGTGGCACGTCTCGAAGTCACTTGGCCTTGACGTTCAGCTTGAGCGGCTCGGACGCGGTGCCATCGACGATCAGGACACATGGGTACGATCCGGCTTCGGTCAAAGTGGCGGGAACGCGAAGTTTCACGATGAACAAGCCATCGTTACCGGCTCCCGGAGCAGCGTCGAAAATCTCGGCATCGGCGTCACCGATTTTGGCGGCGACACTGGAACGGGGCACTCTCGCGTCCACTCCATACGCGGAGATGGTGATCTCGATGCCAGCTTCCGCGGGATTCTCCGCCGAGTGCGTGGTTCCGTCAGCGAACAGCGCCTGCACAAGATCGGTGCCTGGAATTCGAACCAGTTCCACCTGTGACGGCGCGAGTGTCCAAGCGCCGATGACGCTAGGCAGATTCGAGACAACCACACCGACGCTCGCCTGAACGCCGAACGTTCCCAATGGCACGATGCCGGTGATTGCGGTTGGCGTGACACTTTGCACCGTAGCCGCGATGGCGTCAATGTAAACCGTCACGTCTTCGATTCGCTCGCCGAAGTTTGCACCTTCGATCAGGAAGGGGCCGCTACGGCGGGGCGGATTTTCAGGATCGTTGGGGCGTCCGACTCTGGCAATGGTGGGCAGCGGCTTCCGGTCTGGAGTGAGCCGCAGGATTCGCCCCTCGAGTGCCACCAGCACCGTGCCTGCCGCTTCGGAAATCACCGCAGTAACGCCTCCGAGGGATGCGAAATTCGCGTAGTTCGACGTGGGCGAAAAGATGCTGCCTCCATTGCCTGCGATGGTCCTTGTGGTGGCCTCTTCAATGGAAATTTGCACGACTTCGGCACCACTTGGAAGCAGAAGATTGTTATTGGTGTCAAAGCTGAAGTTGCGTATGAGGGATTCTCTGAGCGCACCCATATCCTGAGGCGTTGCCGCCAGTGTGGCATCGAACCGCAAGAGCTTAGGGGTTTGCACGGGTCCGAGGCTGGCCCAAAGTCTGTTTTGACGGTCGAATTGCAAATAAGAGACGTCTGGATTGGCTGCGGGTGCGGTGTAAATACGCTCGGCGGAACTGCGGTCGGCGCTAAGGCGGGCGATGCCTCCGGTGAAGCCCACATACAGCCGGTTGCCGTTATCGATTGCCATAGCGCCAATGCCGCGGTAGGGCACGGTGGCACCACCGCCGGTTGCGATGGCAGCCCCTGGCGCGAGCAGCACACGGACAATGCCATCGGGGCCAACGCGCCGCAAGCCGGTGGCGTTCGTATACAGAATAGTGCCGCCGGGTTCCACAATCATGCCATTGAGGCCCCCGAGCACTGCGGCCACCGCTGGGCCGTTATCGCCGGACGGGGCACCGGAGCCACCTGTGCCGGCGATGATCGTCCACGATCCATCGGCATTGCGTCTGCGGATGCGGTTCGTTGCGGCGGTGTAAAGCAGACCTTGCGTGTCAAGCCCCATGGCGGTGACCGAAATCGCGGGATCTGGACCCGAGATCACGCTGTAGGTATACCGCATCTCGTCGGTATCTCTGGGAACGACGCGCATGATGACGCTGATTCGCGCACCGCCGTTGTTGGCCACAGCGGACTCGATGGGAAACCCGGTGGTGTACAAATCGGGAGCAAGGTATCCGCGCATAGTGACGGCAATTCCTGGCGCGGTGGTGCCACCGGTTGCCGACGGCGTGACCAAGGTCTGACCAGCGGATACAGAAGCCCAGGGGACGTTTGGCGGCGCGGCCACCGTATACGGGACTTCGTAGCGGGTGTCGGTGACGAGTCGACCGGCGGCGGCATCGCGTCTCACCGTGCGCGGTTCGAGCGCGATTGGTCGGACCTCATCGGTGCGCACGCCACTTTCTCTCACGCTGCGCGACAGTGCACCTTGAAAAAGAGTCGGCCTGACGGTTGGAGTGGCGCAAGTCCAAGTACGAGCAGCGGTGGTACTGAGGCACAGTCGCTGCGGGACATTTCCGACGCCCGCGCTGAAGGCCCAGAGAATCGAGTTGTCGGCCTTGGAATCGACAAATATTGGGATAAAACTTCTGCCTTCGATCGCGGAACAAAGAATATTCGCGTCGGTTTCCTGCTGGGCGTAACAGAAGGTAGCTTCGGCTGCGGTTCCGGGTTGGCCGACGACCGAAAAGTAGATGCGATTGGCGAGGGAACGATCGATGAAGATCCTTCCGTTCGGGCCGGCTAGAAAGTTCTGGCCCGGCAACAGACGATTGAAAAGATCGCCGCCATTTTCCGAGCGGTAGATGCCATCGACGCCGCCCCGGCCCCCGACAGCGTAAATCTGATTCGGTCTTGTTGGATGGCTCCGCAGTTCGCTGGCAACGCCAGGAAAATTGTCGCCGCGATTGACCGACAGAAAGGACCATGTTTTGCCTTCGTCCACAGAGCGGTGAAAGCTGGCCGCAAAGGTCGCTTCCCAGTTCCACATCTTGGATGGGTCGGCGGGGTTGATGTCGAGTCCGCCGGTGGGTCGCTGCATGGGGCCGGCGACGATCCAGCTTGCGCCGCCATCGGTGGATTTGAAAATTTGCCCCGAGCCTTGGGCGAAGATGAGCCCGGGACGTGGGAAGAAGAAAGCCACTATGTTGCCCGGCGTCCTTGGGATGCCGCCGACGGCAGTCCACGAAACGCCACCGTCCGCGCTACGGCGGATTCCGCCCGCCTGTTGCGGGATGCCGACAAAGACCCGGTCCGGATCGAGCGGGTCTACGCCAAGGGATAAGGCCGGGCTGTAGTTTTCAATGGGGACGCCGATAAGCAAATCACGCGGGGTGTCGTAGAGATAGAGCGGGATCCAAGTGGCTCCGCTATCGACAGTTTTGTAGGGGTATGCCGCCGCAATGGAGTAAGCGCTGGATGTCGATCCGGCAGCGGCAACGAACTTTTCAATGGCCGCAAGCGGCGGTGGTACGGGACTCTGGCCCAAAGTAGCGGTACCGGTCAGCAGCAGCAGGACGTTTGCGGGCAAGAAGACGGGCAGGCGATAGCGGTTCATAAACGGTATGCGAGAAAACTCGGCCGAACTGTCCAAAGTTTTTGAAGATTCCTATTTCGTTGCAAACACTACGTCGAAGTGGTGCTCACTGGCCGCCGCACTACGTTTAGGCCCAATCGCCTGTGGAAAACTACTTCCCTCAATGCGAGATTCGCATTATACTGGGGGATATAATTAGCGTTTTCGCGACGTCACGAACTGGGAGTTTGAAAAATAGATATGAGATATCGTAATTTCGCACGGTTGCTGCTTGCATTAGCAAGCCTCGCCGTTCCATCGTTGGCGCAGATCACCGGTGATCTCGTTATTCGAGTCAACGATTCAACCAATGCCGTAATCAGCGGCGCCAAGGTAGCCATTCGCAGTACCACCCAAGGATTCAGCCGCGACGTCATCACAGACACGTCTGGCACCGTCCGCTTCTCTCTTCTGGCCGTCGGTGACTATGCCGTACGCGTCGAATCCACTGGCTTCAACTCGCTCGTCACAACGGCGTCGATCAACTCTGGCGCTGTCAAAGAGATCAAAGTCAACCTCGAAGTCGCGTCCGTCAAAAGCGAAATCGTCGTTGAAGAATCGTCCGTGACCATCGCCACCACTTCGGCCCAGATGCAAAACAGCGTGGAATCGAAGGCGATCACGCAGCTTCCCTTGCAGGGCGGTCCACTTGCCCTCGCTGGCACCATGCCTGGAGTCACTCCTGTCAGTGTCCGCAACCCGTTCCTCGGATTGGGTAGCTACAATTCGAACGGCGGTCGCGGTCGTGCCAACAACATCACCATCGACAACGCGAATGCCTCTGACGTTTCCACCACGGGTGGCGCGGGCATCGGCACCGTGCCGCTCGACGCCATCAAAGAAGTGAATGTCATCGCGAACAACTTCAGCGCCGAATACGGACGCAATGGCAGTTCGCAGTATCAGATCATCACCAAGAGTGGCACCAACGATTTCCATGGCCGCCTGTTCGAGTTCCTGCGCAACGACAAGCTGAACTCGCGCGACTACTTCGATCGCACCGGCAAGGCCTCGACGCTCCGCGACAACCAGTGGGGCGCGGCCATCGGCGGACGCATTTACAGAGACAAGCTCTTCTACTTCGGCACCTACGAACAGCAGAAGATTCGCGGTTCCGGTGGCACTCGTATCGCGGTTGTACCGACAAACGCGCAGGTTTCGGGCATCACCAACCCGGCCGCCCGTGCGCTTTGGGCCGCCACCCAGGGCGTTGCCTCCGATTCGGGCACCGTTTCGAATCCCGCGCCGCTCGGCACCAACTCGATCGCCTACTCGGGCAAGATTGACTACAACCTCTCGCAGAAGGACAGCCTCTGGGGCCGCTACGCCTACCAGGACGTCGAACAGAAAAGCCCCGGCCTCACCTTTATCTCCTCAAACCTGCCTGTGAACGGTGCGAGTTCCACCAACACGCCCCAGTCCATCACGCTCGGCTACACGCGCATTTTCTCGCCGACGCTGGTGCTGAACCAGTTGGGCGGCTTCCTGCGCAGCAAGCCGAACTTCACGCCGCTGGTTCCGATTGGTGCTGCCTCGGTCACCTTCCAAAACGCCCTCGCGGAACTCGGTTCCTGGAGCGGTCTGCCGCAGGGCCGCACGCAGAACGTCTACAATTCGCTCACCACGCTGACCAAGACGACCGGTCGCCACACATTCAAGGGCGGTTACAACTTCGAACGAATCCAGGCGAACTCGGTCTTCGATTCGAACACCCGTGGCTCACTGACTTTCGCCAACTTCGAGCAGTTCCAGTTGGGCAACCCTGTGATCTACAGCCAGCGCTTCGGCGGCTCGATTCGTGGCAACCGCGTTTCCAACCAAGGTCTGTTCCTGCAGGATGACTGGCGTGCGCGTCCGAACCTGACCTTCAATCTCGGCATCCGTCTGGAAATCGCCGGTGGCGTTTCAGAAGTCAACGGCTTGCTTTCCAACCTCAACCTCAACAAGCAGGCCGCGCTGGGCGGTGCCGGAACCGGCGCACTCGGCAGCATCGAAGTGACGCCGACGGCATTCGAGACCAACTACAACTGGGGTCCTCGCTTCGGCTTCGCCTGGAGCCCGGGCAATTCCGGCAAGTGGAGCGTCCGCGGCGGCTACGGCTGGGCGTACGACTTCATCTTCCTGAACCCGATCACCAACCTTCGCTTCGCCCCGCCCTTCATGTACAACTTCTCGACCACCGATTTCACCGCCACCAACTCGCTTGCCAACATCGTGGCCGGAAACTCGGCGTTCCAGCAGACCGGCCGCGCGACGGTGGGTAATTTCGGAACCACGGTCCGCAACTTCGGTGGCCTGGCTCCGGTGGACTACGCGATGAAGAACCCGCAAACGCAGCAGTGGAGCTTGAACGTCGAACGGCAGCTTGGCAACGGCTTCATCGGCCGCGTCGGCTACGTTGGAACCAAGAGCAACTCCCTGCAGCGCTCGCGCCCCATCAACACCGTTCGCCCCGGATTGGTCGTTCCCGCCACCTCGCTGGCTGACGAGACCGCCCGCAGTGCCGATTTCCGCGCCATCAACGCCGGCCTGAATGCACCGCCCACCGGCACCACCAACCGTATCGATCCCCGTTTCACCGGCGTCACGCTCAACGAATCCTCGGCGAACTCCAACTACCACTCGTTCCAGGCATACGTGGCTCGTACCTTCCGTGGCGGCTTCGGCTTCACGGCGGCGTACACCTGGTCCAAGTCGATCGACGACGTTTCGGACGTTCTCAACGTGATCGCAACAGATACTCCCAGCCAGCAGAATCCCTTCAACAATCGCGACAACCGCGCGGTTTCCGGCTTCGATACGCCGCATCGCTTCGTCTTCACCCACTCCTACGACTTGCCGAAGTTCACCAACTCCAACAAGTTCGTCAAGATGGTGATCGGTGGATGGAACCTCTCCGGCATCTTCCAGACCCAGAGCGGCAACCCCATCGGTATATTTGGCGGTGCGCGTCTCGCTCTGCCTGACCCGCTGCTGCTCGGCGGCGGCGGCGCGGTCCGTCCGAACCTCGACGGCCCGCTCAACCTGACCTTCGCTCCCAACCCGGGCACCGTTGCGGCGGCGCAGTTCAAGACGACGGGTTCCGGATTGTCGCAGCCGCTGGTCGGCAACTTCGGCACCCTCGGCCGCAACGTCATCCGCGTCAATGGCCTGACTCAGTATGACTCCACCCTGCAGAAGGATTTCGCTCTTACCGAACGCGTCAAGCTGCAGGCCCAGAGCCAGTTCTTCAACCTGTTCAACAACACGCAGTTCAGCCGTCCCGGTGTCAGCCTGGCGGCTCCTGCAGCTTTTGGTTACTACCAGGATACCGATACCAACTCGCGCAACATCACTATGGTTCTGCGTCTGATCTGGTAATCGCACGACCGCTTTAATCCACGGCGTCTGCTGCGGATCTGGCCCTTAAGGCTAGGTCCCAAGCAGGTGCCGGTGGATTTGTTTCTGCCCCGTCTCTGCCCCTCCTCGGATTGGTCGATAGAATAGTGGTCAAGAATCCCATGTTTCGAATCCTCCCCATTCTTCTGCCGTTGCTTCCCATCCTCAGCCATGCCGCCGTTGTCCTGCCCGTGGGGCCAGGCAAAGCCGAAACTGTCAAGGTCTGCAGCAAATGTCATTCGCTCGATCAGGCCGTGTCGTTGCGCTTGAATCAGGCGGGTTGGGAAGAGTCCATCGCCAAGATGGTCGACCTCGGGGCACTCGGCAGCGATGAAGAGTTTTCGGCGATTGTCGGTTATTTGGCGAAGTTCTACGGAAGTGCGAAGGGAACGCCAGTGCCCGCTTCTGTTTTGGAACCGGCCCCCGCGCCGGTCGCCGCCACGGTGGCGCGACTAGAATCCGCGCCAACCGCAACAACCGCGACGCTGCCGATCCCCTCAAACAACTTGGATCCCTCCAAAGAGTGGCCCACTTACGGACACGACGCCGGCAGCATGAGGTTCTCTCCCTTGCGGCAGATCGATCCCACCAATGTCGACAAACTGAAAGTTGCCTGGGTTTATCACATGCGTCCGCAAGGTTTCGCCCCGGCCGGAAACGCCCAAACCGCCAGGCCAACTCGCCCCGGTGTACCGGTAGGCGACGAGCCGGAAACGCCCGGACGCCCACGCGGCTTCGGTTCCGGATTCCGGCCCAGTGAAGTCACGCCACTCGTGATTCGCGGCATTATGTACATCACCACGCCCTATTCCCGGATCGCCGCAATCGACCCTGTTACGGGAAAAGAGCTCTGGGCCTATGCGCTACCGTCCGCCAGCCCCTCGCCTCGCGGACTCGAATACTGGGCCGGTGACGGCAAAACCCCCGCTCAAGTCGTCTTTGGATCGATGGACGGAAAGCTGTACTCGGTCGACGCCAAGACGGGCAAGCCCAATGCCTCCTTCGGTGACAACGGCATTGTCAATCTCAACACCGATTCCATCATGCGCGGCTTGCCCGGGCGCAACGCGCTCACCTCACCGCCGCTTGTCTACAAGAACCTTGTCATCACAGGCGGCACCACGCAAGAGAATCCGCCTCTGGGCCCTGCCGGCGATGTTCGCGCCTGGGATATGCGGACCGGCAAACTTACCTGGACCTTCCACTCGATTCCCAAGCCCGGCGAGAAGTTCAACGACACCTGGGCAGGCGATAGCTGGAAGAATCGCTCAGGCGTCAACGTGTGGGGATTCTTTACCGTAGACGAGAAGCGCGGCATCGTTTACATGCCTTTTGGAGCACCGTCGGTCGATCAGTATGGCGGAGATCGCGCGGGGGACAATCTCTTTGGCTCGAGCCTCGTTGCGGCGGATGCCAATACCGGAAAGTATCTCTGGCATTTTCAGGTCGTCCATCACGATATCTGGGATGCGGATATGACCGCCGCACCAACGTTGCTGGATATCAAGCAGGGCGGCAAATCGATTCCCGCCGTGGTGGCGGTGAATAAGACGGGAGTCGTCTTCCTGCTGAATCGCGTCACAGGCAAACCGATTTATGGGGTGGAAGAACGTCCGGTTCCGGCCAGCGAAGTGCCTCTGGAACGCGCTTCCAAGACGCAACCCTTTCCCCTCAAGCCGCCACCGCTGGGACGCATGAGTTTTCAGATGGAGGACGTCGCAAAGGTGACGCCGGAATTGGAAGCCGCCTGCAGAAAGCTGCTCGAAGGTATGCAGGTTGGCGGTCCGTTTCTGCCTCCGGCCTACAACCGCCTTCGCGTGCAATTTCCCGGAAATCATGGCGGCGTAAATTGGGGCGGAACTTCTTTCGATCCACAACTTGGCTATTTGTTCGCCAATGTGAGCGAATTAGGCCAAGTTTCCGGCTTAAAGGATCACGACATCGAGAGTGGACCGGCAATGGCGGCGGGCCAAGGCAATCGCGTCGATCCCAGTGGCCCGTATGAGGGCTTTCCAGGCGGCGGACGGTTCAGCGTGAAAGGTCCCGGAACACAGCAACTTCCCTGCCAGCAGCCACCGTGGGGTCAGCTTGCAGCGGTGAACGTGAATACCGGCGAAATCGCCTGGAAGGTTCCGCTCGGCGTGACGGACAGATTGCCCGAGGGGAAGCAGAACACCGGGCGCCCTGGAAACGGCGGCACCATCGCAACCGCTTCGGGGCTTGTGTTTGTGGGCGCTACCGACGATGCCCGGTTCCGGGCCTTTGACGCGAAGAACGGTAAGGAACTCTGGACGGTGAAGCTCGGTGGTGCCGCGGAAGCGACACCGATCACCTACGAGGGCCGCGATGGAAAGCAATATGTCGTCATCGCGGCCACTGGCGGTGGCTTCTTTGGAAATCCAGTGACGGATGACTCTATTGTGGCCTACGCCCTCGACAACGAAAAGTAGTCCGCGCTAGTACGGACTGGTCGACGACTGGTCCGCACGCAGCGTCATCCCCTGAGAAACACCGGTCAAACGGCCGGATTCTTGCGCGCGATGCAACGCGATGCCAGCGAGCGTGCGGTTCTCATAACGATCCGCGTTGGGGAAACTCACTGTCCATTCGAGCGAACCTTTGAAACCCGCCAGTTTGGGCCATGTCTCCAGAAGATCGACCACCTTTTGCGCCGAGTCGTCCACGCGCACAACGTCGGTGAACACGGTCTCGCCCGCGGCATTGCGAAAGAGGACATCGAGCGTCGTCGATGTCGTCAGAGTGACCCATACCATTTGCAGCGTCTCGCCCTGAGAGAAATCCAATAAAACCGTCGATCGCCGTTCGTTGGCCGGAGTGAGTGGCACATGCAAACGCTCGACAACCACCCCTGCTTCGCGGCGGATCAGTGTGGCAAATCCGGCAACCAACTGGTCTTGAAACTCGACGATATCGGCGAAGCCGCGCGACATCGTGGTGCTTTCACCACCGGTCGAAATCGTGACGCTCGCCCCCGGTGCCATGCCGATCTCCGCACCGTTGGGAAACACCTTGCCCACGGAAGCCTTGATCGACAACTTCCACAAATCGTTCATACCCTTGTCGTTCAGAAATGTCACGGAAACAGTCGCCGGCTTCCGCAGCAAATTGACCAGGGTGATTTCTGTCGTCCACCCGCCGCCATCCTGCACGAGCGGAATGAACCGGTCGGTTTCGCCGATTGTCGCGGCCATCGCCGCCATCGCCAGCATCGGCATGAATACAAACGCTTTCATTTCGATGTCCTTTCAATAGGGGTGGTATCTCGTAGCGATTCCTGTAGCCAAGGCATGAAGATAGGCAATTCCGATTCGCGGATCAGCAGAATTTGCGATGTCGGTTTGCCCGCAACTTCAGAACCCATCGCCAGCAGCAGTCGCCCGTTGCTGAGCCGCCGCAACCGCACCCCGAACTCCGATTTGCCATTTCGCGTCCCATTTCGCGTCCAATGATGCGCTTCGGTGATTTTCGGCGGAAAGAGCCCGTCGACGTTTTCCTGATACTCATAATTGCGGGCGATGCTCACGATCTTATTGTCTTTGCGGCGTATGCAAATGACATGGCTGAACTCGTGGCGGTCGATAATGCTGATTTGAAACTGCCAGATGAGATAGTCCGCTCCCATCTCGCCGACCTGCGTCGGCTGTCCGAGCTTCTCTACCAACTGCGCGGGTGTCTCGTCCAGAGAGAACCAGAAAAGATATCCACCCTGAAATCTGGGATCCGAAGAGTGGCGATGCCAAGGTTGCGAGGCGTCAGCCGGAGGCAATCGATCTTGTGAAAAGAGGGCAGTCGCACTGCCGAGAAACAGCGCGACCGCCCAAAGTTGCACGAAGATCGATGCCTTTGACTTACTTGCCAATCGTACGGGGAAGACGTTCATCGTTTACAATCTGTTCGAGGGCCTTGTCGAGTTCGGTTGTATCGCCCAGGGCAGCGGCCATTTTGAAGAAGATATCGGTCTGATCCATGTAGCCGGTGAAGAGCAACGCGCCTGGGCCTTCAGCCGTCACCGGCACGCTCGATCCGGTGTGGTCGCCCGTGCGGAAACCAACCGACAAACGCCGCAGCGAGGTGGTGCCTGTGGATGTATTCATCGGATAGCCGGTCTTGGTGTCCATCGGGTAGGCCGGGAATCCGAAGTAGGTGCTCTGCGTGCTGGCAGCGGGATCGTTGGCCACAACCGTCGCCGCTGCGTACGATCCGGGCGTGCCACCGGGACCGGAATTGTTGCTCGCCCCTGTGCTGCCGTTGATAAAAGGCAATCCGGCGCGGGCGTTCGAATAAGAATCGCCCCAAACCGTGAAGCTCTGCTCACCGCGAGGTGTCGTATAGGTGATCTTCTCGCTCTTGCTGCGATTGAGATATTCGGCATCCGGACTGTTGCTCACTCCGATGATATGCATCGACTGATCGTGATCGGCGGTGACGATAACCAGAGTATCTTTGACGGTCCGGCGTGCTGCCCATGCCCGTGCGACACCCACGGACTTGTCCATTTCGATGGTGTCCCAGATCGTACCGGCGGCATTGTTCGGATGCGACTGCTTGTCGATCGATGCGGCTTCCACCATCAGGATAAAGGGCTGTCCGCTAAACGAGGCGCTGAGTGCTTCGAGGGCCTTCTGCGTCATCAGCTCAAGCATCGGTTGGTCGTCGAAGCCCCGTAGATTCGGGGCGGGCTCGGAAGCGGGACGCGGAAGTCCCAATTTGTCGTAGGCGACATCCATGTTGGAGTCTGTGGCAGTAATTCCGCTGCTGCTGACGGCGGGCGTTAAGTTGCCACGAAAGAGTCCCAATACGCGCTGGCCCGCGCCCACAGTTCGGAGTTCGGTGGCGGTGCGCACGTACTTGTATCCCTTGGCTTCGAACTCGGCGATCAGGTCGCGCTTGTCGGCTCGTCCGGCGCTGGTGAATTGATCGCGTCCACCACCCATGATGACGTCGAAAGCGGGTTGGCCGTTCAGCATCGGGTTTTCGATGTACTGGCGGGAAATCTCCGCACGGGTGCCGCGAAAGCCTGTGTAAGAACCCTGCACCGCAGGCGTTGCGTCGGTGATATCGGCGGTGGAAACGATGCCGGTGCGATAGCCGTGCCGGCGCTTCAGATACTGCCAAAGGTTCTCGACCCTGGGATTGTCGATAATGTACTGCAGATTCGCCGCGTTGGTCTGGCCAGTAAAACGCCAGCGGCAATCGTTGCCATCGGCGAAGACATTCACGCCATTGAGAAAACTCTTGTTGCCCGAGGCCCAAGCGGTACCGGTGTTGGCCGAATCCGGCACGACCGAATCCGAACCATAGGTCATCGACATGCCGGAAACAGGCATCTTGTCCATTTCGAGCAGCGTATCGAAGAAGCCCTCACGCAGTCCGGACTTGCCATTGGCATCGGTGGCCGAGCGATAAACAAGACGCGCAGCGTCACGATAAGCGGTGCCCATCGCATCGCCGATGAAGAGGACCACGTTCTTGCGTACGCCCTGATTGAACAGGCTGAAGGGACGCACGACGATGTCCCGACTGTCGGTCAGTGTGGTGCCGCCGACGGTGGCCGAAACGGTTAATCTGACAGTTCCCGGCGTGCTAAACGACTGCAGATCGGCGCGAAGCACAAGATCTCCGCTCGTATCGCAATCCAACTGCGTCACTTCGGGTTTCGAGAAGCGCGCAGTGAGATCGACGCCTCCGGCTATCACGCTGAGATTGGAGATTGTCGATGCGTTGCGCACTTCGACAACGAGATCGACAAACTGCCCGTCAAGCAGGCGAAGACGCTCCGGTAGCGCCAGTTTCAAGCTGGGAGTCTGGGCAAAGACACTGGCCGAGCCAAGCAAAGCCAAGGCTGTGGTCGCAAGTAAAGTAATTTTCACGAAGTAGAGTACCTAATTCGCTAGAGTATCTGCGCCAAGTATCCTAGGCATGACGGCTTCATGACAGGATGATGAAATGCATGGACCAGGGGGCTCTCACCAGCCGATTTTTTTCGCTATAAGGTAGGTCGCGACCGAAACCGACGCCGCCAGCGTCGCGCCCCACACCAGATCGACGACAGTCACAGTGACCGGCCAATCTTTCAACGTCGATAAGTTCGACAGATCGTAGGTGGCGTAGCAAATCAACCCGAATAGCGCCCCATAAAGCATTGCGTGTTTCCAGGAATCTCTCTCCATCGCGGGCGCGATCACAAATAGAACCAGGCCCACGACGAAAAGCAGATAAAACACGATTGCCGCAGGCCAGTAGATTTCCGGTCGCATCAGAAAGCCGATCTGCTTGGTGTAAAAAGTCTTCGCAACCAGGCCAAGCCAGATCAAGTCGATGAGAAAGAAGACCGGCAATGCGATGAAATACAGTTTGAGAAACATTTTCAGACACGCACCGCTTGCCGCTGACTCGTGCCGACCGTCAACCGTTGTCGCAGCACGACCCGCGCCCGCAGCAGACGGGATTTCAGTGCCGCCGCCGAAATGCCCAAAGTCTTCGCTGCTTCCGACGTCGACAGTTCCTTCACATCGCGCAGGATAAGAGCGCAACGGAGTCGCGAGGGTAGCTTCTTGATCTCCCTCGACAGGGCAACCAATTCGCCCCGTCCGCAAATGAGGGCTTCGGCATTCGCACGATGGTCGGCGATATCCCGAGAACGCGTTTGGCCATAGACATCGGTCGCGCCGTCGAGAGAAATGACCTTGGCAAAGCGAAGTGACCGCAGGTGCATCAGGCATTGGTTCGCCACAATGCGGGACATCCACGTCGAAAAGTGAGATTCCCCCTGAAATTGGCCGATATGGCACCAAGCCTTGAGATAGGCATTCTGGACCTCTTCTTCCGCCAAATGATGATTCTTCAGTATCGATGTGGCCAGCCGGAGTGAAGATCCCGACGTGCGCCGCATCAACTCGCCAAACGCGCCTTCATCGGCGTTTTGAGCCCTCGAAACCAACTCCGCCTGATCGTCCAACGATGATGCTGTGTCGTTTTTCATGTTTGTGTAGTCTTTCCCAGTCAGAGCCGTATCGCCTGTTCGGCAAACTTTACATAGCAATTGGATGGCCAGACGGCCGCCCCCGGAAATCCGGGCGTTGACCGTGCGAGACCTGTTGAGCCTGATTCGAGTTTCGGCAGGTATTGCCAGGGGAATGGGCACTGCAACGTCCTCGTCCCATTCGGCCGCCAGCCCGGTTGTCGGCAAAGCGGCGGTGCCGGCAGCGGGAGCAGACCCACATCGTACCGGCTGCCGGAAAGATACTGTGTTGGTAGTCACCTGATTCTTTGCGCTCCAGGCGCGCGCGTGATAGTGTCGGTGCCAACCAAGCGCCCAATTGAGCCGGTCTGCATCGTCTGCATCGGGCACTTTTTCGCACGAATCGACGCCCTGGGAGATATCCGCGAAAAATAAGAGCAGATGCGAATCTAAATCTTAACCAGTACCATTTCACCGTTCGTCACCCAGCACGTCAGGAACCAACCAGATCGTGGCGGAGTTCAGCGGCGGAAAAATTACTCCGGACGGAGGCAGTCTCCTGCTGAAGGAAGCGGGCGCGAAGATGAAATCTGCTGGCCCGGTTCAATCAGTGTTTTTCGGACGGCCAAGCCCAAAGCTGATAGAGCTCGCGTTGGAACAGATGCTTCGGCAGCGAGTCTAAAGCCCTTGGCCAAACTATCGTGCGCAATTGGGTCGGAAGAAGGACCAGTGCGTTTGCCACCGTGCGACAATCACGGGATATGCTGGGTGTTTTGACCTCCATTGTCTTCGCTGCCGCCATCCCCTCTGGATTGCCTGTCCTCTTCGAACCATCAAGCGACGGATCTTATGTCGCGCGCGGCGGTGGATTCGAAGCCCGTCTGGTGGCCACCGGTGTGGAGCTCCGCGACGGACTGCGCATCCGGTTCGTGGATGCGAACAGCAAGGCCGTAATGACTCCGTTGGCGAAGAGCGAAAGCGAAACCCACTATTATCTGGGCAACGACCCGTCGAAGTGGAAACTAAATATTCCGAATTTCGCGCGCGTCCGCGCCTCGGGCGTCTATCGGGGCATCGATGCGGAGTTCCATGGAAACGGCGGCGGCGAACTGGAATACGATTTCATCGTGCGCCCCGGCATGGATCCCGATTCCATCCGTGTCCGCTTTGAAGGCGCGCAGCGAATCCACATTGGCGCGGCCGGCGAGTTGATCGCCGACCTTAACGGCGGCGGACGCTACATCCAGGCCGCCCCGGTCGCCTATCAACTCGCCGAGGACGGAATTCGGCAACCCGTCCCTGTGCGCCAACGCCTCGGTCGGCGCGGCGAGATTTCGTTTGTTTTGGGCCGGTACGATCGCAGTCGAGAGTTGGTCATCGATCCACCGGTGACGTACGCAACGATCATTGGCAACAACAGTTCCTCCAGCACCAGCGACGAGTATGCCGCGATCGCGGTGGACCGGGCCAATCAGGCGATTCTGGTGGGAAGCTCCAACAACGCCTTCTTTCCGACTCCCACCGGCACGGTGCGAACCAAGGGCACCGACTGCGTCATCGTGAAACTCAACGCCCTCGGTACAGCGCTGCTCGCCACCATTGTGCTGGGAGGCCAGGAGGGCGACGCCTGCCGAGCGGTGGCCACCGACGCCAGCAACAATATCTACGTCACGGGTGAAACCGCGTCCGAGGATTTCCCCCGCCTCAGCCAGTTTCAAACACAATTAAAAGGCGAGACCGACGGCTTTGTGACGAAATTCAGCCCGAACGGCGCGCAAATGTTTTTCTCGAGCTATCTGGGTGGATCGCAGTTCGACATGCCATTGGCGATCGCCGTGGACTCGACCGGCGCACCGTACATCGCCGGCCGGACCACTTCCGCCGACTTCCCGGTGCTCAACGCGCTCCGTTCGTTTCCGCCGGGGCAAGCCGACGCTTTCGTCACCAAGCTCGACCCCACTGGCAGTTCCATTGTGTATTCGACGTTTCTCGGAGGCAGCCGGTACGACAGTGCGAACGCCATCGCGGTTGACGCGGCTGGGGCCGTTTATGTCGCCGGCACGACGGGGGGCAGTGGATTTCCGGTGCAGAATCCGCTGCAAACCAACTATGACGGAACATTGACCGCGGGATTTATTACAAAGATCCGGCCCGGAGGCGCGTCGATCGAATATTCGACCTATCTTGGCGGAGAGGCGTTGCCGTCGGGTTGCTGCGCGGACACCACGGTGAACGCCATCGCCGTGGACTCCACGGGACAGGCGCACGCGGTTGGCGACACCACCTCCGCACAATTTCCCGTCACCGTCAGCGCGGCGCAGCGCACGGCAAGAGGCCGCGACGGGTTCTACATCCGGCTGTCGGCCGCCGGAAACACGGCCGTCTACTCCACCTATTTGGGAGGCAGCATCGGAGACCGAGCCACCGGAATCGCACTCGACAGCACGGGCGTCTACATTTCCGGATCCACGGCGTCGGCCGATTTTCCCCTGATCGACCCATTCTTCGCGCGGCCCAACCAGACGTCGAGCTTCAGCGACGGCTTTGTCATGAAATTGTCGCCGCAAGGGGCAACCGTGCTGTATTCGAGCCTTATCGGTGGCATTTCCGGTGTCTCGCAGCCCGTGGGAGTCGCGGTCGATTCGACCGGCGCCGCCTATGTCGGCAGCGGCGCGAGCCGGGTTGGATTCGGCCTGGTCGGCGTGCGTGTCATCGGAGATCCTGTCAATGGGCTCCTGGTCGTGAAGGTGGGTGCCCGTGGAGCCGTGAATCCACCGCCCCCGGACCCAACCGGATCCACCTGCATCCGCGCGTTCTTTCCCAATACCGTGCGTGTTGGCGCGGCAGCGACCAACGTGGAGTTCGTGGTGGACGCCCTCTCCACTTGTTCGTGGGCGATGCAATCGAACGTTGCGTGGGCGGTGCCGAACCGCACCAGCGGAACCGGTTCGTTCATCGTGCAGCTTGCCATTCAGAGCAACACTTCGGCCACGGAGCGCACAGGTGCGATCACGGCCGGCAATCTTCGTCTCAGCAT
>CAZCPL010000050.1:24608-27491 GCA_964500255.1 uncultured Solibacteraceae bacterium | reverse complement strand
CCGGCGTTACACCCACCATCGATCACCTTTCCCAGTTGAGAGCCGTCGGCACCGGAGCCTTCGCCCGCGGTCAGGCAACCGCCGAGGATTTGGCGCAGGTGCAGTTGCTCACCAGACAACTGGCCGCCAACATCGAGAGCTTAGACCGGACGCTCGATTCGCTGGAACGGTACAGTCCCGCTGCTCGCAAGGCTCTGGATCCTGCTTGGAAACAGGCGGCGGACTCGGCACGGTCCGTCCTGCAGCTAGCCTTGGGCGATGTGCAACGTCCTCAGAACTCCGACCTGAACGCACGCGCCTATTATGAAAAGTCGGGCAAGGCGGTGTCGGATGCGTTCCTGCTTTACGATCAGATTGGCCGCACCGTTGGGAATGTGCTCGATGCCCGCTTCGAGAGCCTGAACCGCCAGAAGTATGTGCAGATGGCGATCGTACTGGTAGTGCTCGCCATTGCTTCGGCATTGGTTCTTTCCATCAGCCGCGGCCTTACCCGGCAGGCTGGCTCGATTGCCGCGCTCTTCACCGAGATCGGTGCAGGAAACCTGAGTGCTCGCGCGGAGGTCCATTCCAACGACGAATTGGGAACCATGGCTGAGGGACTCAACCTGATGCTCGACAATACGCTGACCCTGATTGAAAGCCGCGAAGAGAAGGAAAAGATCCAAAAGAGCATCATGAAGCTGCTCGATGAAGTTTCGGGCGTCGCTGCGGGCGATCTCACGAAAGACGCGGAGGTCAATTCCGACATTACCGGAGCCATCGCCGACTCTTTCAACTACATGCTTGAGGAATTGCGGCAGATCATCTCCAGCGTGCAATCCACCACCTCTCAGGTGGCGGGCTCGGCATCCCAGGTGCAGCAGACGGCATCGCAGCTCGCGCTGGGTTCGGAAACTCAATCGCTGCAGATCGGACACGCCTCAGCGGCGATCGCAGAGATGGCGAAATCGATTCAGCAGGTGTCCCAATCGGCTTCTTCGGCGGCGAAAATCGCGAAGAAGGCTCTGCAAGACGCGCAGGGTGGCGCGACTACGGTACGCAAAACCATCGAAGGCATGAACGCGATTCGCGGACGCGTGCAGGAAACCTCAAAGCGCATCAAGCGCCTCGGTGAAAGCTCGCAGGAAATCGTAGAGATTGTCCGCCTCATTGGCGACATCGCCGACCGCACGGGTATTCTCGCTCTGAATGCATCGATCCAGGCCTCGGCGGCTGGAGAAGCTGGAAAAGGCTTCGCGACGGTCGCAGAGGAAGTGGAACGTCTCGCGGTGCGCGCAGCGGAATCGGCCAAAAAGATCACCGCCATTATTAAGTCGGTGCAAAGCGACACCAGCGAGGCGATGGCCGCAATGGAAGAGACCACTCGCGAAGTCGTAGCAGGCTCGCAATCCGCCAACGAAGCCGGCCAGCGCTTGCAGGACATCGAAGGCGTTTCGCAGCAGATTGCCAACCTCATCGCACAGATATCGCAAGCATCGCAACAACAAGCAGCGGGATCGGAAGAAGTTTCCCGCAACGTCGCTGGAATCACAACCATTACACAGCAGACCGCCTCGGGCGCCAAAGAGACCGAAGAGTCCACTCGCAGGCTGGCTGGTCTTGCGGCGCAGCTCAGTGAATCCATTTCCCGATTCAAGCTGCCGGAGAGCGCCTGAGCTTCGCGCAGCGCGCCGCCTGAGGTCGCGACAACACCATGAGACAACTGGATTCGGAAATGATTGTCGGCTACTTTGACGAGGCTCGTGGATACCTGCCAGCCGTCGCCAGCTGTCTCGACACGCTCGAAGACGATGGTACGAACGGCGAGGCTCTCAACGAACTCCACAGGCTGACACACAACCTGCGCACGGTGGCCACTGCCGTAGGTTTGAACGATGCAACACAAGTCGCACAGGGCGCGGAAGACCTTGCGGAAGCCATTGTCAGCGGCGCGATGCCATTCGATGGAGAAGCGCTCGAACTGTTTCGCGATGCGCTCTCGCAACTCACTCACGCGATCTGCGATGACGCGCAGCCACCGGTTCCCAGGGCCGCAGCAGCCTCACGGGCAATCGACGAATCTCAAATTCCCCCGGAACTAGTGGAAGGATTCCTGATCGAGGCACAGGAACTGCTCGAACGCGCCTGGACCAATCTGCAGGTGCTGCAATCCGAACCGGGCAGCCGCGAGTGCGTTCTTGAAATACGCCGCGCTGTGCACACGTTGAAGGGCTCCGCCGCCATGGTAGGCCTGGGCGATATTTCAAAGCTCGCCCACGGTATGGAAGATGCTCTGGATCTCGTCAACGACCAGCGCAAGGCCTACAACGCCCAACTCCATGAGCGCTTCGCCATCACGCTCGATGTGCTGGCCGAGTATGTTTCCGGAGCGGGCCAACTCGCCGGTCCTGTGGAACGGGTCGATGAGCTTCTCGGTTACTATCGCACGTTCAAAGCAACGCCTGAAGACGACGGCGCAACGCAGTCCGAGACACTGCCCACTGCGGCTTCAGGGGTGCCGGTCGATCTGGCGGCTCATGCGGATTCGCCAGCTTTCGTCCGTCTCCCATTGGAGCGGCTCGATCGTGCGCTGCGCGGCATCGCTGAGCTATCGGTTGCGCGGGCGGCGTGGGATTCGCAGATCGTCGCTCACAAACGTCAACTCGACGAACTGGCACTTTCCATCCGCCGCTGCCAACGCATTGCGCATCGCATCGAAGCCGACTACGCGGTTTTCACTCCCGGTGCCGGTCAGGCGGCCAACGCCGCAAATTCCTCCTGGAATCTCGAAGCGGACGCGTCGAAACAACACGCCGAATTCGACGCCCTCGAATTCGACCGCTACACGGACTTTCACCTGCTTGCGCGCGATCTCGCAGAAACCGCGTCCGATCTCGTCACCAT
>CAZCPL010000050.1:18010-24598 GCA_964500255.1 uncultured Solibacteraceae bacterium | reverse complement strand
CCGACCTGCAGGATCAAGTGCTGCACATGCGCATGGCTCCAGTTGGCTCGATCGGTGCCCGCTTGGAACGCACCGTGCGAACCGCCGCGCGATCCACTGGAAAGTACGCCGACTTCCGTCTCGAAGGTTCCGCCACCGAGATCGATAAGGCCGTGCTCGAACAACTCGCCGGCCCAATCGAGCACCTGCTGCGCAACTCCATTGCCCATGGCATCGAAGACCGCGCCACTCGCCTCGCAACCCACAAAACCGATACCGGAACCATCACACTGAAAGCTACTCGCGAGGGTGCCCACGCGTTTTTGCAGATCGGCGATGACGGTCGCGGAATCGATAGCGCGCGCGTCCGGCAGATCGCCGTCCGCAACAAACTCGTCTCCGCTCAAGTCGCCGACACTCTCGAAGGCCCAGCGCTTTTCGACCTGTTGTTCGAGCCGGGATTCAGCACCGCGGACGTCGTCACCGAACTGGCCGGAAGAGGAGTCGGGCTCGACGTGGTTCGTTCGGCCGTGGAATCGCTCAAGGGCTCAGTGACTATAGAATCCACGCCGGGCAGAAGCACGACGTTCACGTTGCGCGTTCCGCTGTCGCAATCCATCGTTCGCGTGATCTTTGTCGAAGCGGCGGACGAAGTGTTCGCACTGCCGCTCTCGTCGGTCCTGCGCGCACGAAAGAATGAGGCAGGTGTCACAGGTTTCCGCACGGTGGACCTCGAAGAGAGCCTGCATCTGCGCCGCACTGCCGGCCAACGTTCTTCGATCGTGCTCGACAACGGTGCCGAACAGGTGGAATTGCTGGTAAGCCGTATCGTGGAAATCCGCGAAGTTCTCGTGGATCCACCCACCGGGATGCTCAAAAAGGCACCCGCAATTTCCGGAACCACCACTCTTGCCGACGGCACGGTGGTCCTCGTACTTCAACCACAGCGCCTGATGCGAGCCAGTCGTCAACTATCCGAAGGCGCGGCGGCAGAGCATCCTCCAGCAAAAAGGCCCGACCGTCCGGCGGGCCCTCTGGAAGTACTGGTGGTGGACGATTCGGTGAGCGTCCGCCGTGTCGTTGCGAACACTCTACGCAAGCAGGGTTGGAACGTTGCGGCGGCCAAAGACGGACTCGAGGCACTCGAGATGTTGCAGTTCATGGCGGCTCCACCGGACATCATCCTGCTAGACGTCGAAATGCCCCGCATGGACGGCTATGACTTCTCCATCGCCCTGCGTAGCGAACCCAAGTATCAGAACCTTCCGGTGGTCATGTTAACGTCGCGCGGCGGCGACAAGCACCGCAAAAAGGCGTTCGATGTCGGGGTCAACGCGTTCCTGGTGAAGCCTTATTCGGAAGACACCCTGATTCACACGATTCGATCTTGCGTCGCGAAATAGGCCCTCCGAATAGGATTACTTGGGCGGCTGCGAGCCAGCAATCCTCAGCGTTGCGTCATAGTGGAACTTTACAAAGGTCTGCAGCGACTCAACGAGAATCCGCTCCTGGTCGGAATGCGCACCGTAGCCTTTGGGTCCGTCTTCGACATCCACCATCGGACCCACGCCGTAAGCCTGAACGCCTTTCGCCCGCAAATAGGCCATGTCCGTTGCGCCCGTGGACATCGTCGGCAACGTGATGACGCCCGGATAATACTTCTTCTGCGCTGCCTCAATGGCAGCGAACGCGTCGTTTGTCAGAGCCGAAGGCACCGCTCCAGGACGCGAGTCCCGCAGCTCTCGAACCACCTCAATCTGCGGATCGTTGATCACACCCTTCAGCTTCTCCACAAACTCGCGCATGTTCTCATCCGGCAAACCGCGGATGTCGAGAGTCGCTTCCGCCTCCGATGGAATCACGTTCACACGGTAGCCGCCCTTGATGATCGTCGGCGAGATCGACGTCCGAAGCATCGAGTAGTGGCCGGGTTCGTTGTCGGCAAAATACTCCTGAATGGCGCTGGACTTTTCCGGATGGACGATATTGTTGTAGCGACCGGATTCCTCAGGCGTGCTGATGGTTGCAAGCCGCTCGAAGTAGGCACGGGTCGTATCGTTCAGACGCATTGGCGTCTGCCATGACGCGACCTTCGCCACAGCTTGCGATAGATGCACCACCGCGTTGTTTCGCAGCGGACGGGAACCATGGCCCGCCGGTCCCTTCGAAATGAGCTTGACGCCATAGGGAATCTTCTCAGTGGTCTGCACGGTGACGAACCGCAACTTGCCGTCTTTACGGGTTGCGCCCCCACCCTCTGCCAGGCAGAATTCCGCCTCGATTTCCGCCCAGTGCTGCTGCACCATATACAGGATTCCGTGGCGTACGCTGCCCTCTTCACCCGCTTCGGCGAGAAAGATCACGTCGCGATCGAGCGGGATGTTCAACCGCTTGATCAGAAGCATCGTCATGAGGCAAGCCACAACGTTGTCTTTGTCGTCAACAGTGCCGCGGCCATAGATATAGCCCGCGTCAAGCGTGGCGCCGAAGGGAGGAAACGTCCATTTTTTTGGATCGATATTCACCGTATCGGTGTGGCCCATGATGAGCAGCGGCTTCTTCTTGCCGTTGCCTTTGATGCGCGCCACGAGGTTCGGTCGCTCGGGTGTCACTGCGAATGTCTTGGTCTCTACCCCTTCGGCTTCGAGCACCTGCCGCAGATAGTCCACGGCCGGCTTCTCATTACCGGGCGGGTCTGAAGTATCCATGCGGACGAGAGCCTGAAAATGTTTCAGCGTCTCGGCTTCGAACTTGGTCCAATCGATAGTCTGCGCACTGGCGCTGGACATCAGCAAGACAAGAGCAGTCAGTAACAATCTCATTCGAATCCTCCTACGATTCGCGGATCAGCGCGAACGCCTTCTTCATCGAAGCAGCCACGGTCGCAAGCGCCTGCTCGCGAGGCAACGCCCGTAAGGCCGCATTGAAGGGTTCGCAACGAATCGGCCCATCGAAGTCGATCTTGTTCAACGCGTTGAGAAAATCACCGACCGGGATCACGCCGGTCGCCATTGGCAACTCGCGCTTCGAGTCAATCTGTCGATCGAGCGCCACGCCCGCAGGCGCGTCGTTGAGATCCGCAGAAACGATATCCTCATTGCGAAGTGTCTCAAGATCGGCAACCGTTTCGCCTGCGGTGAACCAATGCCAGCTATCGAGCAACAATCCAACGTTGCCCACGCCGATCAGCCCGATGAGATCTTTCGTTTCCGCCATGGAATGAAGGAACGGATAGCGATTCGAAGTCCACAGGGTTTTCGGACCCACATACTCCAAGCCCAAACGCAATCCGTGATCGCCCAGGATCTTGCAAACCGCCCGCAGGCGGTCGGCGTGCTGCTTCATGTTGGCTGTGTAGGTGAGTGAAGCATGCGCCGGAGAGATCCACGTGCCGACGCGCGTCAGCCCGGCGCGCTGCAGCGCCTTGGCCACGCCCGGCAACTGTTGCAGGCCCTTGTCGAAGGTCTCGGCATCTTTGCGAAAATCCGTGGGAAGCCCGGCATTGCCCCACACCAATCCCGCGGACTTCACGCTCGCGGCGATCGCATCGATCTCGCCATTCGAGAGAGTCGCGAGATAACTACCGTTTGCTTCGACCGATTCGAAGCCATATTGCTTGGCAAAGACAATCGCCTCCTGCTGTGTGGCCTGCACACCGATGGAACCAGGCACGAGGTGTATGGTCATTTTGCGCTTCATGTTTTTGGCCTGGATTGCCGCGGCGAACGCGAGTGCGGCAATCTCTCTCCGTGTTATGGACATTGGGACGTAAGTCCCATGCTATCGGATTTTGAAGATCGGCCAGAGGCTCGAATAAGCATCGGTCCACAGGATACCCTTCGCACCCTGATATTGCCCCTGGCGCAAGATCGCCCACGAGGAACCAGCCGCGCCCTTTTCCAACGGATCTTTCGTGACCACTAAGTGGTGGATTCGGTTGAGATGAGCCGCAATGCCGCGCGTGACAGGTTCCAAATCGAGGACGCGATTCGAGATGTGCATCACGAGCACACCATCGCGCGGATTCAGATGATGCGCATAGAGATCGGCGGCCTCGCGAGTCAGCAGATGAACAGGGATGGAATCGCTGGAAAAAGCATCGACAATCAGGATGTCGTAATTTTGCGGCTGTTCTTGCGCCAAGCGAAGGCGTGCGTCACCCAGGATGACCTCTGCGTTCTTACCTTCGAGATAGGTGAAGTGGCGGCGGGCCAGGAGCTCTACATCGGGATTCAGTTCGTAAAAACGAAAGCGATCTTGCCTCCGAGTATAGTGAGCGAGCGTTCCCGCACCAAGTCCAATGACAGCGGCCTTGATGCCCTGCGGCTTCGCTCGTTGCAGATCGCGGATCGCATGGGCGACCCCCGAGGCCGCCGTGTAGTAGGCAGTCGGAAGCTCCGGATGGGCCACCCATTGAGTACCGTGTTTCGTGCGTCCATGAGTCAATGTGCGCATTTCGCCTTCCACCTCCGCGCGCTCTGTGACCCGCAAAACTCCATAGAAATTGCGCTTCTCTTCGAGAATGCCTGGCACGGTTGCACTGAACGTGCCGAAGGGAATCATCGCGGCGGAGGCTAACGCGAAGATCTGGGCGCGATTGAGAATCGGCATGGGCGTTGTGGTCAGGTCGCCGTTCGTAAGCCCTTTGGCGAGTGCCAGCGCCGTGCATACAGAAAGCAACAGTGGGAACTCGGCGTACGTCTGGAACAACAGCGGTGCGATTACCGCGGTGAAGATTCCCCCGAGTGCCCCACCGGCAGAGATGGCGAGATAGAACCATCCCAGTGATTCCAACGCAGGTTTGGATTCCGCCAAATGAACATGACACAACATCGCACAAACGGCCAACACCGCGAGATCTGCGCCGACAGACCAAAGATAGGGATACTTCGGCCCGGCAACGTGCAGAATGATCACCGTTGCGATCGAGACAGGAGCAAGAAGATTCCAAACCACAGGGCGCTGCCACCAGTGCGTCCCCTTTTGAAAAATCAGAATGAAAGAGATCAGATAGATCGCCAGCGGCAGGATCCAAAGAAAGGGAATCGACGCTACCTCCTGGCAGATTTGACTGGTGGTGGACGACAGCAAGGCGGAACCCGCGGCAGACAAGGCGATCCACCAAGCCACAGAAACTGCATCGGGCCGGATCCGCGCGGCGGTCGCGCTATCGCCGGTGCCAGTAAGGCGGATACAAAACAGCATCAGTAGGACGTAGACAAGCGCCCCGCCAGTCCAAACCCGGTGTTGGCCATTGAGTCCGAGTGCGGGTTCCACAAAGACCGGATAGATCGTCAGCGCGAGCAGTGAACCGGCGTTCGAGACTGCGTACAGTCGATAGCTTCCGGCCCAGCGTTGCAAGAGTGTGGATCCGGCGGCGATCACAACGAACGGTGCACCGATCATCGCAGCGAGCGACCAGAGAACGGACAGAACCGGCGAGATACCCGGCGGTGGATCGATCGTGGAACCAGAGGCCCGAAGCAAAAGGCTGAGCGACATCACGCCCACGAACAGGGCGTGCACTCTTGGCCGAGCCCAGTTCGCGTAGGCATAGCCGACGAGCAGTGCGAGTTGAAAAAAGAGCAGCGCCGATGTCCAAACCGCTGCCGCTCCGCCATGAACGGGTAACAGGCGTTTGGCGGCCATGGGCTCCACGAGAAACAACAGAAACGAGCCCAGAAATGTCGTAGTGGCAAAGAGCCTGGCCTTCAACGCACCGGTCCACGCACCTGAAACTCGATGCGCCGGTTGGCAAAGCGGCCATCCGCATCGTCATTGTCTGCGATCGGGCGGGAGTCCCCATAACCGGTGGCAATCAACATCGCCGTCGGCGCTCCATGTTCCACAAGATAGAGCCGAACTGCATTGGCCCGGCGCAGACTCAATTCGCGATTGTGCGCTGCGTGGCCCCAAGAATCTGTGTGTCCGCCAATCTCCACGCGATGTTCCGCATCGAGTAGCTGCAAGGTGCTGAGTACTTCCTGCAGAGAGGGGATGGATTCAGGACGAAGTTGGTCGCTTTCGGGAAGAAATTGGATTCCACGGAGCGAGTAAAAACGGAGCCGCGCCTGCAGTTCCAACCGATCTCCAATCGTCATGTGCGGAGTGGGCTCCGCTGTCGTAATTGGCGCAATTGACGCGAGACTGGCACCGCCCCCAACGGCCGCGCCGAAGGCCAAAGGCTTCACTTCGACCTGCTGCGTTTGTGCCATCCTCGAAAGTCCGGCTTCGGCATGCATTTGTCCAAGCGCCGATTCGTAGCGACTCTCCCAGGCTTCGAGCCGCTCATCCCGATCCGCGAGATCCAGCCGGAGCGCGGCAACATCTGAGATGTATGTCTGGAGAGCTTTGCTGTCCGCGTCCGCAACTGACCTTGCTGACGCCAGTCCCAATTGCGGGGCCGCAATACGCGGATCCTCAATCACAGTCGCATTCGCCGTCACCAAGTTCGATTCCAGCAGTTGAATCTGTCGCTCAAGCGCGGCGTTTGCCTCGGCGAACTCCAATTGCATGGATTCCAATCTCTCGTCTCGATTCGCCAGTTCCAATTGCAAGGCCGACAGTTCTTGCTTAGCCCCTTGAAGCTGCAACTCAAGTCTGTCGAGG
>CAZCPL010000050.1:0-18000 GCA_964500255.1 uncultured Solibacteraceae bacterium | reverse complement strand
GTCGAGGCGAGTCTGCCGTTCGCCCATCCTTTGGCGCAGGTGGGAAAGCAACGCCGCATCGGACTCGAGACGCGACATCTCATCGTTGCGTGCCGAGAGCCGCACCTGCAGGCTACCTATTTCCTGTTTCGCATTCGTAAGTTGCAATTGCAATCCGTCGATGCGCGTTTGGCGCTCACGCATATCGTTTCTGACGTGCGACAATAGCCCCGAATCCGCTTCGAACTTCGCTATCGCCTCATTGCGTTCCGCAAGATTCGCGCGGACTCCTTGCAAGTCCTCGCGAACCTGTTCCAATTCCCGACCAGTTCGATGCGCCGTATCCACATCTGTCACAAGCCGGGCGATTTCCGCATCGCGCGATTCCATTTCAATCCGTAAGGCCCGGAAATCATTTTCAAAACGCTTCTGCACCTCAACCGCAGCCCTCGTTTGAGACTGCATCGCGAGAAACTCCTCCTCGCGCATTGCCATCACCTTATGGAACTCTTTTTCGATCTCCCGCGCTTGCGATTCGGCGGCCTGCTTCTGCAAACCTGCACTTGAGGCTTCTTCGCGCAGCATTGCAATCACACCTTCGAACTCGCGAGATTTTGTGTCCTGCACTTTGGCGAACTCGTCGAAACGTACTTGCCAAACCGCGGCACCCTGGCCATGGTCCGAAACCTTGGCCTCAAGTACTTGGTTCGCTGACTTTAGTTCCGTCAACTCAGCTTCAAGCACCCCCACTTGCTTGGATTCCTGACGCATCGCCCCAATCTCGATCTCTTTCTTCCGCAACTCGGTTTTCGCGGACGCTTCCTGAGCGCGAAGTTTGGCTTCGAATGCGCACAGCTTTGCCGCATGGGCTTCCATGGCACCTTTCCATTCTTCGCTGGTGGCTTCCGTTTCCCGGATTTTCTTTGCCGATACCTCCAAATCGGCCTGGACGGATTCAATTTGCATCCGATGTTCCAGGGCTTGCCGCTTCCCGAGACTGCGGAAGAACCCCCATGCGGAAAGTCCCGCCGAGACGAACCCGACCAACGCGGCCAGCAGCATGTACACGGCGATATTCGCAACAACGTATTCCATAGCACCAAACCTATTCACTTTTAAGAATCAAGCAGTTACATCGTGAATGCGATTCTAGCACACCGGTCCCAGATGGAGTATCCCCCTTCGAGAGTAGTACGCTCTCCTGAACGCAGCCGGAGGAAATGCCGGCGATTCGCGTACCGTTTCTGATTAGGTACTAAAGTTTTCATCCCAATCGGCGGATTAACGCCTTAGGATGAAAGCCCGCTTGGTCCTAAAGCCAAACCAGCAACTGTTCCTATGGAGCATTACAGGCCTTGGTTTGGCGATATTGTTGTCCAGCTTACTTTTATGGCGAACCACGGACGCTTATCGTTATGGGTGCCTGGTACTGCTCGCATCGGCCGCTGCAGGATTCAAGATTTCACTGCCCGGCATGACAGGTGCCTTGTCTGCGAACTTCCTCTTTATTCTCTATGGAATCGTTGAGTTTTCGTTTTCAGAAACGATGCTCATGGCGTCATTTCTTACGCTCACACAGTGCCTGGCGAACTGGACAAAGGGACTTCGATGGCATCAAGTCGCCTTCAATGTTGGGCTGACAGCACTAGCAACAGGACTGGCCTTTGGTGTCGCACAACTCAATGTCCTTCGAGGACCGTACCTGGAAACTTCAATCAGCCTGCTTGCAGGAGCGTTGGTACTGTTCCTGGCCCACAATGTTCCAGCCGCGGTCATGATCGCCATTGCCGACCATAGAAGCTTTGGTGAGGTTTGGAGAGATTGCTTTCTCTGGACTCTGCCGTACTATGTGCTGGGTGCCGCAGCGACAGGTCTCGGCGTCATCGCAGGGCCACATCTTGGATGGCAGACGGCAATCCTGGTGATCCCGATTCTTTACCTGGTCTACCGGTCTTATTGCCTCTATTTAGCGCAATTACAGGACGAAAAAAGACACACCGAAGACATGGCGTCGCTACATCTGCGAACCATCGAAGCTCTTGCACTGGCCATTGAGGCCAAGGACAGGGATTCACACGATCATCTGCATCGGGTTCAAACATTCGCCACCGGTCTCGCCGAAGAACTCGAGCTGCCCGAGGTAGAGGTCAATGCCATTCGAGCCGCTGCGTTGCTCCACGACATCGGCAAACTCGCCGTGCCAGAGCATATCATTTCGAAGCGCACCCGGCTCACCTCGGAAGAAGCCGAGCGACTGGAAATTCACCCAGTTGTCGGCGCGGAAATTCTCAGCCGCGTGCGGTTCCCGTATCCCGTGGAACCGATCGTCAGATCCCACCATGAGCGATGGGATGGTGCGGGATATCCCGATCGCCTAGTCGGTGAAGCGATTCCGCTAGGGGCGAGAATCCTCACGGTAGCGGACGCATTCGACGAAGCGTTGGCGCTCGCCTCGGGTGTGTCGAAGAAACCGCTTGAAGACGCGATGAGGATCGTAGAACAGGGTCGCAAGACAGCGTTCGACCCTCGGATCCTGGACGCACTGCAGCGATGCTATCACCGGTTGGAACTGGTTGCGGTGCAGACCGCGCGCCAGCGGCCTGGATTGCCAAACGGCATGGCGGGTATACAGGCATCCGCACCTGCGGCTGGATTTGCGGAAGAAGGTCGAGAAACAGAACCCTCTTCGGACTTTTTACAATCCATCGCTGCCGCCCGCCAGGAAGTGCAAACCCTGTTCGAACTCGCACAGGATCTGGGCAACTCCCTCTCTATAGAAGAGACACTCGAACTGCTCACCAAGCGAATGGAACGCACGGTTTCGCACGACTGCATCGTTCTCTATCTCGTCAAAGGGAAACGCCTCGATGCCCACCATGTAGGCGGAAAGTTGCGCCCCCGCTGGGCCGGATCCTCAATGATCATCGGCGAGGGGCTCTCCGGTTGGGTTGCGGAAAATCGAAAACCGATTCTCAATGGCAATCCAGCGGTCGAAACAGGTTTCCAGCCAAGCGATCCAGCGGTAATGCGCGCAGCGCTTGCCGTACCACTCGAAGGCATCAATGGCCTGATGGGTGTCATGACGTTTTACAGCACCCAGCGTGACGCGTTCACACGCGATCAGTTGCGGATCTTGCTGGCCATCAGTTCCAAGATCGCGCTGTCGATCGAGAACGCGCTGAGATTTCTACAGGCCGAAAACTCTGCGACCACCGACTACCTCACTGGCCTTCCCAACGCCCGTTCACTCTATCTGCACATCGAAGCCGAGATTTCGCGTTGCGAACGTACGACCCAGAACTGCTCGATTCTCGTGTGCGACCTTGACGGCTTTAAGCAGGTAAACGATCGCTTCGGACACCTTGAAGGCAACCGCGTCCTGCGCTTGGTTTCTGCGGGAATGAAAGAAATCTGCAGGGACTACGACTATGTGGCGCGAATGGGTGGCGACGAGTTTGTGGTGGTATTGCCGGGAATCCAGCCAGTGGATGCAACCGCCAAACTCACAGCCTTCGAGAAGGTGGCCGTCGATGCAGGGCTTGAGATTTGCGGCGAGCGCGTCCTTGCAATGAGCATTGGCGCAGCTCACTATCCCGAAGATGGCATTACTCGCGAAGCATTGATTCAATGCGCCGATGAGCGCATGTATGCCAACAAGCGCGAGAACAAGAGACGCCTGACCGAGCAGGCGCAGTCTTCCGGATGGAAGACCCACGCACCTCCGCGAACAACCACCCGCTAAGATAAGGGGATGAACCGGAAGCTGAGTTTTTCCGCCGCCCTTTTTCTGATGGTCGCGTTGGCTGCGTCCCCGACCATGTTCCCGCCCGTCCGCGGACTCCGCGAAATGGTTGGCGCGGCCAACAACCAGGAAGTCGAAGCCGGATACCGTATCCTGCAACAGGGCGGCAACGCCGTGGACGCAGGAGTTTCAGCCACCTTCGCCGCAGCCGTCACCGAGCAGAGCCGCTTCGGCTTAGGCGGCGAAATGCCGCTCATCATCAAGCTTGTCGGCAAGCCTCCGGTTGTCATTTCTGGCGTTGGCGTCGCACCCGCCAAGGCCACAGTCGAATACTACAAATCCCGACCCGTGGAACCGTTTGAGGACGCAGCCAACAAACCACTCGTTCCGCCGCAAGGCATCAAGGCAGCCATCACTCCAGGAGTTGTCGACGGTTTGCTGCTCGCTTTGCAGGAATACGGAACGTTAAGTTTCGCTCAGGTCATTCAACCGGCCATCGATAACGCAGAAGGCTTCCCCATCGCCGAAGAATTCGCCGGCATGCTCACCAGTTTTAAGCGCATGATCGAACTTTGGCCCGACTCCAAAGCGTTCTTCTACCAGAACGGCGTGATTCCACAACGCGGCGACATCGTCCGCATGCCGACCCTCGCCAACACTCTGCGCGAAATGGTGGAAGCCGAGAAGAAGGCCAAGGGAGATCGTCGCAAGAAAATTCAAGCCGTTCGCGATATCTTCTATCGCGGATCCATCGCCAAACGCTTTGCAGCCTACTCCGAAGCCAACGGCGGACTCATTTCCTTTTCCGACCTCGCCAACTTTAAAGCTGAAATCGACCAACCGCGCTCAGCAACATACCGCGGCTATGAGATCCATAAGCCGGGCTTTTGGACCCAAGGTCCCGTGATGATCCAGGCGTTGAACATCCTCGAAGGCTACGACCTCAAGAAGATGGGCCACAACTCGCCCGAGTATCTGCATACCCTTATTGAGGCTGTGAAACTTGCATTCGCCGATCGAGACCGGTACTACGGCGATCCGAAGTTCTCAAAGATTCCAGAAGACACGCTTTTGTCAAAGTCTTACGCCGAAGCCCGCCGCAAACTCATCGACCCGGCGCAAGCGTCGATGGAAAGCCGTCCTGGAAACCTGGGTGGCGGCGCATCGATCACTTCCACCCTGCCAGTCGCTGACGCTCCGATCCACGATACGACCTGCGTGAACGTGGTCGATTCCATGGGCAATGCGTTTTCGGCGACACCTTCCGGCGCGTGGTTGCCGTCAGTGATCGCAGGCGATACCGGCATTCCCTTCTCCACCCGTTTGCAGTCGTTCGTCGGCGACGCGGGACACCCCAATCAACTCGCTCCCGGCAAGCGGCCGCGCGTGACGTTGAGTCCCACGCTGGTCACCAAGGACGGTGAGTTCCTGTTCGAGATGTCCACCCCGGGCGGAGACAATCAGGATCAAGCGATGCTGCAAGTGCTGCTGAATATCCTCGAGTTCGGCATGACTCCGCAAGAAGCGGTGGAAGCACCGCGGTTCCAGACCGAACACTTCTACGCGTCATTCGCTTTCCACGAATTCTCGCCGGGAAAGCTCAACCTCGAATCGCGCATCCCCAAAGCCACCGCCGACAAGCTGGAAGGCTGGGGACACAAGGTCATGATCTCCGGCGATTGGAGCAACTCGTCGGCACCCACCGTCATTCTCAAGAAGGACGGCGTGCTGCACGGCGGTGCAGACCCGCGACGCGCACGCTTCATCTTTGGGCGATAAGAGGTCGATAAAAAGTCGATAAAAAGTTTCGCCATCATGATCGCGGCCACCCTGCTTTTGCGCAAACCCAATTGAGAGCAAATGCTCCCGATAGGAGAGTGCACAGTGGCGGTATACGACAGTCAGGGAAGAATCTTTGTCAAGCCGGGCGACATGATCAGCAAGTTTCACATGTCGATCTATGGCAACTACGGCAATTCCAGCACGTGGCCTGTGTTCGCCAGGCCGCCCAGAACATCCGGTGGCTCGCTCCAAATCATTGCGGACTACAATCGCATCAACGCGGGCGAGACGCTGATTTACCGCCCGGTTTGGGAAAAACAGAATCCCCAGCCGGGTGGGGGTGGTCCCAAACCGGGCGGCCCCGGTGTCGGACCCGCACCGAAAGATCCGGAAGGCATTTTGCGCGAAGGCAAAAAGGCAGCGCTACTGTCCTGCGTGGGAAACTCGCACGGCGTTGGGCCCGGTCACTCAGCTCTTGTGGTGGACGACTACGTTTACACTTTCGAGAGCGTGTGGGGTGCCTGGGGTGTTCCGGGCACCAGCGGATGGCGCATGGTCAAAGCGCGGGTCTACTTTGCAGAAAATACCCACCGCCCAATTGTCGTTCAGGAACTGAGTCTCGTATCCACCAACGAGACGAGTATTCTCAGCTACATCTACGAGTCGGATCTCGATGACGAGGACTATGGCAGCAGCGGACACTGCTGTTATCAGGCCTCGCAAGCGGTGGCTTCGGGCATCGGCAGCTACCCCGGCTTCAACTCGGCCATTCCCCCTACGGTTTATGCCTGGGCAAACCGAACGGGTTGTGTCGGCTCCTGCTACACGGCGTATCCGGCCTTGGCTGCGGATAATCCGGCATTCCTGGCACAAATGACTCTCTACTATCCCAAAGCCAATCAGACGTGGGTGTATCCCGCCCCGGCCGCCGGTTGGCCGTCGGCCTAACCTGAGTAGCGATCGAGCCAAGTCTTGGCTGCCGAGACACCTTCGTATTCCGGCAGCCTCTCACCCTCGTACTCGATGCCAACCCAACCCTTGAAGCCAGCATCCTTGACGATGTTCATGAGCCGGGCCATGTCCATCTTGGTCTCTTTGCCGTCAGGGCCAAAGTCCCAGCACTTGAAGCTGACGCCCTTCGCGTAAGGCATCATCTTCTTCACTGCATCGTAGCGATCCGTCGCACCATAGAAGTTGCCGAAATCCGGCAGCAAGCCGAAGTTCCGGGCTGGTGCCAGCTTCATTAGCCGCACGAGAATGTCCGGATCCGACGACAGACCACCGTGATTCTCAATCATCACGTTGATACCAGCCTTGGCGGCATATCCGGAAAGATCGTTGAAGCTTTCCGCGCAACACTTCAGATATTCGGCGATCTCCGCATCGGCCTTCGGATTCTTGTCAGGGTACATGTTCGTCCGGATCCCCTTGCAACCCAGTTCCGCCGCGTAGTCAACCCACTTGTAGTGATTGCGGGCGGCCTTCATCCGCGCGGTCTTTTCCGAATGGCCCATCATGCCTTCGTCGTCGCACATGATCATGACGCCTTTGGTTCCGGTGGCGTTCATGTTGTGCTTGAGGCGTTGGATGTAGCCTTGCGTGGGGACACCCCACAGCGTGTTCACGAACTCAAGGCCCTCAATGCCAAACTTGTCCCGCGCGAGTTGCGGAAACTCAAGCGTCTTCAGCGTATTGCCGAAAATCGCCTTGTGCACCGACCATTCGGCGAGCGAGATCTGAAACCACTTCTGCTGCGATTGCGCGGACGCAAGCAGCGGGGCGGCAAGTGCGGAAGCAAATACACGACGAGTCATCATTCGCCAGTCTAGCGCGAAATCTGCTTGTACCAAGCCCGATGATGGCTCTTCGCCCAACGCTCCGTCACCACACCGCGAACCATCGCATGCAACGCGCCAGGCACGGCAAGCGTGCCCATGTAGATATGCAAGATGATACCGGTGATCGATCCCAGCGCCGCGATCGGATGCACGAGAATCGCCATCAAGCGCAAGGCCCGAGGCATCCATTCCGGATTCCACAACACCACACCCGAAACCAACAAAAGCAGGGCCGAAACCGACTGCATCCAGAACAGCATCTTCTGTCCAGCGTTGAAACGGCCGGAATCCGGAACACCTGTTTCATCGTTCATCGCGTAACGATGGGAAACCCGCAGCCACTTACGATCGTCGGCATCGAGACGCATCTGCGAGGCCCACTGCCGGAACATGAATCCCAACACCAAGGCGAAGAATGTCCCCGCCCAGGGATGCGTCGCACGGGTCACAGCACCTCCGCCAAAGACAGAAGCCAACCAGAACAGCTTGTGCGACCACATCGACAGTCCGGTGAGTGCGGCGTAGAGAAAGCTGAACGCCGAGGCCCAATGAATCACGCGCTCTACAAACGAAAACCGCTCAATCATGGCTGTCTTCCTTCGGTCCGACTCTCAGATAATGCAGCGCTGCGCCGAGAATCCCGCCGGCCAACGCAAGCGATCCCAGCCACTTCACAGGGCCTTTCCACAAAGAGACGCTCAATGGAATCTGTGGATCGCGCGGCAGCCCATACGATTCAGGCTTGGTCGCGTCCTTCAGCACATACAACACGTTCGTTCCGCCAACCCCCTCGGGATTGTAGACCCCAGCAGTCGCAACGCCATCGGCGCGCAACTCCTTAGCGCGCGATTCGGCCTGAAACACCAGCGCGTCGCGTTCTCCAAAGGTCAGGCAGTTGGTGGGACAACTCTTGATACAAGCAGGCTCTAGCCCAACCGCAGTGCGGTCAGAACAGAGCGTGCACTTATAGACTTTGTTCGTCTTCGGGCTTAACTTCGGAACATCGAACGGACATCCTGTGACGCAGTAACCGCAACCAATACACTTATCGTGCACGAAGTCGACGATGCCGTTGGCATGGCGGATGATCGCTCCCGGCGCAGGACACGACCGCATACAGCCCGCATCGGCGCAGTGCATGCACTGATACTTCGCCATGTTCCAGGCGACGACTTTGCCGTCTTTCTCGATCTCGTTGAACTTGATCAGGTTCCAGAAATTGGGCGTCAGGTCTGGTTGCGTCTGATACGTCCCAAAGAATTCACCTTTGAGAAATTCCTGATCGTTCCATTCCTGACAGGCCACTTCGCAGGCCTTGCAGCCAATGCACAACGACGTATCGATGAGCTTTGCGACGATCATCTAGGCTTTCTCCAGACTGACAAGGAAACCCTTGTATTCGGGCGTCCCCGAGTTCGGATCGTACACCGATGCCGTGAGGTTGTTGATTAGCGGACCGGTCACTTTGCCCACAAAACCCCAATGAATCGGCAGTCCGATCTGGTAAACAGTCTTGCCGCCAACCTTCAATCCACGCAATCTCTTCGTCACCAGTGCGGGACCTTCAACATGCCCGCGGGCAGAACGCACGCGCACAATCATGCCACTCCGAATTCCCTTTTCCTGGGCCAATTCATCGGGAACCTCGACAAAGAAGTTCGACTGCAGCGCTGCACTCGCCGCTGTGTGCTTGGTCCAGTAATGGAAGTGTTCGGTCAACCGATATGTGATGCCGACATAAGGAAAGTCCGCAGCGGTACCCATCTTATCTCGTTCACCGGCAAAGATCTTAGCCATTGGATTCGCGTTCACGTTCGGATGAAACGCATTCGACACCGGGGACTCAGCAGGCTCGTAGTGTTCGGGAAACGGACCCTCAACCAAGTCGTTGGCAAACAGCTTGGCAACCCCCTCGGGGTTCATGATGAACGCGCCAAACGCCTCGGGAGGCGCATCGGCCTTGTAATCCGGCACATCGCCTGACCAGCGCGTTCCATCCCATCGCAAGGGGGCACGTGTCGCATCCCAAGGCCTCCCGTGCTCGTCGGCCGACGCTCGATTGTAGAGGATCCGTCGGTTCGCGGGCCATGACCAAGACCATGTCGGGAACAATCCCAGCCCCGTCGGATCATCTTGCCCGCGGCGAGACATGTTGTTTCCAGCCTCGGTCCAGGAGCCGGAATAAATCCAGCAACCGCACGATGTCGAGCCGTCGTCCTTCAATTCGCCAAAGCCATTCAATTGCTTGCCTGTCGTAAGATCGCGGCCATTGACCTCGCGAGCGACTTCCGAAAGCGACGGCGACACAGAATTCGAATAGGGCCAGCCCATCGCCATCAGCGAATCCATACCCTTGCCGCCTTCTTTCTCGTAAAGCCCGCGAATCGCCAAGAAAAGCCGCGCCATAATTTCCTGATCGCGACGCGCATCTCCAGGCGGATCGAGCGCTGCTTCCTTCCATTGCAGCCAGCGCGACGAATTCACAAATGCCCCGTCTTTCTCAGCAAAACAAGACGCCGGAAGCAAAAACGTCTCAGTGTCAATGTCTTTGGAATCGAGCGCGGTCTCTTGAAACTTGCCGCCCAGTGACTTCGCCTTCCAGAAAGCTGAAGTTTCCGTTTCGAAGTTCTCGACCACGATCATCCACTTCAATTTCGCCAAAGCGGTGAGCATCTTCGCTGTGTTCGGACCATTCGCCACCGGATTCATGCCGAACGAAATGAGCCCTTCGATCTTGCCCTGCGTCATCTCATCGAAGAACTGGCCCCAGCTGTGATTCGCCTGCTCTCCAGCCTTTGGAATCCAGTTGTAGCCGAATTCATTGGCCTTTGTGGCCCTTTCCCCGTAGTAGCACTTCAATAAACTCGTCATGAACTTCGGAGTGTTACCCCAATAATTCATAGAATTCGGACGCAAAGCTTTGGGCGTATACGCCTTTAGATAGTCGGCCAAGCCCGTGTGATTCGCCCGCGGAATCTTCAGATAGCCGGGGAGATTGTTCCACGAACCCATGTCTGTTGAGCCTTGTATGTTGGCGTGTCCTCGCTGCGCGTTGACGCCGCCGCCGGGCATCCCGATATTACCCATCAGCAGTTGCACCATCGCCGCCGTGTGGATCAACTGCACCGATGTCGAATGTTGTGTCCAGCCCAACGCATACAATACCGTGCCAGACTTCTCTTTCGCGCTCGCCGTGCAGACGATGTCCGCGGCCTGCGTGAACTCTTGCGAGCTGCAACCGCAGATCTCCGCGACTTTTTCAGGCGTATAACGCGAGTAGTGTTTGCGCATCAACTGAAACACACAGCGCGGATGCTCAAGTGTTGGATCCACCTTCGCATGACCGGCACCGTCCAACTCGTATTGCCAGGTCGCCTTGTCGTAAGTCTTGGTCTCGGCGTTCCAACCTGTAAAATAGCCGTCGGCGAAACCATAGCCTTCCTGCACAAGAAACGAAGCGTTGGTGTGCAGTTTGACGTAGTCGGCTTGATACAAGCCCTTGGAAACCGCATGATGAATCACGCCGCCCAGAAAGGCGATGTCGGAACCCGCGCGAATCGGGACATAACAATCCGACACTGCGGCGGTGCGTGTAAATCGCGGATCCACGCACACCAGCTTGGCCTTGCGCTTGCGGCGGGCTTCCATCACGAAGCGGAAACCAACCGGATGATTCTCCGCCGGATTCCCGCCCATCACCAAAATGACGTCCGCGTTCTGGACATCTGTCCAGCCGTTCGTCATTGCTCCTCTACCGAATGTGGCGGCCAAACTGACCACTGTGGGACCGTGTCACAGTCGACTTTGATTCTCGTAAGGCAGCAGCCCAAGACCGAACCGAAAACGGCTGAGCAGAAAGTTGATCTCGTTCGTATCCGTACAACCACCAATCATTGCGGTGTTCGTCAACCGGTTCACGACGCGGCCCTGAGAATCCTTCTCTTCAAACCCGCGCTCACGCGTATCTTTGATCAATCGCGCCATTCGAGGAATCGCGTCGTCCCATGAGATCTCCTGCCATTCCGCAGATCCCTTCGCTCGATACAACGGCTTCGTCAAGCGTCGATCCGAATTGACGAACTCTTTCAGTCCGATGCCCTTGGGACATAGCGTTCCGCGGTTCACCGGCGAATCAGGATCGCCTTCGATATGCACGACGGCGGGCTTCACGTTGCGCGCCTTGTCGCCCAGCGTGTGGATCACAACGCTGCATCCAACGGCGCAATACGGACAAATCGAACGAGTCTGCGTGGTGCGCGAGATCTTCAACTCTCGGACGGGCGCTCCTTCAACTGTTTCCACCGCCGCCGCACTCGAAGCAATCGCGCCCCGCAGCATGTTCCGGCGCGTCATATCCGTCATCTTCATGGCTCCTGTCATCATATCCCAAGCACGCTACATTGAGCTTCGAGAATGTTTGGCCACAGCCTACTTCTTGAATCCGTTCACTGCTGAATAACGTTCTCGTAAAATGGACTTCACGCCGTCAGGCAAACCATCGAAAACCGGGGAAACCACCATTGGACTCTTCTTCTTTCGATAGAGCCGCGTTCGAAGATCCAATTGCCGCCGCGCTGGATCGGCGCTTTCATAGTCCAAAGAGAACTTTCCGGCACCCTTGATCGGCTCGCTCCAACTCGCTTCGTCGTCCATCCGCAAGGCCTGAGCCGCGATGTCGAGCGCCTGGCGCGAGGCTTGGCCCTTGATTCTCACCTCAAAGCTTACTCGGTTCAGCACATTGATGACTCGGATACGGTGTTCCAACAGCAGCAGCGAAACGATGTCGCTCGTCGGCGCGAGATATGGAGTGGTTGTAAAAGCCGTATCGAGGTTGGTCACGTTCTGCCCTGCCGTCGCGTCGAAAGCCGAGGCCGACTCGCCCTTTTCCACATAAGAGTTCCCCATGTGCTTCATGCCGCCATGTGTGCCGGAGACATACCAGCCACCCCAACGCCGATCCAATGGGCTGCGATGATCGGTCAGGTGCGACGGCCCTGGGAACACAGGCATTCCAGAACGATCGGGCACCACCGAACGCACCATCAACCCCGGAACTCCCATCGTCGATGCGCCAACGTGACACTGCAGGCATTCCTGCCCCCTACGTTCGATCCGCGGCTTGCGAACTTGTTCCTGATCGAGCGTATAGAATCCTACTCCCAATTGAGGATCGGTCACGGCGATCTCAACTACATCGCCTCCGCGAACCCAACCGACGAACACATCGTCGCTGTGATAGATTGCGCGGGGAATACGCGGCGAGATCTTGCTTGCTTGAAAGCTCGTCTTCGTGAAGACCAGCACTTGGGAGGAAATCGGAATCTTCAGGTGATCCAACAACGACCTCAGGTATCCGTGGTCCGGATCGTACTCAAGATTCAATTCGCCCGAAGCGATTCGGTCATTCAACCGGGAAATCGAATTGACGGCAATCGCGTCCTTGTAGCGAATCGCAGGATGGTCGATGGGCAGTGTGTCCGACGGATCATCCAACAGAAGCAACACGGCAACTATCGGAACGAACATGGTGCTAATAGTCTATGCGATCTGTCTTTCTGCGCCAAGCGTCAAAGGCGTGCAGCGCTTCATCCCGATCCATCGTCACCATTGGAATCTTGCGTTCTTCCAGCCGCATCCGCATCTCTGTGTAGATATGCGAATCATCGAACCCGATGTCCGCGGCATCTTTGTGCGTGCATCCGAAATACACGCGATCGATGTGCGCCCAATAGATCGCGGCAAGGCACATGGGGCAGGGTTCGCAACTTGTGTAAACCTCGCATCCATCGAGATGGAAGTTACGCAACTTCTCGCAGGCCCTTCGAATCGCAATGACCTCGGCATGAGCCGTCGGATCGCAGGTGGAAGTGACGAGGTTGTAACCTTCGGCGACGATCTCGCCATCCTTCGCCACAACCGCGCCAAATGGACCTCCGCGCCCAAGACGCACGTTCTCCAAGGCGAGTTGAATCGCCCTCTTCATGAATGGATTTTCCATGTTCGACTTAGAACAACAGCTTCAATCCTAGCTGCACACGCCGCGGATCGCCAGCAGTCAAGATGCGTCCAAACGTCGGGTTGCCAACGAAATTGTCAGGCAAGCCGAAGTTCGCACGATCGAGAGCGTTGAAGAACTCCGCGCGGAACTGCAGGTTGTAGCGATCGCTAAACACCGTGTTTTTCACGAGCGACAAATTGATCGTCTGCAATCCCGGACCATCCACAATGTTGCGGCCGGCGCTGCCGAAGTTACCCCGCGCCGGAACCGCAAAGGCTGCAGTATTGAACCAACGCTCCGCGGTGCGATTGTCGAGATTCGGATTCGCAATCAGATTCGGACGGTCGTTGTTGCCGAAGCCAAGAACCGAGCGGCCCGTGTTGGAGTTGTCGAAGTCCGGATTCAAAGCCACTGTAAACGGTCGACCAGTCTGAAAGGTCCAAATGCCGAGCGTTTGCCAACCGCCCCAAAGCTTGCCCTTGGCAAACGGCAGATCGTAGCTGTACGAAGCAACGGCGCGCTGACGGATATCGAAACTCGAACGTCCGCGTTCCGCTCTCAGATCGTTGCTGTTCTGCGGAAAGTTCGGATCACCGGTGCTTTGAAAGAATCCAGATGTATCGTCAAGCGACTTCGCGTAGGTGTACGAAAGCATCCCGGTGACACCTCGAGCCATGCGCTGCTGCACCCGAACCTGCAGCGAATGATAGTTGGAATTCGCACGGCTCTCAGCCAACGTTATGTCATCGAAGTAGAAGTTCGGACGCCGATACTGAGCGGCATTGGTCGGGCGCGGCTGATTGATATCGCGCCACGAATAGAGCTTCGAGCCCTTCGAAGCAACGTATCCGGCTTCCACTGTGGTCGACTTGGTGATCGCGCGTTCCACTGTGAAGTTCCAATGCTGCAGATACGGTGTGCGCAGGTTGCGATCGAACGCCGTGGCCGATCCGGGAATCGGGAACGGGTAGTCGCGCGGGAAGGGGTTCGACAAATTCAGGAAATAGGTCTGCAGCGCGACGAACAGATTGAAGTTGTAATAGGGCGGGCTGAAGTACAAACCCTCGCCCGGAGCCAATGCACCTTGATCGAAATAGACGCCATATCCTGCGCGGATCACCGTCGATGGATTGAGCGAGTACGCCAAGCCAATGCGCGGCGCGATGTTGTTCCGGTCGGGATTGTAGCCACCCCGCGGAAACCCGTTCTTGCCAACGGCGGCAAGGCCTCCTGTGAGGCGGTCATAGACATTGGCGCGATCGAACTTGTCCACGCCCGGTGCGTTGTATTCGTAACGGATGCCGTAGTTCAAGATCGCGCGCGAGGAAAGCCTGAACGAATCGTGAGCGAAGAAGTTGTAACTCTGCGTGCGGAGATACTGCGGATTGTCCGAACGCGCGTAGCCGCTCGCCGACAAGACGCCTTGCAACATCTCGGCGAGCGCGTTGCCGCTGAAACCGGAGAAATTCAGGAATCCGCGCGACTGCACATCACGAAAAGCATTCTGTTCCAGCTTGCGGATGTCCATGCCAAATTTCAACTGATGCCGCCCAGCTACGATCGAAGCCTGATCGATCAACTGATACGTGTTCAACGCAGACTTCTGCGGTTGCGTGTAGTCGTCTCCGAGAGGCGAGAATCCAGTGATGCTGACAGAGGTGAGTCCGTTATCGCGAGGGTTCGACCAGATCGTCGGCAGACCGACCGCTTGGTTGAGGTTGCGTCCCGCGTTCTCGGTGTTGCTGTTGCGTCCGACGCGATTGAAGCCCAACCGCATTTCATTGATGAATCGCGGGGTAAACGAATGCGTGAGACTCGTCATTGCATTGATATTCCGCTGCGGAATCACGACGCCATAGCCCGGAATTGCAGGAAAGCTCGAACCTGCAAACGGTTCGTAGTAATCGCGGTCGCCCATTGAAATACGTCCTGCGACCTCGGTGCGTGCCGTCAGCGCATGATCGATCTTGACGTCGAAATGATCGTTGCGGTCTCGCAGCGAAGGAGACGAAACGAAGTTCTGCGACGCCACATTGCGGTTCGGCATTGGATACAGGGCCGCAAGCGCACGCGCTGTGGGGTGAATCCGCTCCACCGGAATCTTGTTGCCCGGAAAGAGCTGTTGGGTGAAGATGTCCACCGCAAATGACCGGCTTTGCGAGAAGTCACCGATGCGTTCGAGAGCAGTCGGAACATTGGTCGGGCGAACGATGCCTTCGCGGGTGCGGCGCGCCTCATAGTCGACAAAAAAGAACGTGCGGTTCTTGGCGATTGGACCACCGAGTGAGAATCCAAACTGATTGCGGTTGTACTTCTGAGCCGCGTCGGATGGCGCGAAATAGTTCTTCGAGTCGAGTTTGTTGTTGCGGAAAAACTCGTAAACAGTGCCGTGCACCTGATTCGTACCAGACCGCAGAACCACGTTCATTTGGCCGCCGGCATTGCGTCCGAACGAGGCGTCGTAGCTCGAAGTTGCCAGCTCAAACTCGCGTACTCCATCGACCGGTGGTTGCACCCCGATGCCGTTCAGCTTGGCATCCGAGTTATAGACGCCGTCCAAAAGAAACAGATTGAAATCTTCGCGCGCACCGTTGACGTTCAACGCGAAGTCGCCGCGCAACGATCCTGAAGATCCTTGCGCGGGTGGCGCAACGCCTGGCAGCAGCAACCCGAGTTCGTAGAAGTTGCGCCCGTCGAGCGGAAGTCCCTGAATCTGTTGTGTACCGATGACGCCCGACACGGAAGCCGATTCAGTTTTCAAAACAGCAGGATCGCTTGTGACATTCACCTGTTCTTTGCGGGCGGCATCGGCAAGAGCAAGATCGACTCGCGCTTCCTGATTGACTGCCAGCTTCAGCTTCACGGCTGAGGTGAGATACCCTTGCTGGGAAGCAGCCACGCGATAAGCGCCAGGTGCCAGAAAGGTCGTGGCATACGTACCATTCGCAAGAGACTTGACCGAAGTAATGCGTCCGGTGTCCTCGTTAAGAATCTCTACAGTGGCCCCCGCAACCGGCTTGCGTGCGGAATCCGATACGATGCCGTTGATTGCCCCACGAACTGTCTGCGCTTGCATAGCGCTTGCCGCTGCACTGAGTAGCAACACGAAGAGTGTGAAATGTTTCTGAAGACTCACTTATTTTCCTTGAACTTTTACTATAGCTTGCTGGCCCTCTCGGGCAGCGCTTTTTGTGCCGATTGGCCCCAGTTTTTAGGCCCAACTCGCGATGGTGTCTATTCAGGAACGCTGCCCGGCCGGAACCCCGAAAAGCTCTGGCAGATCTCTGTGGGCGCTGGTTTCGCGGGACCCGTGATCGCACAAGACAAGCTGATTCTGTTTCATCGTCTCCAAAATCGCGAGACCGTTGAAGCGTTGAACGTAAAAAGCGGGGCCAGAGTTTGGTCTTTTTCCTACGAAACCCTCTATCGCGACGATTTCGGATTCGACGAAGGGCCACGCGCGACGCCAGTCGTGAGTGCAGGCAAGATCTACACGCATGGCGCGGAAGGCATGCTGACATGTCTCGACTTCACCACGGGGAAAAAGATCTGGCAGGTGGATACGAAGGCGCAGTTCAAGTTCGCCAAGGGTTTCTTCGGTGCCGCCGCCGTTCCGCTGGTGGAAGGCGACAAAGTGATCTTGAACGTCGGAGGTCCGCAGTTGGCTGGAATCGTCGCGTTTCACAAGGACACCGGCAAGGTATTCTGGGGCGCGACCAACGACGAGGCGGGATACTCATCGCCGACGGCAGCCACAATCGGAGGCACGCGCCACGTATTGGTGCTCACTCGCGCAGGGTTGGTCAGCCTCGATCCGTTGAATGGCCAAGTAAGGTTCCGGATGCCCTGGAAGTCGCGCAACGACGCCTCAGTGAATGCGGCTGTTCCTGTGGTTGTGAACGACCTCGTCTTCATTTCGTCCAGCTACAGAACCGGCGCGACGACGCTCCAAGTTACCGGCAACCAGTTCAAACCGCTCTGGTCTGGCGACGAGTCTTTGTCGAATCACTATGCGACCTCTGTCCACAAAGACGGTTACTTGTACGGCTATCATGGCCGACAAGAGAACGGCCAAGTCTTTCGATGTGTCGAATTGAAAACCGGCAAGGTCATGTGGGAGATCGACGAATTCGGCGCAGGCTCGGTGATTCTGGCCGGCAACGATTTGCTCTTGATGCGCGAAGGGGGCGAACTCGCCTGGGCTGCCGCAGATCCGAAGAGCTTGAAGGCTGGCCCTCGCAAGCAATTGTTGCCCGGAGTGGTGCGTGCTTATCCTGCCTTGGCCGACGGCGTTCTCTGCGCCCGTAACGCGTCCACGCTTGGATGTTGGACCCTTCGCTAAGTCTCGAAATTCTTCACGTTGGGAGAGCGCAGGCGCTTTGCCGACGCGGCAGCTTTCTCGAAAATCGCCCTCAATGCCGGATCGGTGAGCGATTCGCGCGCCTGTTGCAGATTGCCGATCAACCGCCCCAACGCCTCGCTGATCGCATCCGGATTGGTTGCGAAAATATCCGCCCACATTCCGAAATCGCTCATTGCCACGCGCGTCATTTCGATCGCCGCGGGGCCGACGACACTTGGAGCCTCGGCAACATCCGCAAGCGTCACCGCCAGCGATGTGGACAGCAGTTGCACAAGGTGCGATGTGGACGCCACCACCC
>CAZCPL010000049.1:0-27519 GCA_964500255.1 uncultured Solibacteraceae bacterium | reverse complement strand
CTTCTTCCTCAAGCCCAGGTTCTGCGAGCCGTTTGCCCAAAGCATCTTTCGCAGCGGGATCGCCGTAGATGCCGAGGTGAAAAGCACCTTCAACGGTGTCGTACTCGAACTCTTCGAGCAACAGCGCGAGGATGCGAGGGTCGTGCACCTGCAAACCCGCCAGGAGAAACGCAACGGGACCGCCATTCTCTTCCCCGAGTTCCTCATAAAGGGCCAACAGCGGATCGACCATGGGCGATCCCATTTCGACAACGGCCTCGATCAATTCATCGGGATAGTCATCGCCATACTCGCGAATGATCGAGAGATAAAACGGAATCGCCTCGGTCGTTTTGACGCGGCGAAACAGCTCGATCAGGTCCACGCGCAGATCGAGCGGCTCTTCAGAGGCGATCTCCGAAAAGCGCAAGAGATCAGCGCGAACGGCATCGGCACCGCGTTTTAGGATGTTGTGGATCAGCCGCTGATCGAGTCCGATACGGCCGCAAGCGGCGGAACGAAGCAAATCGAATGCGGAAAATTCCGAGAAGGTTGCAGGTGTGGGAAACAAGTTAGTAGGTAGCGCGTCCGCCGCTTGCGTCATAGCATTGTCCAGTCACGAAAGAACAGTCAGGGCTTGCGAGAAAGTGAACGACAGCCGCGATCTCCTCGGGCTTGCCGGTGCGTCCCATAGGGATCTTGGCGGTCATGTATCCAACCTGCTCGGGAGTGAGCTGGTCGAGAATCTTGGTCTGCACAACCGCGGGCGCCACGGCGTTCACGCAGATACCGTTGGTGGCGACTTCTTTGCCGAGCGACTTGGTCAAACCGATCACAGCGGCCTTGGTCGCCGAATACGGGATCATGTTCGGATTGCCTTCTTTGCCAGCAATCGAGGCGATACTCACGATGCGTCCGTAACCGCGTTCTTTCATGTGCGGCAGAACGGACTTGCAGAAGTTGAACACGCCGTCCATATTGACGGCCATGCACTTGTGAAAGTCATCGAGCGTCTGCTCAGTGAGCGGAGCGGCCTTGCCAGCAATGCCCGCGTTGTTAACGAGGATATCGATGCGTCCGGAGCGTTTCAGCACTTCGGCTGTGGCGGCATCGGTGGAAGCAGGGTTGGTAATGTCGACAGCGAGAGCGTACGCGCCGGGGATGGACTTGGCGGTTTCGGCTCCGGCTTCGAGGTTGATGTCGGCGATCACGACGGTGGCGCCGGCTTTGGCCAGGCGTCGGGCGATGGCTTCGCCGATACCGGCGGCGCCGCCCGTGACGATGGCGGTTTGGTTTTCGAGTGAGAAGAACTGCTGCATGATGAGAGGTCTCTCTCAAGTATAGAATCAGAGCATGACTGGTAAGTTGGATTTTCAATACCATCGCAACGGTTGAACAAGTTGCGGAAGAACGCAGGAGTTTCTTGCGAAGGCTGGCGTGACGGCGTCCGAGGTGGTGGATGCGAAGAAGACAATTCTTGGCGCGGCGGATGCGCTGGCGATGCTGAAGGGCATTGATCGGTTGTATGTGGCGAAGGGCAAGAAGGTCGTCCACATCGATTTGAAGAAGTCGAAGGCGGAAGAGGCTGTGCCGTTGATGTTGGGTCCGACGGGGAATGTGCGGGCTCCGCTGTTGCGGAAGGGTCGGACGCTGCTGGTGGGGTTCGAAGAGGGGATGTACCGGGAGGTTTTGGGTTAAAGCGGGGTCCCGCCAGATAACGTGAGAATTGTATTGAGGAAGGCCTTCAATTCAGGGCAGGCGTTTGCGGCTATCGTGAGGTCCTTGCCTTCGAGGATCCGGCCCGCGTCGCGAACTTTCGAGTAGCTGCGAAGGCCTGTCTCGAAAAGCTCCCTGATGTGGTAGGAAGGTGGCCGTCCGTGATTTACGTTTTCCGGGAATCCGGTTGGTGCCTTTCTCTTCTTTCCAGCGACCCGTTGAACGCAGTCCCAATAGGGCAACAGCCAAGCCTCGAAATCGTGCTGCGCGGCATGAGGGTGGAAATTGTCATTCTTCCCAACCCACTCGCGCATCTTGCGCTTGGCCTCATCTGCATTGGCGAAATCGTTCGTTCCGGTGTACACGTCGGTAAGAGCCATCACGGCATCGGCGGGATTATTGCCATTCCGCAGAAGGTCCTCAATGGTTCTCTTCAGCTTTTGCTCTTTGTAGGGCTTTTTCAGTCTTGCCTTCGACGATGATTTCAATTCTCACGAACGGCCTCCCCTCCGGCCGTTCCTCCAGAGTTCATCCAGAGAGTAGTCTTTAAGCCAGTCGTCCAGGTCAAGCTCATCGGCCCTGGTCAACTGCGTCATACCGTCGTCGTCCACATCGGCGACGACAACTTCCGATGGTTCGAGAAAGCGGATCAACGTATCCGAATGAGTTGCAACAACGATCTGCGTGCGGCGCGACGCTTCTCGAAGCTGATCTGCCAATAAACTCAGCAGTTCCGGGTGCAGGCTGACTTCGGGTTCATCGAGTAATGTAACTACAGTTGGAGTCGGACTCTGGAGAAGAGTTGTTAGCCACAGATACCGCAGGGTCCCGTCAGAAAGCTCGTTGGCGTAAATGGCTTTTGACAATCCTCGCTCTCGCCACACCAATGCAAGCGTGCCAGCCGCTACCGGCGGAAACTCAAGCCTTTCGAACTTCGGGAATGCCGCGCGAAGAGAGTCCTCAATTGCCTCAAAACGATCCCGGTGCGATTCGCGCAAGTTCAGAAGACAGGATACGAGTTCCTCGCCACTTCGGCCAGGTAGTGTAACGGGCGAGAGACGCTGGGGCAGTCGGACTTTGGATTGTCGATCGACCGCAATAGGTGAGTAGCTGCCGATTGAAGCCAAGTGGGAACGAAACACCTCAGCTACTTGATAAGTCTTGGGTACTTGAGCGAGTCCAGTCTCGGATCGAACAAAATCCCAAGTCGGCCTTAGATACAAATTTTGTTCGGAATCGAAGTAGCTAACCTCGGCGGAACGAGCGCCGATAAATTGCACGTCTGGTATCGACAAATCAGGATTGCCTTCGGAGAATAGCCACTCTTGATCGATCACATACGAGACGGCACGCTGTTGCAGGACCAGTCGATATTCAAGTTTTCTTCCATGAAAGCTCCGAACCGAAATTCGAAGCATCTCGGCCGTGCCATCCGTCAACAGCGAACTCAGGCCCGATAGGTCGGATATGGCGCTCGACAACTGGGACTGCGCCGACATCGACAACAGATTCAAAACATCCAAGAACGAAGTCTTGCCGCAGCCATTCGCCCCAATGAGTACATTGAGCGGACCCAGTGCAAGCTTAACGTCTCGAAGGCGACGAAACCCCTCGATTGCAATGTGGTCGAAATACGCAGGTCGCGGTTCCATTATGAAGTGGGAAGCTGTGTGCTCCACCCGAAACTCTACCACGCGTTAACGCGCAGCCGCCCACAAAAGACTAGCAATCGCGATCGACACCCCATGCGGTAGCGTACGCGCCTTATCGTTCGCCACATCGAGCTCGGGATTCGCCACATGCGGCGGACGCAAATGCACCACCTCCCAAACAACCGTCGCGATATTGCGTGCCACACGCACCAGTTCACCCTTGGTCAAAACAGCCACCAGCGCAATCACGCCACCGATCAACGACGCCAGCACAAACACCACAAACCACTCCCTAGGACCCGTAAACGCACCCACCGCCGCCATCAGCTTCACGTCGCCCCCGCACATGGCCCGCAGCGCGAACAGTAGGCAGTAAACCCCGAATCCCAACAGCGATCCCAGCAGCGCATCCTGCGCGCCGGGCCAGCCGCGCTGGTAGGTTTGTAAGCCAATCCCCGAAAGCCACCCGCAAAGAGTCAGCCAGTTCGGGATCCGTCGAAACCGCAAATCGTAAACCGCAGCCACCGATACCAACAAAGCCAGAATCACGAGCGCACCGGTGTATCGCAAATCAACGTCACAGGACCATCGTTCACCAGATGCACCTTCATATCCGCCTGAAAAATCCCGGCCCCAACGGTCAGACCAGTCGCGCGAGCCTTCGAAACGAAATCCTCATACAAAGCGCGCGCTTTCTCCGCCGGAGCCGCCCGGTCGAAGCTCGGCCTGCGACCCTTGCGTGTATCTCCATACAAAGTGAATTGCGAAACGATCAACAAGCCGCCGCCGATCTCTTCGACGCTCAGGTTCATCTTGCCTGCCTCGTCCTCAAAGATGCGCATCCCTTTCACCTTGTCCAGTAACCACGCACAATCAGCCTCCGTATCGTCGCGAGAAACACCCAGCAACACCAGCAGTCCACGACCGATCTCGCCGGTCACACACCCATCCACTTCCACTCTCGCGCTCGCAACGCGCTGGATCACTGCCCGCATCGTTTCAACGTACACTAACAGGAATGCCCGCGTCGAAAACACTGGACGGCAAATGAACACAAGTTACCGCTGGTGGATCCTCACCCTACTCACGCTTGGCACGATCATCAACTACCTGGACCGTATCGCGCTCGGCATCCTAAACCCCGTCATTCGCAAGGAACTCGACCTCACCGATACGATGTACGGTTACGTCACCGGCGCGTTTCAACTGGCCTATACCATAGGTTTCCTGCTCATGGGCAAGTTTGTCGATCGCTATGGGACGCGGCTCGGTTACGCATCGGCCGCAGTGTGGTGGTCGATCGCCGCGATGCTCCATTCGTTCGCAAAGACACCCTTCGACCTCGGCCTGTGGCGCGCGTTTCTCGGCCTTGGCGAAGCGGGCAACTTTCCTTCCGCCATCAAGGCCGTCGCCGAATGGTTCCCGCTCAAAGACCGCGCCTTCGCCACCGGTATCTTCAATGCCGGAACCAACATTGCCACCATGATCGGTCCCGCGCTCTTCGTGGCAATGAATGCCGCCTATGGCTGGCGCGCCTGTTTTCTCATCACCGGCTCACTGGGACTCTTCTGGGTAGTCGCTTGGTGGCTTTCCTACTACGTGCCACAGCAATCCGGCGGATCGACCACCACACAAGTCTCCACCGAAAAACCGATGCCTTGGGGCGAAGCAATCCGGCATCCGCAGACTTGGGGATTCGCACTCGGCAAGTTCTTCAGCGATCCCGTGTGGTGGTTCCTGCTGTTCTGGCTGCCGCTCTATTTGTACAACGTACGCAAGCTCGACATGAAAGAAGTCAGTTGGATTCTGCCTTTCATCTACCTCATGGCGGATATCGGCAGTGTAGCCGGGGGCTGGATTTCAGGCTACTTCTTGCGCCTCGGCTGGTCCGTCGCACGTGCTCGCAAGACCGCGCTGTTGATCTTCGCCTGCATTCCGCCATTTGCATCGGCTGCAGTGCTGGTTGACAACCTTTATGTCGCGGTCGCGCTGTTCAGCCTCGCGACTGCGGCGCATCAGGGCTGGTCCGCGAACCTCTACACCACGACTTCCGACGTCTTTCCGAAACGCGCGGTCGCCTCGGTCACCGGCATCGGCGGCGCGATGGGCGGACTCGCAGGATTCATCTTCTCCGCGATCATCCCAGGGTATGTGGTGCCGGTGCTCGGCTACGTCCCCTTGTTTTTGGGAATGAGCGTGTTCTATCTCATCGGCTTCGCGTTTCTGAGCCGCCTTATGGGTGACTTTACCCCCATCGAAAAGGATCCCGTCTACGTATGATGAAGCGACGCGATTTCGTAGTGACCTTTCTCGGCGCATCCGCCCTCGCGCAGGATGCTGCCACGCCGCCGGAAGTAGACTGGCATGACGCGAAAGCCTCGCTCACCATCGAAGGGCTCGGCTTCCGCGATCTCAGATCGCCCTTCGATCGCTTGCCTGGACGGGCGCAAGGCGTGGTTCGTGACGCCGTCTGGAACCTCAGTCGCGACTCAGCAGGCGCCGCGGTTCGCTTTACCACCGACAGCAAGGAAATCCGCGCACGTTGGACGCTCACTAGTCAGAGACTTTCGGGTCCCAACATGACGCCAATCGGTGCCAGCGGCTTGGATCTCTACGTCAAAACCGGCAGCGCGCAGTGGCGTTGGCTCGGCGTGGGGCGTCCGACTCGGGTTCCAACGAACACCGAAACGCTCATCACAAAACTGCCCGCCGGCTCGCGCGAATACCTGCTCTACCTGCCGCTCTACAACGGAGTCACCTCCGTAGAAGTGGGCGTTGACAAGGGCGCTACGATCGCCAAAGTCCCGGCACGGACATCCAAGCCAATCGTCTTTTACGGAACCTCGATCACGCATGGCGCCTCCGCTTCCCGACCCGGAATGACTCACGTCGCCATGCTCGGGCGCTGGTTCGACCGCGAAGTCATGAACCTGGGCTTTTCAGGCAACGGCAAAATGGAGGCGGAAGTCACGCGGTTCCTCGTGGAAATCGACGCCGGAGTCTTCGTGCTCGATTGCCTTCCCAACATGACGGACAGAGACATTCACGCGAACGCCGAAAAATGCGTGCGGATGATTCGTGAGAAGCATCCCAAAACGCCGATCCTGCTGGTGGAAGATCGCAACTATTCGGATAATTTTCTGAACGCCTCGCGCCGCGAACGCAACGAGACCAATCACAAGGCGATGCGCGAAGTGTTTGCAAAGATGAAGCGAGAGAAAGTGACCGGGCTCCACTATCTGAAGGCGGACAACCTCTTGGCCGCCGATGGCGAGGATACGATTGACGGGTCGCATCCGACTGATCTCGGCTTTCTGAGGCAGGCCCGCGAGTTTCAGAAAGCCCTGCGCTCGGCAGGATTAAAGTAGCAGCCCGCAGGCGTATACTAAAGTTTGGGAGCAACCATGAAAAACTACGTCAAGTTCGGACTGCTTTCCGCAATCATAGTCGGCACTCTCGGATGGCTCGCCTTTACCGGAGCCTCAGAGAACCAGTCCTATTTCAAGTCCATTCCGGAACTCTACGCGATGGGCGACAAGGCCAAAGACAAACGCATCCGCGTCGGAGGCGACGTCGTCCCCGGCTCCATCAAACGCGAAGGAAAAGATGTCCACTTCGCCATGAGTTGGGAAGGCCGGAACCTCAACGTGATCTATAACGGCACAGGACCCCTGCCCGACACTTTCAAAGATGGCTCGCAGGCGCTCGCCGATGGCCGCCTCGGACACGACGGCGTCTTCCTTGCCAATAGCGTCCAAGCCAAGTGCGCGTCGAAGTACGAAGCCAAGGCTCCGAAAATGAAGCAGTCTCACGACGCCGCAACGCCATCCAAGATTTAGAGGATCCACGTCCATGGAAAATGTCGGCGCGCTCGCGCTATTACTGGCTTTCTGCATCGCGATCTATTCCGTAGCAGGCTCGCTGCTTGGCAAGTATCGCAACAACCTTTATCTCATTGCCAGCGCAGAGCGCGCCGTATACGCCGTCACTGCGCTAACCACTGCGGGAGCTGCCGTCCTGATCTACGCGATCATGATTGGCGACTACCGGATGGTTTACGTCTACAGCACGAGCAACCAATCCATGCCGTGGTACTACAAGTTCGCCGCATGGTGGGGTGGCCAGGAAGGCTCATTGCTGTTCTGGGCCTGGCTACTCGGCTGCTATTCGTCGGTGGTGATGTTCACCAACCGCAAGAAGTTTCGCGATAGCATGCCCTACGTCACCGCGATCCTCATGATCACGATGGCGTTCTTTCTGCTGTTGATTACGTTCGTGCTCAGCCCCTTCGATCTTTGGCAAGCCGGCAAAGGCATTCAAAGCCCGGGCGATGGCAAAGGACTCAACCCGCTTCTCCAGTACTGGACGATGGTCATCCATCCTCCGGCTCTCTATCTCGGCTATGTTGGATTCATCGTTCCCTTCGCCTTCGCGATCGCCGCACTGATCAACAAGCAACCGGGCGATGCTTGGATCCACACGACACGCCGATGGACTCTCGTCACCTGGATCTTCCAGACCACTGGCATCCTGCTTGGCGCAGGCTGGGCTTACGCCGTTCTCGGTTGGGGCGGATATTGGGCTTGGGATCCGGTCGAGAACGCTTCTCTACTGCCTTGGATCACCGCAACCGCATTTCTGCACTCCGTCATGATGCAGGAAAAGCGCGGCATGATGAAGGTTTGGAACATCGTGCTCGTCTCAGCGACGTTCTTTCTCTGCATCTTTGGAACCTTCCTCACCCGCAGCGGAATCGTATCGTCGGTTCATGCCTTCGCTCAGTCACCCATCGGGAACTATTTTGTCGTGTATCTGGCGCTTGGTATCGCGGCAACAACGTATTTGATTCTCTCGCGCCTCGAATTTCTCAAGCCAGAAACGCAAATGGAAAGCGTCCTCTCGCGTGAGTCGAGCTTCATGTTCAACAACCTGATCCTGCTCGCCAGTTGCTTCGCAGTGCTTTGGGGCACACTGTTCCCGGTCATCTCGGAAGCGATCACCGGCGAGAAGATCAGTGTCGACAAACCGTTCTTCGACCGCGTCAACATCCCCATCGGCCTCGCGCTGCTGCTGCTCACCGGCGTCGGACCCCTGATCGCCTGGCGCCGCAGTTCACTCGATTCGCTGAAGAAAGCCTTTATGTGGCCGGCACTCGCGGGACTCGCAACAGTCGGCGTCCTGATGGCATTCGGAATCTTCCACTTCTATGCACTCGTTTCGCTGGGCTTGTGCGCCTTCGTCACCTGGACCGTGTTCTCTGAGTTCTTCAAAGGCGCTGCGGCGTTGCGCGCCAAGAATACCATGAACTGGCTTTCGGCCATGATGGAACTCACGCACCGCAATACGCGCCGCTACGGGGGATACATTGTTCATATGGGTGTTGTTGTGATGTTCATCGGCTTCACTGGAGCGGCCTTCAATCTGGACACGACCCAGGAAGTGACAACCGGTAGCAGGATCAACATCGGTGCCTATGAACTGCGCATTGGAGCGATGGAATCCGGAAACACCGCCAACTACGGTTGGGGTGTGCTGCCCGTCGACGTCTATTCGGGCGGCCAACAGATCGGCACGCTACGTCCGGAACGCCGTTTCTATCCGGCTAGCCAACAGCCGACTTCTGAAGTGTCCATCCGCCGCCGTCTTGGTGAAGATCTGTATCTGAACTTCGCCGGCACCGCCACCGATCAGAAGAAGTTTGTGATCCAGGCCTACGTGTTCCCGCTGGTGTCGTGGATCTGGCTCGGCTATTGGGTCACGCTCTTCGGTACTCTCATTTGCCTCGTCCCATCGAAGGTGCAGCGCCAGTTCCTGCGCACACAAATCGTCGGAGTCACCCCAGCACATGCGCCAGTGGAAAAGTAAGCTCTTAATGGCCGCGTTCGTAGGTATCTGCTTTACGCAGGCGGCCGATGTGATACCACCTGAAGTGAGGCGAGTTGGCGCACGCCTCGCCTGCCTCTGCAAGACCTGCCGCAACACGGTAGGCGATTGCACGATGCTTGAGTGCCACTATTCCAAACCGGCTCGGACGAAGATCGCTTCGATGCTCGGTTCAGGATCGAACGACGACAAGATCGTCGATTCTTTCGTGAAAGAGAATGGCGTGCAGGCGCTGTCGGTTCCACCGGCGGAAGGCTTTAACACCATGCTCGGACTCATGCCCTGGATCATGGGTGGCATCGGGCTGCTCGCCATCGCCTGGTTCATCAATCGCAGCAAGGCCCCGGCACCCCCGGCAGAGATGCCGAGGATCGATCGTGAGTTGGTGGATCGCTATCGGGAACGAATCGAGAAGGATACAGCGGACCTCGACTAAATGCTGCTGCTCTTTTCTGTGGTACTGATTGCGGGCGCGATTGCCCTGACATTTTGGGTACGCCCGCAAGACCTTCCTCAAGCAGAACCGCCTCCACCGTGGCAACACCTTGACGAGCGCAAGGCCCGTATCTACGAGAACCTCCGCGACCTGCAATTCGAATATCGCGTCGGCAAACTTTCCGACGAAGACTACCAGAGCACAAAAAAGAACCTGCAGTTCGAACTCGCGGGAACCCTCGCGGAAATGGACGCAATGAAAGCCGCGCTGCCGGTGTCGGGCAAGAAAACCCAACCGCAAAAGAACACACATAACAAAAAGCTCGTATGTCCGCACTGCAAAGCCGAGTTCGATAAGTTCATGAAGTTCTGCGGCGAATGCGGAAAGGCGATGCAAGCATGATGAGAATCGCATTTCTGGCATTGATCTCCCTGCCCCAAATGGCAGCCGTCGACGGCATCGTCACAAACGCCACCACCGGCCAGCCGCAAGCGGGCGTTGCGATCAATCTCGTGCAGGCGGGGCAAGGCGGCATGCAGCCTCTCGGCAAAACCGTCTCCGCTGCCGACGGCGCGTTTTCTTTCGACAAGGAAGCCACCGCAGGATCGGCACTGCTGCTGCAGTCTACTCATGCCGGGGTCACTTACACTAAGATGGTGCAGCCGGGGCTGCCATCCAAGGACATCAAAGTCGAAGTTTTCGAATCGTCCACCAAACCCATGGGGGTCTCGGTCAACCGCCACGGTATCCTGCTCGAACCAGCCGAAGGCAAGCTCGCCGTGCGCGAGTTTGTTTTCGTAGACAACACATCGAAGACGACATTCTTCGATCCGCAAGCCGGAACCTATCGTTTCTGGGCCCCTGACGACGCCAAGATCGAAGTCTCGTTGACCACCCAAGGCGGAATGCCTGTCACGCGCCCCGCTAAAAAGGTGGCCTCAAACACTTGGACAGTCGACTATCCGATGCGCCCCGGGCAAACTCAAATAGAGATCAGCTATCCCTACCCGAAGTCCGATGCATTCTCGGGGAACATCCTGCACAAAGAGGGCGAAACCCGCCTCATCGTCCCCAAGGGCCTCTCCCTCAAAGGCACGGGACTCGAAGAGTTCGCTCCAGAGCCGCGCACGCAGGCGGCAATCTACGGCGTTCAGAACGGTCCATTCACCGTGACCCTTTCGGGTGCGGCAGAAGCCCGTAAACCCGAACAAGCAGTAGGAGAAGGTGCGGCTGGAGACGAATCCGGTGCACCGGAAGTGGTGCCCGGGCGTCCGCGTATCTACGGCCAGCTTTATCCGATCCTTGGCATCGTAGCGGCGATTCTACTACTCGGTCTCTATTCGCTCGCAGGACGCAAGTTGCCTTAATGAGTTCCGCCAGCGTTGAGATCGAGGACGTTTGGAAATACTACGGCGACTACCCGGCCTTGCGTGAAATTACGCTGTCGGTGCATCCCGGCCAATGCCTTGCTTTACTCGGACGCAATGGCGCAGGCAAGACGACTCTGCTGCGCGTCGCCGCCGGGCTTTCGCGATCCTCAAAAGGCGAGATCAGGATCAACGGGGGCATCGGCTGGCTCGGCCATGGCATCGGCGTCTACGACGAGCTCTCGGCTCTCGAGAATCTCAAAATTTTCGCCAAGTTGCATGACGTCAAAGATCCTCAAAAGAGCGCGCTGGAATGGCTGGAACGAACCAACCTCGCCAGAGTCAAGGATGCCCGTGTCCGCGAGTTCTCACGTGGCATGAGACAGCGGCTCGCCGTCGCGCGCGCCTTCATCCACAACCCTTCCGTCGTCTTGTTCGACGAGCCTTTCACGTCGTTGGACGATCGCGCGATCGCCCTCTTGCAAAGCCTCTTTGCAGAAGCCTTGCAGCAAGGCCGCACCGTTGTGATGTCGACCCATCAACTTCGCGAAGCGATGGAACTCGCCACACACGTGGCATTGCTGCAGCGCGGCAAACTGATCTTTCACGGCGAACGCCCTGCTGAAATGGTCAGCGATCCCACTTGGTTGTATCGAACGTACGGAGAGAACTAATTGGCCTTTCTTCGTCATGCCTGGACGATCGCATCGAAAGATCTGCGCAGCGAGTTCCGCACCAAAGAGACGCTGAACGCGTCAGTGTCGTTTTCTGTCGCCATCCTTTTGCTATTCAGTTTCGCTTTTGATCCAACGGCGGAATCCACCCGCGAGTTCGCGGGCGGATTGCTCTGGATCGTATTCCTCTTCGCCTCAACGCTGGTGTTGAACCGCAGTTTCGCACGCGAGTTGCCCAACGACTGTCTGGATGTCCTGTTGTCCTCACCGGCTTCTTCGGCTGCGATCTTTCTGGGCAAGGCGCTCGCCAGCTTTCTGATCATCCTCATCGTCGAGCTCTTCTGCATCCCTGTATTCAGCCTGTTCTACAACATCGACATGTTCCAAAACCCGTGGACGCTGTTCGCGGTCAACGCCCTGGCAACTTGGGCGATCACAGTCATCGGGGCCACCTTCAGCGCACTCACCGTGAACCTTCGTCTGCGTGAACTCATGCTGCCTGTGTTGATCTACCCGATGCTGATCCCACCAATGATGGCGGCGTTTCAGTTGACCGCGGCTCTCATTTCCGGCGAGCCATTCACGGCGGACAACTTCCTCTGGTTCCGGCTGCTCATTGGCTTCGACATCATCTTCACCTGCCTTTCGATGGCGCTGGTCGATGTCGTGCTCGTGAACTGAACTGAAAGCAGCACGCTGACACCAACTGCGGTCACGAGACAGACCGAAATCAAAACAGCGATCAGGGAAGTTGAGAAACTCCTTTTCCCTGACGTGTTGCGTATTCGCTACGAGATCGGAGAGGATTGGAGCGGTCAATGGGCCCTATTTTTTCGAATCGTGTTTTCCGAAGACGCGGCTAGGCGCAGGCTCCGAGCCGTAGCGAGCACAGTCGACTGGGAACTTGCCCAGCGACTGGATTTTGTTGGAATGGGCGTATCTGTGTATCACAATTTCAGAAGCGAGTCGGAGCAGGCGGCTCTGCAGGAACCAGCGTGGGCCTCTGATGATCTGCTCACCGACGCAAGGGATTCGGCCACAAGAGGCAACGCCGAAAACCGGTCATCCTGTATGCGCCGTTCGATCTCCACGGCTTACTATGCGGTGTTTCACATGCTTGGGGATGACTTCGTCTCGCAGTGGCCCTTTGTCGACCAGCGACCGCGGCTCGGTCCAATGTTCGACCACCAGAAGATGCGTGAAGCTCCCATCGTCCTGGCAGACCAGAAGAACTGGAGGTGAAAATGGCCTTTCAACAGCTCCAGACGGATCGCCACCGGGCAGACTACGATCTCTCCGGGAACATCGTACCCACCGATGTCGAGAACGCGCTCACCTTGGCAGAAGACGTTTTCGCAAAGTGGCAGTCCGTACGAGAAGAAGAACTCGCTAGGCACTATTTGCGATCGATGTTCGGAGCCAAGCGTTAAGTCAAAAATCCATATCATCTGATAGAGTCTTGGGGTGGATCCTTCATTCGCAGTCGTGCTGCTACTCGCGCAACAAGCGGACTTCTCCAAACACATACAGCCCACGCTCGAGGCGAACTGCTCGCAGTGCCATGATCCGAAGAATCCCAAGACTCGAGCGAACTTCCTGAAAGCCGAATCCGTCACCGACATCGAAACCCGCCGCGGACTCTGGCGCAACGTCGCCACGCAACTCCGCAATCGCACCATGCCTCCGGGTGGAGTCTCGAAACTCCCTGAAGACGACCGTCTGCGCATCGCCGCTTACATCGACAATCGATTGCGCACCACAGGCTGCAGCACACCTGAGTACGCTGGCTACGTCGCGCCGCGCCGCCTGAACCGCCGCGAGTACAAGAACACGATCCGCGACCTCTTTGGGCTCGACATAGCCGCCGCCGATCTCTTTCCCGCCGACGAGGCTGGGGGCGCGGGCTTCGACACCAACGGCGAGACGCTTTACATTCCGACCATGATGCTCGAACGGTATCTCGAAGCAGCGCAGACTGTGCTCGATCGCATCGTCGTCACCGCCCCTTACAATCGCGTGATTCTGTCGCATGAGATCGATCCACGCCGCGATCCCCCCACAACGGGAATCAAGCCCAGCCGCTTTCTGAAGCCAGCCGAAGAACTGAGCATAAAGGTCGCCGTCTTCGCCGAGAGCCCGTATAGCGTGCGGGTTTCCGTCGAGCGGCCGAAGCTCACACCCTTCGATGTCGCCGTCAAAGTGGACGGGGTCGCAGCCGGCAAGATGTCTTTCGCACGCGACTCAGGTGGCGGGGCCACCGCGCGAGCAGTCAACGTGACAATGACCCGCGGCGAACACACCATCACTGTCACGAACGGCGCAGAAAACATCGAATTCTATAGCGTCACGGTGGATCAACGGGCCACTCCCGCAGGTCCTGACAAACGCGCGATGCACTACCGCTTGTTCGGATTCGAAGCAGGCGAATCGCCCGTGAATCCGCGCGATGCTGCACGCCGTCTCCTCACCCGCTTTCTGCCGCGCGCTTATCGCAGCGGCCCCGTCGAACCTTCGGACATCGACCGTGCAATGGCCCTCTACGATCGCGGTGCGCGGCGCGGCGAGCCCTTCGAAGAGAACCTCAAACTGGCGTTGAAGGCTGTGCTGGTCTCGCCCCGCTTCCTGTTCCGCGTGGAAACACCGCAGCCTGCGGGTATCCAACCTCTCGGCGACTACGAACTCGCGTCACGCCTATCTTATTTCCTCTGGTCCACGATGCCGGATGATGAACTGCTACGGCTCGCTGCGGAAAAGAAACTGCGGGATCCCACCGTGCTCACATCACAGGTGGAACGCATGCTCGACGATCCTCGGTCGCGCGCCTTCGCCAACGCCTTCGCCGGCCAATGGCTCGGAACCCAGGAGATCGGCGGGCGGGCGGTTCCGCTTCTCACCGAACTGCAGCACTTTTACACACCGGAGGTCGCAGCCGATCTCCGCGAGCAACCGGAACTCTTCGTCCATCACATTCTTAGCGGCAACCGCAGCGTGCTTGAACTCATCGATGGCAAGTACACATTCCTCACCGAGCGCCTCGTCAAATACTACGAACTCGAAGGCAAAGTGAAACTGCCTTCCGGATCCGGGTTTCAACTCATCGAGTGGCCTGCGGAAAGCAAGCGCGCCGGCGTGCTTGGCCTGGCTTCTGTTTTGGCAATGACATCCCACTACAAGCAGGGGAGTCCCGTGTTAAGAGGCGCTTGGGTACTCGACACATTGCTTGGAACTCCCGTGCCGCCGCCTCCGCCGGATGTTCCCGCATTGCCTGCGATGAAGAAGCTCGAAACCGCGCCAACGATGCGAGCGGTGCTGGCACAGCATCGCGCAGACAAAGCCTGCGCGGCCTGCCATAACATTATGGATCCCATCGGACTCGCGCTCGAAAACTTCGACTGGATGGGACGCTGGCGCGACCGCGAACCCAACGGACAACCCGTGAATGCGAGGGCGGAGATGGCGAGCGGTGAAAAGTTCGAAGGTGCCGATGGATTGAGAAAGGTCCTTCTAGAACGCAAAGAAGAGTTCTTGCGGCAACTCGCGAGCAAGGCACTGGGCTATGCCATTGGACGCGGCATGCAGGATGGCGACCAATGTACGATTCAACGGATGGTGGATCACCTGGGGCAAGATGGCTTCCGCGCACGAACCCTGATCCGCGATGTGGTACTGAGCAAACCGTTCCGCTTCACGCAAAGTGACGCCGCCAGCGAGGCTCCGGCGTCTACTTCGAAACGCGCGCCGAAGCGCTTGCTGGGAGAGAAGTGATAAATTGACAAGCAAGATGAATTCGCCGTCGAAACTATCCCGCCGCACGATTTTGCGTGGAGCAGGCATCGCGATGTCCTTGCCATGGCTTGAATCGATCGCGCGTGGCGCGGCCGTTTCTGGCGTCGAGCGTCTCACGGAACCGCCGCTCCGCATGGCGTGTATCTTCATGCCCAACGGAACCCGCCCAGACTTTTGGACACCCGAGGGCGACGGCGAACAGTATGAGATCACGCCTCATCTGAAGCCGCTCGAAGCGCACAAGAGTGAGATCCTGCTGATCGAAAATCTCTGGAACAAAAACACCGTGGGACGCAACGGCCACTGGCCCAAAGTGCCCGCGTGGCTTTCCGGCGGATTCGTGGAACGCACTGTCGGCGGCGATCTCGATTCCGGCGGCACGACGATCGATCAGTTCGTCGCCCAGAGAATGGGTGGCGGCACTCCCTTACCTTCTTTGGAACTGGGCATCGATTCGCCGCGCACTGGCATCGACACAGCGGGCGGCGGCTTTCCACGCGCGCTCGGATCTTTTCTCTCGTGGGCGGATCCCAAGACACCGGTCCCCAAAGAAATCGTCCCGCAACTGGCCTTCGACCGCTTGTTCCGAACTCGCAAAACTCCTGTGGTCTCGGGCGCGGATCCGAAGAGCCCGTCCGTGATCGCCTCGCTGCAGTACGATGACACCAGCTTGCTCGACACCGTGCTGGAACAAGCGAAGTCTTTGAGGGGCAAGACCAGCCGCGCCGATCAAGCCCGCCTCGACGAGTACTTCGAATCCGTTCGCGCCGTCGAGCGGCGTCTCGAAGATGCAATGAAGCCGCAGAAACGCTGGATCAACGAAGGCAAGCTTCCGATGGATCGCCCCGTCGCCGGTGCGCCCGCCACGCATTTTGAACACGTTCGATTGATGTTCGACATTCTGCTGCTCTCGTTCTGGACCGACAGCACCAGAGTCGCAACCTTCATGATGGGCGACGCCCAAAGCTCGCAGGATTATTCGTTCCTGCCAGGTGTGAAGGGCAACTTTCACGGCATCTCACACCATCGCGACATCCCTGCGCAGCGCGAACAGTACGAGAAAATCATCAACTGGCACAGCGAACAGCTCGCCTATTTTCTCGGACGCATGCGTTCCCTCAAAGAAGGCTCCTCGACGCTGCTCGATAACTCGATGATCCTCTTTGGAGGCTCGCTGAAAGACGGCAATCGCCACACAGAAGAGAACTTGCCGATCCTGCTCGCGGGCCGCGGCAAAGGTACGATTAAGCCCGGACGCCGGGTTCGCGCGGGGAAGAAGACTCCCTTCTGCAATCTGCATCTGGCGATGGCGCAACGCATGGGAGTGAAGGCCGATTCATTCGGAGACAGCAACGGCTCGCTCGACGGCTTGCTGTCCTGATCGCGGCGGAGTGCTTCAAGCCGGTGCCTGTGTTCGTGTCTGTGACACCGCTGCGGAAGCCTCTCTGGGGCTACCCCCTGGGGATTTATGTAACTGGCTCCGTCAGTTGAGCCCATACACGAACTGGAAGAGATCGCTCGGTTGTTTCTGGCGGCGCGAAGCGTATCCGAAATGGTTGCCGCGGTTGGCCAAGCGCTACCTCGAAAAATTCGCCACCCACCCGCGGCACCGCGACGTCGGAGGCTTCCTCTTGCACGACGAGCCTTTCCGCAAGGCGTTGCCCAAGATCGAGCTTACGATCGTCGTTCGAACTGAGCAGGATCCAACTGGGCGCATGGATAGCCTCTGCCTTGACGACACCGCCGCAACTCGCCGATCTCGGAGCTTCCAGACCTCCGCGACGTTGTCCCACTACCGCTATGTTGCGGTTCCCAAGCGCGTCGGCGTCCGCATTGTCGACTCCGCGGACTCGCCGAATCCTGCCGTGGCGTCTACAACCGCTATGCCGACGACCTCGCCTTTTCCGGAGGCCCTGACTTCGCCCGAATCATTCAGCACTTCGCTTCGATGTGTGGTCGCCATCATCCAGGAAGAGAGCTTTGCGGCGAACATTCGCAAGACACGCGTGATGCGGCAGGGCACGCATCAGCATCTTGCAGGGCTGGCACAAATGCAGGAGTGAACGTCCCGCGCCAGCACTTCGACCTTCTCAAGGCGACACTCACGAACTGCATTCGCAAAGGTCCTGAGAGCCAGAATCGAGACGGGCTTGTGAATTTCAAAGATCACCTCGCCGGGCGAGTGGCGTTCATTGCGTCCGTGAATCCAGCGAATGGTGAAAAGCTTCGGGACTTGTTCCTGAGGATCCAGTGAGGAAACTGACAGAACAATGCTGTAAGCTAATCCGAGACGATGCCGACGCTTTCCCGCAGACAAGCCGCCGCAGCTGCCCTAGGCGCAACCCTCGTAACCGCACAACAAAAGAAACAACCGAATTTCCTCTTCATCCTGGCAGACGATCACGCGGGATACGCGCTCGGCGCGGACGGCGACGCCAACGCGCTCACCCCCAACCTCGACAAACTCGCCCGCGAAGGGACGCGCTTTGCCGCGCACTACTGTAATTCCCCGGTATGCACGCCCTCGCGCCAGAGCTTCTTCACCGGACAACTCCCGCATATGGCCGGAGTCACTCGCCTGCCCACTCCGCTGTCCCAAGACAAACCAACTCTCGCCAAGCAGTTCAAAAAAGCCGGATACTCCACCGGAGTCATCGGCAAGATGCACTTCAATACACCCGGGGTCAAAGGCTTGCATGGCTTCGACTACGCCATGACTGAGCGTGAGGTGAACCAGTTCTGGGCACGCGATGTGAAGCCTCACGTCCTGCCCGACGCCACGCGAACCAAGCCCCAATGGAAGCCATTTAAGGATCCTGCCCGCATTTGGCTGAACGCCGGAAAGCTGCCGTATCCGCGGCTCGAAGAAGATATGAAGTCCGCCTATCAGTTGCGGCTGGCGGACGAATTCCTGACAAGTCAAAAAGACAAGCCTTTCGCCCTATGGATGAGCTTTCAGGAACCGCATTCCCCCTACGACTTTCCGGTCGAAGATCGCGAACGCATCGATCCCGCCAAATTCAAAGCCCCCCGTGTCGGACCCGAAGACGCTTGGCAGATTCCAAAGATCTTCCGCGATCTCTCGGAAGCAGAAAAGCGCGGTATCACTGCCGCGTACTATACGTCGGTTCACTATCTCGATCGCAGCGTCGGTCGCCTGCTCGACATGTTGAAGCGGCTCAATCTCGAAGAAGACACTCTCGTCGTCTACATGGCCGATCACGGCTACTGTCTCGGCCAACACGGACGCTTCGAGAAGCATTGTGGCTACGATCCAGCGTTGCGGGTGCCGCTGATCATGCGTTGGCCCGGCCACATCCGCGCCGGTAACGTCATCCACGACTTCACCGAATTGATCGATCTTCCGGCCACCATACCGGAACTCCTAGGACTCGATCCGCTGCCCCTCCTGCACGGCCACTCGCTTCGGCCCTACCTCGAAGGTGGCAAACCGAAGGGCCGCGATCATATCTTCAGTGAGTACCTGGAAAACGAAGAGGCCTTCATTCGGACGTCGCGATGGAAGTACATCTACTGCACCGGCAAGCGGGCCCGTGGCGATGGCTACGAGATCGACACCCCAACACCCGGGCCTTATCAGAGGCTCTACGATCTTCGCGCAGATCCAGGGGAGTTTGTCGATGTTGCGGCGAAGAATCAACGAGTGGTCACGGAGATGAAAAAATTGATGCTGAATCGATTCCGACACACTCACCCTGAGGTGGATCGTGAGCCACCGGCGAATCCACTGGATTTCTACCTGCGCCCTCGAGATGACTAGGCGTTGGCCGATGCCCAGTCCGCGTTCAACACCTGGAAATCGCCGTTCGCCGCTTTCCGCAGTACGTTCGTGGATCAAAACGGCTATATTGAAGGAACGATATGGAAGCGCAAGAAGAAGAACCGCGCATTGAGGCTGATTTGACCGCTGAGGCCGACGCTCCAGTGGCCAACGAAGAGATCGAAGTCGTCAACCGCGCGCGTGCAGGGGACATGCAAGCCTTCACCGAACTCGTAAATCGCTACGAACGCAGAATCCTTCGCTTGGCGAAGCGCATCACACAAAATGACGAAGACGCTGAGGACGTTTTACAGGACGCTTTACTTAAGGCTTACGAACACCTCGATCGTTTTCAGGGGAACTCAAAATTCTACACATGGCTCGTGCGGATCACCGTGAACGAAGCGCTCATGAAGTTGCGGAAGCGGAAATCGGATCGCACAGTGCCCCTCGATGAACCAATGGAAACTGGCGAAGAGACAGTGCAACGAGAGATCGCGGTGTGGGAAGGCAACCCGGAGCAGAAATACACGCAAGAAGAACTGCATGGCATCCTGGAAAACGCCATTCAGAGTCTGGCACCGCCTTACCGCACCGTCTTCGTACTGAGAGATGTCGAGGAACTGAGCACCGAAGAGACGGCTGCAGCCCTCGAGCTTTCGATCCCGGCCGTGAAGAGCCGTTTGCTTCGTGCCCGTCTGCAACTACGCGAAAAGCTCACCCGCTTGTTCAAGAAACAACCGGAGGACATGCTTGCTTACCTGTAAAGATTTCTTACGCGAGTTGAACGACTATTTGGATGAGTGCTGCGACCCAGGTCTCCGTGCTGAGATCCAGAAGCATCTGAACGACTGCCCGAACTGCTTCGTTGTCGCCGATACCACCAAACAAACTCTGGATGTCTACAAAGGAATGACGCCCCAGTCGGTGCCGGATGCCATCCGCAACCGGCTGATGATCGCCCTAGAGGCGCGAATCCGGTCGAAGCGCGGTGAGTGTTAGCGATGCTTGCCAGATCCGCTCCCCTCACAACACCAGATGGCCCGCGCGCGGCTATCGGTATTTATTCTCCGGTAACGCCGCGCAAACGTTTGCGGCGCAATGTTACTGGTTGTGGTGCGCGCATCCACGCCTTTGCGTAAAACGGGAACGACTGGCGTTTACTTGGACCAGTGGCGAACTGCCTGCGGGTTCCTTGCGCTCAGTAGGCGCTAGCTAGCCCAGTAGATTCAGCAGGTGCTGCTGTATTTGATCGAACGCCTGGAATGCCGCGATGTTAGCATCCGCAACATTGCGTGCTTGCAAGAGAGCCACACTCTCGGCGCTTAAGTCGACAATATCCACAGGTTCTCCGCCAACCCCACCCGTGCTCGCCAGCAGTGAGGTTAACGCAGCCGGAAGGCGTGAGAGGCGCTTTGCGGAATCTGCGATCTGGGCTTCTGCTCTTTGTAGTCCCTCTAGGGGAGAGGTCATACCATTCATATTCGCCTCTACCTGTCTTATCGAGCAGAAACCCAGGAGCTTGAGACATTTCTCGCGCTAAAATACGGGATTGCGAATCGCACTCATCGGATACGGAAACGTCGGCCACGCTTTTGCCCGCCTGCTCCAATCGAAACGCTCGGTCTTCCCGTTTCTCATTTCGGGGGTCCAGAAGCGTACTGCCCATGCAATCGATCTCCGAGGACTCCCCCTCGAACCCGTCTTCCAGTCTCCTGGATGCCCCGTCGGACAGTTTCTGGACCTCTGCCAGCCCGAGGTCATGCTTGAAATCACGACGCTCGAACCCGCATCCGGGGAACCCGCCATCAGCCACATTCGCGAGGCTTTTGCACGCGGCATCCACGTCGTCACCGCCAACAAGGGACCGATCTCTCACGCTTACGCCGCGCTTCGCGATGAGGCCAACACCCAGCAGTTGCAGTTCCGCTTCGAATCCACCTGTATGGATGGTGCGCCCGTCTTCAACATGGCGCGTAACTGTCTGCCCGGCGTCAAGATCAACGGCTTTACGGGTGTACTGAACTCGACCACGAAGATTGTGTTGGCCGCGATGCTCGACGGTAAGTCCATGAATGAGGGTATTGAGGAGGCTCAGCGCTTGGGCGTCGCCGAAGCGGATGCCTCGTATGACATCGACGGTTGGGATTCCGCAGCCAAAGCGGCAGCGCTCGCCAATGTCCTGCTGGACGCCCACGTCACTCCGCTCGATGTAGATCGCAAGGGCATCGGCAATCTCACCCCGGAGAAACTGGCGGATCTCAAGAGCAAGGGCAAGGCCGTGGCGCTCGTCAGCCGAGGCCGGCGCAATGAGGACGGTGAGTTGAAGCTGCGAGTTCGCGCCGAGGTACTCGACGCCACCGATCCCTTGGCGACGATGAGAGGGACTTCAAACCTACTACTGCTGCATACCGATCTGATGGGAACGATCGGTACGGTATCCTTATCGCCGGGAGTGGAACAAACCGCCTACGGCCTCTTTAGCGACCTCGTCGACATCGCCAGGAGCTTATAGAAATTCATGAAACTACTTCGATTCAAGCATCACGGCCAACGCCATACCGGTATTCTGACGACAGCCGGGGTATTGCCGATAGAAGAGATCAACGCCAAGTTGGGCATAAGAGTGCCCAACGATCTGCTGACGATCATCCAGACGGCGGCACAGCAGCAGATCCAAGGCAGCTTGGAGGGTATCGCCGCGCTACCCTATGAGGACTTGACGCCGATTCTGCCCTATGACGTCCCGCCCAAGATCTGGTGCATCGGCCTAAACTACAAATCGCACGCGGAAGACATCGACGCGGTGCAGCCAGAGGAACCGGGCAGCTTCATGAAGCCCGCTTCATGCATGTTCCAGCCCGGAGGCGACATCATCCTGCCTCCGCCCTTTGTATCGGACGACGTCGATGCGGAAGGTGAACTGGGAGTGGTGATCGGCAAAACCTGCCGGTTCCTGAAGCCCGAAGAGGTCGCCGACGCGATTTTCGGCTATACAACGACACTTGACCTGACGGCGCTCGATGTTTTGCGAAAAAACACCCGTTATCTGACCAGATCCAAGAGTATCGACACGTTCTTTAGTTTCGGACCGGTGGTCGTCACGAAAGACGAGATCGACGACGTGGATTCCCTCGAAGTGATCACCGAGCACAGTAGCGCAAAGGACGGCATCTGTTCCCGGGACTTCGTTCGGAACATGCGTCACCGGCCCTTCGAGTTGGTCCGGTTCCATAGTGACTTTATGACCCTTTACCCTGGCGATCTCATCTCCACTGGATGCCCCAAAGGCGCACGAATCAAGCCCGGAGACAGCGTAGCCGCAAGGATTGACGGCGTAGGGCGCATCACCGCTACCGTCCGAGCGCATGGCGCCTGAACACCCCTTCAAACAGCAAGAGGGCGCTAGCGCATCGGACTGAGCGGCAATGCTGACCTAGAGGAGGAAAAAAACAGTGAGGCTTAGTGGCCCTTTTTCTTCTCTTCTTTGTGCTTCTTGTCGTCCTTGTGGTCCTTACCGTGGGTATCGGAGGAGTAGGCGGCCGTCGCTGCGCCGAACAGGAGGGTGACGCCCAACAGGGCCGAGGCGAACTTCTTCATGGTGATCTGGTTTCCTTAGGAGTATTTTCGTTGCATACAGCACGAGCATGCCGTACAAAAAGCATATCGGGCTGCGGGAGCGGCTCTTGAGTCATTTTTTGGATGAGTACTTTTCCATTGAGGAAGCGGAGGAAGCGCGTCGTCAGTGACAAACGTCCGCCGACAATACCGGCCCCACCGGACCCTGATAAAATCCTAAGTTCATGCCCAAACCCGTTGTCACCTTCGGCGAGATCATGCTCCGTCTCGCGCCTCCCGGATTCGAACGCTTTCTACAATCCCCGCAATTCCTCGCTACCTTCGGCGGCGGCGAAGCCAATGTGGCAGTCGCACTGGCCGGCTTTGGATACCCGGCCCGCTACGTCACGGTGCTACCGCCCGCCAACCCCATCGTCGACGCTTTCATTGGCGACCTCCGCCGCTTCGGCGTTGACCCCAGTGGCATCGTCCGCCAGAAGGGACGTTTCGGCATCTACTTCGTGGAACCCGGAGCAAATCAGCGTCCTTCAAAGGTCGTCTATGACCGCGAGTATTCCGCGATCGCCCTCGCCAAGCCCGGCGACATCGATTGGGATAAGGCTTTCGAGGGCGCAGGCTGGTTCCACATCACTGGCATCACACCCGCTCTGTCGCAATCGGCCGCCGATCTTGCGCTCGAGAGCGTGCAGAGCGCCAACGCCGCAGGCCTTAAGGTTTCCTGCGATCTCAACTACCGCAAGAACCTTTGGAAGTATGGCAAGCAGTCCAGCGAAGTCATGTCCAAACTCTTCGAGTATGTCCACGTTGGCATCGCCAACGAAGAAGATTGCCAGATGGCCCTCGGCATCCAGACAGAAGCCGATGTGCACTCGGGCAAGCTCGACACCGAACAATACCGCAAGCTCACCGACACGGTGCTCACACAGTATCCGAACCTCGAAACCATCGCCATCACCCTGCGCGAAAGCCATAGCGCCTCGCACAACGGCTGGTCCGCCTGCCTCAACAACCGCAAGGAATTCCTGCTCTCGAAGCACTACGACATCACCCACATCGTCGACCGCGTGGGCGGCGGAGACTGCTTCGGTGGCGGACTCATCTGGGGCCTGCTCAACCGCGCCACGCCGCAGGAAGCCTTGGAATTCGCCGTGGCGGCATCGTGTCTCAAACACTCGATCCCCGGCGACTTCAACCGCTTCACGGTCGAAGAGGTTGACGGACTTATCAAAGGCGGCGGTTCGGGGCGCGTGCAACGCTAGGGGCCTGCAAGAGAAAAGCGGTTCCCCGTGCATTGCAGGGAACCGCTGGCTTCGCAACCGAAGTCGCGACTTACTTACTTCTTCTTGGTGCGCTGGCAAGCCGTCAGAGCGGCTTCGGGATTGATTGCGGCAGAACCTTCTTCGATGTGCGCGATCTTGCCTTCCATATCTACCAGGAACGTGGCGCGATTCGCGACGCCGAGAGATTCGATTAGAATGCCATAACTCTTGGCAGTGCCACGAGTCGCGAAGTCGGAAAGCAGCGGATAGCTGGCGCTGACCTTCGCGGCGAACTCTTTCAGTGACGGGGTGTTGTCGGTACTGATGCCGTAAACTTGCGTGTCGGCGTCGGTGAACTTTGCGATACCAGCCTGGTACGCGGTCATTTCCTTCGTTCAACCGCCGGTGAAGGCAGCGGGAAAGAATGCGAGAATCACATTCTTCTTGCCGCGCCAGTCGGACAACTTCACCTTGCCACCTGCGGTGGACAAAAGTTCGAAGTCCGGGGCCGTATCGCCCATCTTCAGATGTGTCTTAGGCGGCTGCATGCCTTGACCGAGGACGCCTACCGCGCCCGCGAGTCCAACGGCCGCAGCCGACAGGATTGCTCTTCTTCGATTCATGAAACCTCTTGTCAATTGTAGACGGTCTGTCATTCAGACGCGCCAAACGCCGCTAACGTAACATCCCACCACCCGGAACGGCAGGCGGACGGTTCCTTCGCGGCGGACCCGATGCACTCCGCAGTTCCAAGATCAGCCGCATCACCAGAGCTTCCAGTTGATCGCGAACCTTCTCATAGAGCACTTGCTTCTTCCCGATCGGATCCTCAACCGCCCACGTGATGATCTCTTTGCTGCGATACATCTTGGGCAAACCGAAGCCGCTAATGTTCACGATCAGGTCAATGTTGTCGGGATTGAATTCGGCGATGCCCTTGGGAATCGGATCGATCATCGTGATGTTCTTGTCGAGCATGACGAGCTTGGTCATCTCCGCGACCACGCCCGCAGGCTGCAGACCCGCACTTTCGGGCTTCATTACATCCATCCCATAGGTGCGTGCGAACCATTCGGCCATCTGGCTGCGGCAGGAGTTGCCAATACAAACAAACAGAACACGTTTCATGCGCTTAAACGAGCTTACTCAAAAACATCCGGTGAATGCGAGGGTCTTCGGTGAGTTCCGGGTGGAAGGTCGCCACCATGTGACGCCCCTCTTCCGCAAGCACAGCGGTGTCCCGATAGCGAGCCAGCACCCTGACCCCTGCGCCCGTCGAGCGGATGATCGGTGCGCGGATAAACACCGCTTCGATGTCTGCAAACCCGTCTCCGCTGATATGCACGATGCGGCTGTCGATCTGCCGCCCGTAGGCGTTGCGTTCCACTTCGATATCCATCAACCCGAACGAACGTTGCACGGGATTCGTCACATGGCGGGCGAGAAGAATCGCACCCGCGCATGTTCCGAAAATCGACTTTTGTTCGCCAAAACGCCGCAGAGGTTCAAATAGGTTTTCGAGATCCAGCAGTTTCAGCATGGTTGTGCTTTCACCACCCGGAATCACCAGCCCGTCGAGACCTTCCAACTCGCGCTCTGTGCGAACCTCGACCGCTTCCGCGCCCAAGCGCCGCAGGGCTTTGCAATGCGCTTCGAAATCACCCTGCAGCGCCAGGACGCCAACCCTTTTGCCCATGCCTACCAGCCTCGGGTCTGCATCAGTTCCGACTCAGGCAGCTTCGAGATGTCGAGCCCCGGCATGGCGTCGCCGAGATCTTCACTCGCTTCGAGAACCTTCGCCGCATCGCGATAATGGGTCGCAGCCTTGACGATCGCCTTCGCGCGGCGTTCCGGGTCGGAACTCTTGAAGATACCCGAGCCCACAAACACGGCTTCAGCACCGAGGTGCATGACGAGCGCCACGTCAGCGGGTGTCGCGATGCCACCGGCCGAGAAGTTCGGAACCGGCAACTTGCCATGCTTTGCGCAGGATTCCACCAGTTCCAGCGGAGCCATATGCTTCTTGGCCTCGTGCACCAGTTCTTCCTTACCGAGCACCGTAAGCTGACGGATTTCCTTGATGATCGTGCGCATATGGCGCACAGCTTCCACGATGTTGCCCGATCCCGCTTCGCCCTTCGTGCGGATCATCGCCGCGCCTTCTGCGATGCGCCGCAGCGCCTCGCCCAGATTGCGCGCGCCGCAAACGAACGGAATCTTGAAGTCGCGCTTGTCGATGTGGTGCTCTTCGTCCGCCGGGGTCAACACTTCGCTCTCGTCGATGAAGTCGATACCGAGCGCTTCGAGCACGCGGGCCTCGCTGAAGTGTCCGATACGAGCCTTGGCCATTACGGGAATCGAGAGTTTGCGATCCATAATCTCGCGGATCATCCGGATATTCGACATGCGCGCCACGCCGCCGTCTTTGCGAATATCCGAGGGGATGCGTTCGAGCGCCATCACGGCGCAGGCGCCGGCTTGTTCGGCAATTTGAGCCTGTTCCACGTTGGTGACGTCCATAATGACGCCGCCCTTCATCATTTCAGCCAGTCCGACTTTCAGCCGAAATTGTTCATCGAGTAACATGATCTCTCCTGTATTTAAACGAGCGCAGGCTGTGAATCGAGCCGTCTACCGGCTTCCACTCGTTGCCACTCGCTCCGATAGATTGAACCTAGAATTTCGAGGCCTTGCCGAATCTTGTCCGGTGCAAGCCCCGCAAAACTGATGCGCAGGCAATTCGAAAAATCCCGCGCCACGCCGAAGTACTTGCCGGGAAGATACGAAACGCCCTCGCGCTGGGCACGCTGCAACATCTCGCCCGCGTCGATGCCATCCGGCAACTGCACCCACAAATTCATGCCGCCTTCAGGCCGTGTGTAGCTCGTTCCCGGCGGCAGATACCGCTCGCACCCCTGTAGCGCCGCATCCAGCCGTTCCCTGCCCGCTTCGATCACACGCTTGCAATGGTCGGCAAGCCGTCCCGATTCGAGAAACCGCAGCAACACCGCCTGCGAAAGCTGATCGGTATGCAGATCGCAGGATTGCTTGGCTTCTGCCAGGCGCTTGCAAAAAATCTTGGGTCCGATGGCCCAACCCACGCGCAAACCTGGAAACGCAAGTTTTGAAAAGCTGCGCAGCAAAATCGTATCTCCACCGGGATCGAGTTGCTTGATCGTCGGCATCGCCTCACCGCGATAGCGCAGTTCGCCGTAAACATCGTTCTCGATCAGCACGACGCCGGCTTCGCGGGTCAGCTTCAAGATGGCTTGACGCGCGGCAAGTGGCAGCGTCGCCCCTGTCGGATTCTGGAAGTTCGGCGTCACCACGAACGCCCGCGGACTCTCTCGCCGAATCGCTTTGGCGAGTGCGTCGAGGTCCACCCCCTGCGCGCCAACCGGCACGCC